>WRFS01000014.1 GCA_009778695.1 Oscillospiraceae bacterium
TCTTATAAAGCAATATATAATTGACAATGTTATTAATTGGGAACAAGATCGATATTATATATAATCGGACGAGCAATGCTCGCCCCTACAGTTCTGTTATTTTATGAAATATTACAATTTTGTAATAATCTATGAAATAACATTGCCACCAGCGAACCCATACTTGAATTAGAAAAAATGGCATGTTATAATGCAACTATTGAAGGGGGAAGTGTAATAATGGATAAAAAGCTAAAATTCGCACAAGAGCAAGTTTCTATATATAAACAAGAACAGTTATTAAGATTTTATAATGAGTTAGATGAGAAGCAAAAAAGTGATTTATTAAACCAAATTGCAAGCATAGATTTTGATTATATGAAAAAACTGTACAATCAAACGCAAATAAAAAATGAGTTAAAAACCATGAAAATAGATAGTGTGGATTATATAGATAAATATAATTTACCAAGTGAAAAATTAAATGAGTATAAAAAAATTGGAACAGAAGCAATTTCGAGTGGAAAATTGGCCGTTATAACAATGGCTGGTGGGCAAGGAACTAGACTAGGACACAGTGGACCCAAAGGAACGTTTGATATAGGATTAGATTCTGGAAAATCAATTTTTGAAATATTATGTGATAAATTTAAAGAAGTTCAAGAAAAATATGGAATCACAATGCCATGGTATATTATGACCAGCAAAGCCAATAATTATGAAACAGTAGATTTTTTTGAAAGAAATAGTTATTTTAATTATCCAAAGAATAAAATAAATTTTTTTATACAAAATGAGATACCAGCCCTTGATTTTAATGGAAAAATTTTATTAGAAGAAAAGGCTAAAATAAGCGAGGCTCCGAATGGAGATGGAGGAATATTTAATGCCTTACATAAATTTAATGTAATTCAAGACATTAAAAACCAAAATATAGAATGGGTATTTATTGGTGGAGTAGATAATATACTAGCACAAATAGCAGATCCAATATTAATAGGGGCAGCGATAGTTGAAAACAAAGAAATAGCATGTAAAACAGTTGAAAAAGCCTATGAGCAAGAAAAAGTAGGAGTGTTTTGTAAAAAGAATGGTAAGATAGGAATAATAGAATATACTGAAAGAACAGATGAAATTGCATCTAAAAGGGATAAAGACGGCAAATTTTTATATGGAGATACAAATATCTTATGTAATTTATTTAACATAAAAGTATTAGAAAAAGCAAAAGAAGTAAAACTTCCACAACATACAGTTATAAAAAAAATAAATTACGTAGATGAATTTGGTAAAAAAATATATCCAGAAGAACCAAATGCATACAAATTCGAAAATTTTTTCTTTGATGTCTTTGAAATGATAGATGATATTATTCTTGTTCGTGGCAAAAGAGAAGAAGAATTTGCTCCAATAAAGAATGCAAAAGGTGTAGACAGCCCAGAAACTGCTAAAAAACTGTACATGGATTATTTTCTGAATAGACTTGCATAAAAGTATATTTTATTATAAAATATATTTCATAATAAAGTATATTTTATGGAGGGGAAGATGAAAGTAAGAAAAGCAGTAATCCCAGTAGCTGGGTTTGCAACAAGGTTTTTGCCAGCATGTAAATCTATTCCAAAATGTATGCTAAACATAGTGGATAAACCAATTTTACAATATTTGATTGATGAGGCATCGGAATCTGGGATAGAGGAATTAGTATTAATAGTAGGAAGAAAACAAGAAGTTATTAGAGAGTATTTATCAGAAGACGCTGAATTAAAAAAATTTTTAATAAAAAGGGGAAAAGAGAATTTTATACCAGATATAGCAAATGTTTCTAGAGGAATGAAGATTCACTTTGTTGAAGAAAATGAAGCGAAAGGTTTAGGATACGCTATATATATGGCAAAAGACATAATAGGAGAAGAGCCATTTGCTGTTATGTATGGGGATGTTATATTCCATGGGGAAGAACCGTGCCTTTTAGAAATTATTAAAAAATATGAAGAACTAGAGACCGCTGTTATAGGATTAGAACAAGTTTCTTGGGATGAAGTTCATAAATATGGAAATTTAGATGGGGAATTAATAAGTGATGGACTTTTTAAAGTTACATCTTTTGTGGAAAAACCAGAAAGAGAAGAGGCAAAAACAAATTATGCCATATCAGACAGACATGTTTTAACTCCAGATATATTTGACGTTTTAGAAAAAGTTAAACCAAGTGTAGGAGGAGAAATTCAATTAACAGATGGATTTAACGGAATAGCTAAAAGTGGGGAAGGAATACATGCATACGCATGCAAAAGTAAAAGGTTTGATGCAGGGGATAAACTTGGACTCGCAAAAGTTACAATAGCAGAATGTTTAAGAAGAGAAAATATAAAAGGAGAAATGATAGAATATATAAAAGGAATTAAGTTTTAAGAATCAAATATTACAAAAGTATAAATCTATTGAGAAGGAGATAAAAATGAATATAAAGGTAAATAAAGATGTTTTTAAACAATACGATATAAGGGGAATTGTAGGAGAAAATATAGATAAGGAGTTTGCACAAAACTTGGGCAAGGCTTTTGGTTCGTACATACAACAATATAATTTACAACAAGTTATTGTTGGTCATGATTGCAGAGAAAGTTCAGACGAATTAAACGAAAGCTTGATAAATGGACTTATTTCAACAGGGGTGGATGTTAAGGATATTGGATTAGCAACTACACCAATGGTATATTATGCCAGAAAATTACTAAAGATAGGACCAGCAATACAAATAACGGCAAGCCATAATCCTAGAGAATATAATGGATTTAAAATGTGTATTGAAGAAAATGCAGAGGTTATTTATGGTGATAGGATTTTAGAAATTTATGATTTTATGATAAAAGGGGAGTTTTTAAGCGGAACTGGAACTATAGAAAAAGTATCGGTAAAAGAACGATATATAGAAGAAATTACTAAAAGGGTAGTCCTTCAAAACAAAAATATAAAGGTTGTAATAGATTGCGGAAATGCGACTCCATCAATAATTACGGCGGAAACATTAGAAAAACTAGGGGTAAAGGTGGTTCAGTTGTATTGTGATATAGATTCAACTTTTCCTAATCATCATCCTGATCCAGCTGAGGCTAAAAATATGGTAGATTTAGCAAAGAAGGTTCAAGAAGTAGGAGCAGATGTAGGGTTTGCATTTGATGGAGATGGAGATAGAATAGGGGTTGTCGACGAAAAAGGCAATATGATATTTGGCGATGATTATATGAGAATAATGTGGAAAGAAATTATAAAAAAATATCCACATTCAAGAGCCCTAGTTGAAGTCAAATGTTCACAAAATTTATGGGATGAATTAGAAGAATTAGGAGCTAAGCCTGAGTTTATAAGAACGGGAAGTCCAATTATAAAAGCTGCAATAAAAGAAGAGAATATTCCTTTCTCAGGGGAAACATCTGGACATATATATTTTAGAGATGAATATTATGGGTTCGATGATGGACTATATGCGGCAGCTAGATTTTTAAGATTAATGTCTAGCGAAAATAAAAAGGTTTCTGAGATGTTAGGAGCGAAAAAATATGTTGTATCTTCGGAATTAAATAAAGTTGTGGAAGAAAAAAGTAAATTTGAAATTGTAGATAAGGCAGTTAGTTACTTTAAATCGCTAGGGAATAAAGTAATTGATGTGGATGGGGCAAGAGTTGTATTTGATGATGGTTGGGGGTTGGTTAGAGCATCAAATACAACACCAAAATTGACGTTAAGATTTGAAGCAAAAACCCAAGAAGGGTTAGAAAGAATTGAAAAAGAATTTGATACTATGTTTGAAAAAATACAGTAAAAAGAGGATGTCTTAGAATATGAGGAACCAGGTTGTCGAGGACGCCAGCCCATACGTGTAGGGGTCGGCGTCCTCGACGACTTGAAAAGATTAATTGTAAGGCATCCCGTTTTTATTTAAACAATTTAAAAATAAACGTTAAGGTTTATTTAAACAGACATTAATTTGCAAAAAATTTATTTATTTTCAAGAAACAATTATTTGGCAAAATTACTTTTCCATATTCGGTTAATTTTTTTTCAAAAATAGTTGAATATCTTACAGCGGTACTAAACTCAGAAATTGTTGATAAAGCATGCTTTAAATCTGAAAGAGTAGATGTTTCATTGGTTTTTAAGGTTAAGTAATATGAACTATTATATAAATATAAAATTGACCTTGTAAAAATTTTATTTATTCTTTTTAAAATATCTTTATTTAAGCAATTAGATAAATTACAAAAATCATCAAAATCTTCAAATTGAAAAACAACAATTGGCATAGTTGCTGAAATAGCTTTTCTCTTAGCACTTAGTTTCCTTTTACTTGGTTGGGGAGCACCAGGGTAAAGCGTATTAATATTGCTAGATACCTTTGCGGGTTCAGGCAACATTCTGGTAACTGTAACTACAAAATGTCCATTAGAAGTAGCCAATGCCTCTACAGTAAGTTGATAATTATTAGTAATAAACCCAATCTCTTTTTCGGCTTTGCTTAGCATATCAAGAAAAACAGATTGCGATTCTATAGAATTAGACATAAAAGAATGAAAATCTATGTTATCCTTCTCTAAGTCTTCTATATTAAAAGTTATTCTAATTTTATTTTCGGTTATTTTTTCAAATCTCATGGCTATTCATCTCCTGACCTCTTTTAAAGGTTTTGATTCACAAATATTTTCGTGAATCCCATATCATTTTAATTATACTATAAAATTAACAAAAATCAAATAAAAATTTAAGAAAATGCAAAAATATTTTTTTAATATAATATATTAAATTTTTTCTTAAATGGTGCTAAGCTCGGCAACTGTTTCAGCATTTTCTTTTTCAAGTGCTTTGATTTCCTTCTCTTTCCTCTTTAAGTTGTCTTTTGCAACGGTCATCATTAATTTTAGTCTGTTAGTTTGATTTGTTTCACTAGCTCCAGGGTCATAATCAATAGGTGCAATGTTTGCATTTGGGAACATGCTTCTAATGGTTTTTATAACACCTTTTCCAACAATGTGGTTTGGTAAGCATGCAAACGGCTGAACACAGACAATATTTGGAATATCATGCTCGATATATTCTATCATTTCAGCTGTTAAAAACCATCCTTCACCAGTTTGGTTGCCAATTGAAAGTACAGATTTTACTTTATCTTGCAAATGCCATATGTTACAAGGTGGCAAATAACCTTTTTTTGAACTAGCTAATGCAATTTTTAAATTTTTCTCGAACAAGTCTACTAATTTTATGGCGAATTTGAATATACTTGCCTTTGCTTTTCCCGTTTTAAGTAATTCGTTGAATGTTATTTTGTGAGTTGCCATAAATTTTACAAATCCCATTAAATCAGGAAGAACTACTTCAGCACCTTCTTTTTCTAATAAATCTGCTACAAAGTTATTGCCAAATGGATGGTATTTAATTAAAATTTCACCAACTATGCCAACTCTAGGCTTTTTGTGATTAGTATCTAATTCGATTTTTTCAAAATCTTCAACAATAGAATAAATTGTTTGTTTAAATTCTTTTGATGTAGATTTTGTTACGATTTGTTTGCATTTTTCTAGCCAAAGTTCATATAATTTTTGGGTTTCACCAATATTTACTTCATATGCTTTATTTTTTGTTAATACTTTTTGAAGAAGGTCACCTAATATTACGGCTCTAAGCAATCTTTCCAACAATGGAATAGTTAATTTGAAGCCAGATACCTTTTCCATTCCAACTATATTAAATGAGATTACTGGAACTTGAGGGAATCCAGCATCTTTTAATGCCTTTCTAATAAATCCGATATAATTTGTTGCTCTACATCCGCCACCAGTTTGTGACATAATTAATGCAGTTTTATTTACATCGTATTTACCAGATTCAAGAGCTTCTATCATTTGCCCTGTGGTTAAAATAGAAGGATAGCATGCATCATTATTCACATATCTTAACCCGGTTTCTACGGTGTTTTCTGTACAATTCTTTAATAGTTCCAGCTTATATCCTTGGCTTTTCATGCCAGCTTCTAATAATTCAAAATGAATTGGTGCCATTTGAGGCATTAAAATTGTATAATCTTTTTTCATTTCTTTAGTAAAAGCAATTTTGTTTATTCCGTAATCTCCTGAATTTTCAGCCTTTTGCTTAATTCTTTTATTCATACTTGCAAGCAATGAGCGAATACGAATTCTAACAGCACCAAGGTTGTTTATTTCGTCAATTTTTATTAGGGTATACATTTTATCATGACTTGCCAAGATTTCTTCAACTTGGTCAGTTGTAACGGCATCAACACCGCAACCAAATGAATTTAGTTGAACTAGTTCTAAATTGTCATTTTTTCCTACTATGCCAGCTGCAGCATAAAGTCTAGCATGATACATCCATTGGTCAACAACACGAATTGGCCTTTGAACTTCTGCTAAGTGCGAAATGCTATCTTCGGTTAATACTGCAAGTCCTAAACTTGTTATTAGAGTATCGATACCATGATGTATTTCTGGATCTAAATGGTAAGGTCTTCCTGCTAAAACTATGGCTTTTAGATTTTTTTCTTTAATTAAGCTTAAGGTTTCTACGCCTTTGTTTTGAATATCTTTTCTAAAGTTTAAATGTTCAGTTTCTGCTTTTTTTGCAGCTTCTAAAAGCTCTTTTTTAGAAAAATTATATTTTTTAAACTCTTTTAATTCCATAATACGTTCTGTTAAAGTGTTAGGAACTAAAGGTAAAAACGGATTAATATAATCAACATGTTTTAATTCTTCCACATTATTTTTTAACACTTCAGAGTATGAAATAACAATAGGGCAGTTATAGTGGTTTTCGGCTCCTTTATATTCTCTTCTTGAATACGGAACACAGGGATAAAATATAGTAGAGATACCCTTTTCTAGCAAATTGGCAATATGTCCATGTGCTAGTTTTGCGGGATAACACACAGATTCAGAAGGCATAGATTCCATGCCTCTTTCGTAAGTTGAGCGACTACTTTTATCAGAAATTATTACTCTAAAGCCTAGGTTAGTTAAAAATGTGAACCAGAAAGGATAATCTTCGTACATATTAAGTACACGTGGAATTCCAATTTCTCCCCTTGGGGCTTTATCAAGTGGAAGTGGCGTGTAATTAAAGATTCTTTCGTATTTGTATTTATATAAATTAGGTAAATCAGCAGTTTCACTAACGATTCCTGCACCTCGTTCGCACCTGTTGCCAGAAACAAATCTGGTGTTATTATTAAATTTATTTATTGTTAAAAGACAGTGGTTTTCACATTTTTGACATCTTGCATGAGTAGTTTCGATTTTTATTTTATTTAATTCTTCTAAAGAAGCAATAGAAGATTTATATTCCATGTCCATATTTTGTTCATATTGTTCTTTTGCTAAAAGTGCCATTCCGTAAGCACCCATTAATCCAGCAATGTTTGGTCTTATTACATTTTTGCCAACTATTATTTCAAATGCTCTTAAAACGGCATCGTTGTAAAAGGTTCCACCTTGAACAACAATGTGTTTACCTAATTTTTCTATATCACGAACTTTCATAACTTTTTGAATAGCGTTTTTTACTACTGAATATGAAAGCCCAGCAGAAATATCTCCCACGCTGTAACCTTCTTTTTGGGCTTGCTTTATTCTAGAATTCATAAAAACAGTGCATCTAGAGCCTAAATCAACTGGGTTGTGTGAACGAATAGCCTCGCTCACAAATTCTTCAATTGAAACATTTAAGCTTTTGGCAAATGTTTGAATAAATGAACCGCAACCAGAAGAACATGCTTCGTTCAGCATAATGTTATCAATAGCACCATTTTTCATTCTTATGTATTTCATGTCTTGACCGCCGATGTCTACAATGCTTGAAACTTCAGGTAAAAATTGTTTAGCTGCAGTATAGTGTGCGATTGTTTCAATTTCACCTAAGTCAACAGTTAATGCAGTTTGAACTAATTTTTCACCATAACCAGTTATGCCACAGTACCTAAGGGTAGCTGTGCTTGGCAATATTGCATACAAGTTTTTTAACATAGTTATTACACTTTGAAGTGGATTTCCATGATTACTATCGTACTCAGAATGCAGTAAATTGCCATCTCTATCTAACAAAACTATTTTTGTAGTAGTTGAGCCAGCATCAATGCCAAGGAAACAGTCCCCAGAATGGTTTTCTAAAGAAGCTGTAGCGACTGTGTCTTTTGAATGACGCTCTTTAAATTCTGCATAAGCTTCCTCACTTGCGAAGAGAGGGTTTAAAGGTTTTGTTGTTTCATCTTTTGAATGTCTTAAATGTTCGATTTTTTCTTTTAAGGTTTCAACAGAAATTATTTCTGTTTCAAGAGAAGAAATTGCGGCCCCCTTTGCAACAAGCAAATGTGCATCGATAGGCACTATAACTTGGCTCTCTTCAAGATTTAAGGTTTCTATGAATCTTGCTCGCAATTCAGATAGATAGCTAAGCGGTCCGCCTAAGAAAGCCACGTTGCCTCTTATTGGTCTGCCGCAGGCTAATCCACTTATTGTTTGGTTAACAACAGCTTGAAAAATAGAAGCGGCAATGTCTTCTTTTCTTGCACCTTCATTTAATAGAGGTTGCACGTCGGTTTTAGCAAAAACGCCACATCTTGAAGCTATTGGATATATTGTTTTACATCCTTTGGCAAGTTCGTTAAGTTCAGCAGTGTCAACGTTTAGGAGGCTTGCCATTTGATCTAGGAATGCACCTGTACCGCCTGCACATGTACCGTTCATGCGTTGCTCAACGTAATTGTCGAAGTATATAATTTTGGCATCTTCACCACCAAGTTCAATAACAACATCTGTTTGAGGAATGTCGTATTCAACTATTTTCTTGCATGAAATAACCTCTTGAATAAATGGTAGTTTCAAAAATTTTGCAGCGGAAATCGCCCCAGAGCCAGTAAGGGTAAAGGTATAGGTGTTATCTGGATACATGTTTATTAATTCTTCTAACATAGAACAAACAGTATTCTTTGTGTCAGAAAAATGTCGTTTATATGAATTATGGATTATCTCAAGATGTGAGTTCATTACAACTACTTTTACAGTTGTAGAGCCAACATCTAAACCAATATGTAATGTTTCTTTCATAAAATCAATCCTTTATTATGCGAATGTTCTCTTTGGCTAACCTCAGTAACAAGCTATGAGGAATCTACAGAGACATTTCTACGCTTATATATATTGTATGTACAATATTTTTTAATCATCACTTATTATATTATAATGAAATACAAAGATTGTCAATGGAAAAGTGTTCTAAAAATGGTTACTATTTAATGGTTTAGCCTAAAATTTCCGCCACTGGAGTATAGTATAGGTTTTGCTTTCCATAAGAAATCGCCTGCAATAGTCCGCTCCCGTGGTAGGTATATCTTTTTAAAAAACTCCCTCCAGGTCAAGGGGTAATCCGTTGCCTTGGGAGGGCTGTCGGGCAGTTTTTTAAAAAGATATACCTACCACTCGCGCTATTCCATGTACTTTAATCATATACTATACGTAAAGAGGCTACTTTGCTCAAAAGTGTTAACTGGTAACGGGAGATGAAGCAATAAAAAAGCCTGCCCGCAATATTCGCGGGCAGGGGGTCAAATCAATTCGGCGAAAGGTTCTGGCATTGTTTTATTATATCCAAGAACTTTTTTTCTATTTCTGTAACACGTTTCTTTGGAAGTTCCAAAGCTGCTTCCTTTAAAGGAAACTTCTTAGCCTTTTCACTGAATCCAAATTTCGATGCACTTCGAACAAGTTCTCTCAAATTGTTTACGCCAAAACGAAGATTGTTTAAAACGCAATTGCAATCAGACGGTTGTATAGAAGTTGCAGCTTCTGCACAAGTATAAATCTTATCAAATGCGGCAACCCATACTGGCAATATATTTAATGCTATTGCCTCCTGCTCAGAATTAATCGAGTTAATGAGGAACGGTGCCAGTTCGTTCAGAACATCTTTTTTGAACAAAACTTCAAGACGTTCACATAAATCGTTAAGCGTAAGTGTTTTCATTTTTTTATTCCTATTGAATTGTTTGACTACTGCAAGTTTCGATATGAAACTTTGACTAATTAATTATACTACTTTTTTAATAAAAAAGCAAAAAATGAATGGAGAATGTAAGGCAATTTGAAGGTATATACGACTTTGCAGGTAAATATAGAGATTACAATATTTCGAAAGAGGAAATTATATTAAATGGAGATACGGTTAGATATGGCTTATATAATCAAATAGATGCAATGTTAGATTACGATATTAACGTTGAAAGAGCTTTTGATTATTCTAAATTAGAGATGACACAAAAGATAGAAAGGTTTGCTGATTTCACATCTAGAATATGGGAAACGCATCCTTTTGGTGAAGGAAACACTAGAACTACTGCAGTTTTTATGATTAAATATCTAAGAAGTATAGGTTACAAAATTAATAATGATTTATTTAAAGAGTATTCTATTTATTTTAGAAATGCACTTGTAAGAAGCAACTATCGTAATGTTGACAAAAATATTTCTCCAACACATATGTATTTGATTAAATTTTATGAAAATTTATTAAAGAATAAACAATACGAACTTAAATCAAGCGATTTAATAGTGAAGGAATTATTTTCTTAACTGTTCTAAACAAGCCTAATTCAAAATATAGTTTTAATAGTAAGATTTTGAAAGGGATGTTAAAGAATGAAGAAAATCATATTTATAACAATTATATTATTGGCATTAATAGCACTAGGATTTTATTTAAAACAATTTATTGTATTTAATGGAAACGATGAGTCTATGAATGAATATACTCCGCAACAAGAGATTTCAGATGAACAATTTAGGCAAACTTTTGTAAGTTTAGAGTTCAAAGATACTCGGAACGGGGGAGTTAAAACAAGAAAGTAGACTAATAGATTCTAAGGAATTATTAACAGACCCATATAAAACATTAATACAAATGTTAATTGATGGACCAAGCACCGATAATTTAAGTGCAATAATTCCAACAGGTACAAAGATAAATAAAGTAGAATTAAAAGGAGATGTGTTAGAGGCAGATTTTTCTGATGAATTGACTAAAGGTATATCTAAGGAGCAAAAGGCTCAAATTATAAGTTCAATTACTGACACGGTAATTCAATTAAATGAAGTGAATTCAGTAAAAATTACGGTAAATGGAAATGCAGTGTGAAAAGTTTTAGCAAATTATTTTTTATGCGATTGCCTGACATTTTTTCACACTATATTTACAAAAAATGAAAAAAGTGATTTAATATAGTGGAGAGCAAATGTCGAAAGTTAAAAATCGGAGGAGCAAATGAAAGAAATATTATTACAAGATTTAATAAGACTGAATAATGCGGAATTAATACAAGGGAATCTTGAGATAAAAATAAAAGATGTATCGATAGATACACGAACAATTAAGGCAGGTGAAGTATTTTTTGCAATTGAAAAAGGAAATGATTATTTAGAAATGGCTATACAAAATGGTGCGATTGCATGTGTTGTGGAAAAAGAGTTAGATCCTGTGTTTTTAGAAATGTATCCAGATATTACATTTGTAAAAACACAAAATAACATAGAGGCATTACAAAAATTAGCTAAGTATAAAAGAGAACAATATAACATACCAATTATTGCAATAACAGGGAGTGTGGGAAAAACAAGTACAAAGGACATTATAGCCAATGTAGTTAAGCAAAAATATAATGTTTTAAAGACAGAAGGAAATTTTAACAATCATATAGGCTTACCAATTACAATATTAAAACTAAGAAACCATGAAGCATTGGTAGTAGAAATGGGAATGAATCATCTAGGAGAGATTGAAGCTTTAAGTAACATTGCAAAACCAACAATTGCTGTAATAACTAATGTTGGGACTTCACATATTGGATTATTAGGTTCAAGAGAAAATATTCTAAAAGCAAAATTAGAGATTATTTCGGGGTTGCATGAGAATGGAATCCTTATTATTAATGAAGATAATGACCTGTTAAGTAGGTGGAATATAAGAACTAAAAGGAAGAATACGGTTACATATTCAATAAAGAAACATTCAAATTATCAAGCGTTTAATATAATAACAACAGAAAATAATAGTAAATATAAAATAAAAATAGACGGTAATGAATATTTAGTAAATGTACCTGTTAGTGGTTTGCATTTTGTATATAATAGTTTAGCGGCAATAGCGGTAGGGAAAGCATTAGGGATTGATGATAAGAAAATATTATCTGGAATAAAAACTTTTGAATTAACAAAAAAAAGAATGGAACTACAAGAAATAAACGGTGTTAAAATTATAAATGATGTATATAATGCAAGTTATGAATCCATAAAATATGCATTAGAATACTTAAATACAATCCCAGGGAACAGGAAAATTGCGGTATTAGGAGATATATTTGAGCTGGGTGATTTTGCAGAAGAATTGCATAGAAAAGTTGGAGCGGAAGTAAATGGTAATAATGTAGATATATTAATAACTGTAGGGGAAAGTGCAAAATTTATAGCGGATATGGGGACAAAAGTAAAAGAGAAATATGTTTTTGAAAATGTACAACAAGCAGTAGAAAAATTAAATAAAATTTTAATAGCTGGAGATGTTGTATTAATAAAAGCTTCAAACGGAATGAAATTTTGGCAGATTTTAGACGGGTTGAAGATATGAAAAAATTAGGAATAATTTTTGGTGGGCAATCCACAGAACACGATGTTTCAATAATGTCTGCAGCAAGCATAATAAAAAACTTAGACAAAACAAAGTATGATATTACACAAATTTATATAAGCAAAGATGGCAATTGGAATATACATAATAAGATTATTGACAACCCAGAAGTAGGAGAAAGGCTAACAGATTTAACAAAAATAGATAATGTGATGGAAGAATTAAGAAAACTTGATGTGCTGTTTCCTGTACTTCATGGTAAAAATGGGGAAGATGGCACAATACAAGGATTTTTTGAATTAATAGGAGTGCCGTATGTTGGCTGTAGAGTCTTATCTTCAAGCCTGGGAATGGATAAAGCATATACAAAAGTAATATTCGAAAAAGCTAAAATAAACCAAGCACCATATGTATATATTAGAAAGGGTAAAGATAAGTACATATATGTTGATTCAGAATTCAATGAGACAATATTTACTTTAGATGAGGTCTCACAATTAATATCAGAGAAAATTAAATTTCCAATGTTTGTAAAGCCGTCTAATTCTGGTTCATCTGTGGGAATTAACAAGTCTAAAAATGTACAAGATTTAAAGGAAAATATTGCATATGCATCCAAATTTGATAATAAAATAATTATTGAAGAAGGACTTGTTGGACGAGAGTTGGAATGTTCAGTATTAGGGAATGAAGAAGTTGTAGCTTCTTGTGTTGGAGAAATTATTCCCGCAGATGAATTTTATAGTTTTGATGCAAAATATATAAATAATACATCAAAGGGGATTGCAAAAGCGGATATAAAGCAAGAACACAGTGAAGAAATAAGAAGACTGGCAATAAAGGCATTTAAGGCGATTGATGGCAAGGGATTAGCAAGAGTTGATTTTTTCTTAGATGAAGCAAAAAATAAAATATATATAAACGAAATTAATACATTGCCAGGGTTTACACAAATTAGCATGTATCCTAAAATGTGGGAAGAATCAGGGATATCATATAAAGAATTATTGGAAAAAATAATTGATTTAGCATAAAAATTCCGCCTCTAGAGTATAGTATATCTTTTAAAAAGGTTCCTCCAAGTCAAGGGGTAATCCGTATGCCTCAAAGGGCTGTCGTTCACCTTTTTAAAAGATATACTATACTCCAGAGGCTACTTTGCTGAAAACGGAAGTAGGGGCGAACATTGTTCGTCCGAGACTAGAGGAACCGGATAAAATTATTGAAAAACAAGATAATTATAGTGTAGGATGAACAATGTTCGCCCCTACAACAGTGCCAATATTCTCTTAAGTTGACAGCATTGGAATAGTGCGAAGGGGCTTGTCGAAATAACTCGATGAGAAATCCTTGACAACAAACGAATGTTTTGGTAAAATAGTACAAAGAACAGGAGCTGATTATGCAAGAAGCAAAAGTTATTTTGAAAAAATATTATGGATACGAACAATTCAGAGAAGGACAAGAAGTCATTATAGAAGAAATATTAAAAGGAAATGATTGTTTAGGAATCATGCCTACAGGAGCAGGAAAATCAATTTGTTATCAAATTCCAGCTATTTTATCCGATGGAGTTACAATCGTAATATCCCCACTTATTTCCCTTATGAAAGACCAAGTAGACTCTTTAGCAAGTTTAGGCGTAAATGTTGCATTTATTAACAGCAGTTTAACATATAATCAATGCATGCTAGTAATGGACAAAGCAAAACGAGGAGAATACAAGATTATTTATATTGCTCCAGAAAGAATAGAAACAGAAGGTTTTTTAAACTTATTAAAAAATATAAACATCACTATTATTGCCGTTGATGAAGCACATTGCATATCACAATGGGGGCATGACTTTAGACCGAGTTACAGCAGAATATCTAATATGATTGAAAGAATGGGAAAAAGACCAACCATAGTAGCCTTTACTGCAACTGCCACACCAATTGTAGAGAAAGATATTGTAAAACTTCTAAAATTAAACAACCCATTCACATTGATTACTGGATTTGATAGAAAAAATCTAAGTTTTAATGTTTCTAAACCAAACGATAAAATGAGATATTTATTAGAATATTTGCAAGATAAAAAGGACAAGTCAGGGATTATTTATTGTATTACTAGAAAAAATGTTGAAACAGTGTGTCAAATATTAAATGAAAATGGAATTGCTTGTAATAAATATCACGCAGGACTTACTGAAAAAGAAAGAAACAAAAATCAAGAGGATTTTATTTATGATAAAGTGCCGATAATAGTAGCAACGAATGCCTTTGGAATGGGAATAGACAAGCCTAATATTAGATTTGTTGTTCATTATAATATGCCGAAAAACATAGAAAGTTATTATCAAGAAGCAGGACGAGCAGGCAGAGACGGAGACGAAGCTGAATGTATGTTATTATTCAGCAGTTCAGACATTGTTACAAATAAATTTTTAATTGAAAGAAGCGATACAAAGTCAGGTAAGTCTGGCGATTATGAAAAATTAAACGATATAATAAATTATTGTAATACGGAAAAGTGCTTAAGAGAATATATTTTAAACTACTTTGGTGAAAAAATAGAAATTGAAAATTGCGAATCTTGTAGCAACTGTAATAACGAATTTAAAAAAAAAGACATAACAACAGAAGTTCAAAAGGTTCTATCATGTGTAAAAAGAATGGGAGAAAGATTTGGAAGCAATTTTGTAATAGATGTTTTAAAGGGTGGGAATACAAGTAAAGTTAGGCAATTTAGATTCAACAACCTTAGTACATATGGAGTTATGAAAGAATATCCAAGAGACAGCATAAAGCAAATAATAGCATATCTAATTGCTGAAAAATACTTAAATTTGCAAGGAAACGAGTATCCAATATTAACTTTAACTAAAGAATCGTACCCTGTACTAAAAGGCGAAAAAAAGATAAATGTTAGAATGGAATTAGAAAAGGAAAAAACAGATGTTATTCAAGAAAACTTTGATAATGTCTTATTTGAAATATTAAGAAAAATAAGAAAAGATATTGCAACGCAAGAAAATGTACCACCATATATAGTATTTGGAGATAATACATTAAAAGAAATGTGTGTATATTATCCTAATACACTTGAAAAAATGTTAGAAATAACCGGCGTTGGTAAAAATAAGCTTGAAAAATATTGTCCTAAATTTGCAGAAGAAATACAAAAATATATTACAGAAAATAACATCAATGTAAATAATAAAGACAGCTACTCGGGCGAAAACAGATTCCATTCTTACAAGAAGAAAATCTTGATGTGGATATAGAGCAACTTATTAATAAAAAATACGAAACCGAAATACTTCGGTTCAATAAAAGAGAATGGAATAAAAAGTTTGGGAATATTAAAAAAGAGCTTGCCAGAAGAGGTTAGGTATTTTGATATAAAATATTATATTTCTAGGTATTGAAGCGAGAGTTACGGGGGTTACATTATAATTTAGTAGCCATCTGCTATTTATCCGATTTTATTACATAAATTTTCAATACAAATTATTTATGGTACTTGATATTATTAAAGTTTTAGCATATAATATATGTGTAGGAAATGGAGAGTGATTATATTGACAAATACTGAATTAATGGAACATTGGATTGAAACTTCAGATGAAGATTATGAAGCAATGATGACTCTATATAAAGATAAAAAATATACATGGTGTTTATTCATAGGACATTTAGTTATTGAAAAACTATTAAAAGGTTTATATGCGAAGCTAAATGTTAATCAACCACATGCACCCAAAATACATAATCTAGTGCAAATTGCAGATAAATGCGAATTGAAATTAGACGAAAAACAAAGAGATTTATTAGGAATAATTACAAAATTCAATATGGATGCTAGATATGAAGATTATAAAAAAGAATTCCATGAAAAATGTACTCAAGAATTTACAGACCAACAAATAAATAATATAAAGGAGATGAGGGCGTGGTTAAAAACAAAATTAATATAGAAATATTAAATTCCATAGAAAAATACTTAAAAGAAATAAGTAAGTACTATAAAATAGATGCTATTATTTTGTTTGGCTCATATGCAAAAGGGACTAATCATAAAGATAGCGATATAGATATTGCTGTTATCTCAAGTGATATTAAAGATAAATTTGATGATGGTGCAAAATTAATAAGTTTAACATGGGGAATAGATACTAGAATAGAGCCACATTTAATATTAACCGAAGAATTTAAAGAAAATGAAACGCCTTTTATTGATGAAGTAATTAAAACTGGTGTTGAAATTTATGCAGCAGCATAAATATATAAATTTAAAATGAAATCTTATAAATATATTAATACAAGTGTAAATAAAAATGCACTTGTTTTTTTGTTGTTAAAAATCAGTAGTAACACTACTCTAAAAGAGGAAATAAAAGGCACAGAATCGATTGTGAAGCGAAAAAATTAAATATAAGCGTAGACACTCGTTGAAGAATACTCAAAGCTTGTTACTATAAGTGATTGCAACGAAGCCTAGCCGTAATAATCGTACAGTTATTGATGAAATTGTATTAGAAACTGGAGATGTCGCAGAGGCATCTCTGATTTTTTGATAGCACCCGCTAAAAACTACGTTTTTAGGCTGTTTTATGCGGCTGAGAAGGTCGCCTTATTCCTGTAAAATTGCTGAGGGCAATTTTATTTACATAGCCCAGCTTATCTTTCAATGCTTTTAAGCCTTCTTGTCTAATCACTTCTAAAACATGCCTTCTAAAAATACCGCTTCTAAAGAACGATATATAATAGGAGCTTGAGAGATAGGTATCGGATTTATTCCAATTCCTGCTTCTATTGTAAATCCAGGTTTCCTAAAATATTGAATAAACCAATCTTTATATCCAGCAAAAGAAGATTCAGAAGGAACTTGAGCCACCGTATATCCGCTTAATGCAGAAAAGCGGTTAGCAATTGCAAAATCTCTTCTGGTTGCTAAATTCATAAAATCCCAATAAATCTCTCTTCCTTGAGTATGGAGTGAGATTGTAAGTTCTGGCTTAATATATCTTGTAAAGCTTGACATGGACAAGGTTTCTGGCTCAGACAAAGGATATGGTCCCACATAATATCTAACAGATGGACGAGTATATCCTTGGGCGAATCTGATTTTTCTGGCTTTTTCCCATTCTGCAGGGTAATTTAAGTTTAGGTCAACACCCATCGGTTTTGATAACTTCCACCATAAAATAAGCGTTGTATGGCTTTGTAGAAACTCAAAGCTTGTTACTGAGGTCGAACACAGAGAAGCCTATTCGCGTAATAAAATTATATAATTTAGTAACCATCTGCTACTTATCCGATGAGACATTAGTGCACCGTAAAAACAGGAATAAAATCAACGCAAATACTGGAATGAATTTATCGTATAAAAAAGTTTTTAGGGCAACCGAATGAAATTTTTACACTTTTGATTGATATATCAAGTAAAACTCCGATTTTAGATTTTAAAGTTTTTACAAGCTAATTTTTAATTATTTTGCAAAGTGGAGTAAATCTATTAAAATTTGGTATGTTTTTTATAAATATTGATGTAAAATAACCTCAAAGTGGGACAAAATTTTATAAAAAATTTCATGCGGTTGCCCTAAAAAGTTTTTAAATGATGATACAAAAACGAAATTTTGTGGTATAATATTAACAGGAGCGTGAAGAAATCATGGAAAAGATAGTAATATCTAATAAAATTCCTAAAACAGAATTATATAAAAAGCTGGAAGAACAAGTAGAAAAAGGTGTTATAACAAAACAAGAAATGTTAAAACAATTAAGTGGGGATTACCATATGATAGAAAGGCAGGATAACAATGTCTGAGAAGGAAAAGAAGAGTGCGTGGGATTTTGCTTTTGCATTGATTAAGTTTGACAATTTAGAACCATCAAAAGAAATGATAGAATGGTCACAGCAAGAAATACAGGGAAATATTACTTTAAAACAAATATATCAAGCATTAATAAAAAAATATGGAGTATCAAGCAAAGCATGAAAGATATATATTTATATGAAAATTCTAATGTGTTAAAAAATAAATTAAATATAACAGATAAATCCGAACTGGAAACAATAGAAGCGGATTTTTTATCATATAGAATTATAGAGTTGGACACATTAACATTAAATTCTAGTATTAGTGTGAACTTTCTAAAAGAAATACATAAACATTTATTTCAAGATATATATGATTGGGCAGGAGAATTTAGAAAAATAGATATAGAAAAGTATGAAGATATATTGGGTGGTCTTTCTGTAAAGTATACAGAATTCTCAGAAATAGAAAATGAGTTAATTAAAATATTTGAATTTATAAATACAAAAAATATAACAAATATGAGCAAAGAAGAATTAGCAAAATATATTACAGACATTGCAAGCAATATATGGAAAGTACATGCTTTTCGAGAACGGAAATACAAGAACTACAATATTATTTATTTATAAATATCTACAACAAAATAATATAAATATAAATAAAGATATCTTTAAAAACAATAGTGAGTACGTAAGGAATTCATTTGTAGCAGCTACATTTGAAGATATAGAAATAGATGTATATGCTAATAAGAATTATTTATTAAAAATAATAAGAGATGCTTTAAATTAGTCAAATATAGAGTTTTGTAAATGTAATTAAAACAAGTGTAAATAAAAATGCACTTGTTTTTTGTTGCTAAAAAAGTTACATTTGCAAATTTTGTAAAATTATGTTAAACTATATTGTAGAGGCACATAGCCTTACATTAAACTACATAAGGAGAAATAGACATGAGAATTTTGCTACAAGTGCATGGAGAGGAACGGAGTTACTCCGAACTAGAGCTGATACAGGCGTTGGAACGCCTTGAGGACCTCAAGGGAAACACGAAGACGACGGAGATTGTGCAGAAAACGTCTCGGCCGATGGTGGGTAAATGGTTTACCGTTAAGCTGGCTGACATCGACTGGAATTTCGTCGAGAAATCTTGCAGGAATGCGGGAGCAGACTACCTCTGGAAAGACATCGACTGGGCAAGGAGCCAGATTCCGACCAACCACAAGTATCAGGGAGAGATTCAAACTCTCGTCCCTGCCAAAAACTGGGAATGGAAGACGGAAAAACAACTGAGGGAAATGGCGAAAGAATTGGGCAACGAAATGGTAGACGAGGTAATCTTCTATCTTGAACTTGCCCAACGAATCTACAACGGCGAACCGGTCAACACACTGACGGAAAAGGCAGATCATTTGTATTTTTATCGGTTGATCATCACGAGAAGTGGCGGTACGGGGTTCGTCGGCGGGGTTTCGGCTTGCAATCTCAGAGTTCCGCCCGCAGTCGTCTACAGGTTCCTATATTATCTTTATTACAAGTTCGAGCTCTTCTATACGGTTCCTGCAGTTGCCCGCTTTAACAAGCACTGACCACTGCGCGAGTCAACGACTTGTGCAGAAACCAAAAATCAAGGGGGAAATTCAAATGAAAATCCCCCTTGAACTTATTTTTTTAAATAGGAGTAAAATATATTTATGAACCAATTAATCCTTATACCAAAAACAGAAAAATATATAGAATATATGCTTATAATATTATTAAAATTACCACGAACAGAAAAATTTAGTATAGGAACGGAAATTAAAACAAGTATGTATAATATGTTGAGAAATGTGCTATTGGCGAGCAAATCAGATAAAAATAAAAGATTACAAATATATAATGTTATAGATACAGAAATATATTTTCAAAGAATTTGCATTAGAATTATGTATAATAACAAATGGATTAATGAAACAAAATATAAGTATAGTAATGAATTATTAAGCGAGATAGGTAAAATGTTAGGTGGGCTAATTAAATCATTAGGAGTAAAAAGTAATGCCGAAAACAATTAGAAATGTTTATGATACATCTGTGTCTTTTAAAAAATTGTAATTATAAACATAGTAAATATACAACATTTAAAATATATCAACCAAAAGAACGCATAATAATGGCTTCGGAATATATAGACAGAATTGTACACCAATGGTATGTACAGCATTTTATTAAACCATATTTTATACCACAGTTTATAAATACGACGTATGCCTGTATAGAAGGTAGAGGAATGCACAAAGCTTCAAAGGATTTACAAAATGCGATGTGGAATTGTAAAAAACAGTGGAATAATTATTATATTTTAAAAATGGATATTACAAAATATTTTCATAATATTGATAAAAGGATATTGTAATCTTATGCAGAGATAAAAACACAGCAAATAAAGTATTATACAGCATTTCACAATTTTTAGAAAATAATTTAAGACTTACATTAAATTCAAAAACTAGAATATTTAAGGATATTCAAGGGGTAAATTTTTGTGGATACAAAATCAATGAAAGCAGGATGAAGATAAGACATAGAAGTAAAATACGAATGAAAAGAAAGTTGAAATCGTATACAAGACTATTAAAAGAAGGAAGAATAACATTACCTGATATACAAAGAAGTATAGCAGGTTGGACAGGCTATACAAATCATGCTGACACTTATTTTTAAAGAGAAGTATGTTTTATATAGAGGGGTAAGTTTGAAACGGGGTTCGTCGGCGGGGCTTCGGCTAACAATAACAACAATCCACCAGCAGACGTCAACAGGAACAAATACAATCCTAACAACAAGAACAACAATACTGTTCCAGCAGTTGCCCGCTCTAATATTAAGTGAGATTATATATTTTACGAAATATGTACAGTATTAGATATTAAAGGAAACTTATTCCTTCTTAAAAGGTAACTTTTAAGAAAATATAAAAATGGAACATCTGTATTAGTAAGCTAGCGATAGCTAAATATATGGATGTTTTTTTATTGTTAAAAAATCAGTGGTAACATTAATCTAAAAGAGGAAATAAAAGGCACAGAACCGACTGTAAGGCAAACAAAAGGCAAATATAAGCGTAGACACTCGTTGAAGAATACTCAAAGCTTGTTACTATAAGTGATTGCAACGAAGTCTAGCCGTAATAATTGTACAGATAAGGTTGCAATTGTATTAGAAACTGGAGATGTCGCAGAGGCATCTCTGATTTTTTGATAGCACCCGCTAAAAACTTCGTTTTTAGGCTGTTTGAGGCGACTGATGAGGTCGACTTATTCCTGTAAAATTGCTGAGGGCAATTTTTTTAGACAATTGTTGTTTTAGAAAAAAATTAATTAGGTGGTTCAAAAATGATAATCGAAGTGAGTAAACATATGAAGGGGATTAAGTAAGGGTTATGAAGTAGTGTAATAATGACTTATATCTACTCATACACTTTACATAGGTGAGGTATATTGAGTAAAATATCAGAAAAATCAAGTAATAAAATATATTGTTGCTTTGATGATAGTGGTAATACACTACAGGAAACATTAAAAGTTTCATTTTTAGACTATTTAACTTTAAAAGAGAACACAAAACCACTTGCAAACACAGAGAAAGAGAGTTAACATTAAATGAGCAGTGGTTGCTAAAGTTTAGGAGGGATTATGCTAGATTTAAGCAATCAAAAATTTAAAGTAGGGATATATATAAGGTTATCTAGGGAGGATGGTGAGGATAAAAAAGAAAGTGAGAGCATAGGTAATCAGAGGCTAATTCTAA
Source organism: Oscillospiraceae bacterium (assembly GCA_009778695.1). Lineage (GTDB taxonomy): Bacteria > Bacillota > Clostridia > TANB77 > CAG-508 > WRFS01. The sequence goes on from WRFS01000014.1 coordinate 22,268, forward strand.
AAAGGTACATAAAAGAGAATAACTTACAATTTATAGATGAATATGTTGACGATGGAGTATCTCGGAACTACTTTTGATAGAAAAGATTTCAACAGGATGATTCAAGACATAGAAAATAAAAAGATAAATATGATTGTTACCAAAGACTTATCACGTCTGGGGAGAGATTACATTAAAACAGGGCACTATTTAGAAAATTATTTTCCAGAAAACCACGTTAGATATGTTGCTATATTAGACGGAATTGATACATATATAGAAAGCACAAGTAATGACATAACTCCGTTTAAAGCGATTATGAATGATATGTATGCAAAGGATATTTCAAAAAAAATAAAAATTGTATTTAGAGAAAAACAAAAAAATGGACAATTTTTAGGGTCAATTCCACCATATGGCTACAAGTTAGATGAAAACCAAAAGGGGAAGCTGTTCAAAGACGAGTATTCTGCAGAAATAGTTAAAAGAATATTTGAAATGTACGCAAATGGGCATGGTAGTATTGATATTTTGAATGTGTTAAATAAAGAAAATATACTAACGCCTAGCAGTTACCACAAAACAAAAACCATAGCATCTAGTAAATGGAATCAAACTACAGTGTTAGCCATATTGAAAAACCAAGCATATTTAGGTCATATTGTTCAAAACAAAATAAATAAAATATCTTACAAATCCAAAAAAGTGATGAAAGTACCAAAAGAGAAGTGGATAATTGTAGAAAATACCCACGAGCCAATAATAAACGAGGAATTGTTTGAAAGAGTTCAGTTAATTATAAGAGGCAAAGATATGTCTAAAATGACCAAACATGATTATTTATTTAAAGGATTGATGAAGTGTTATCATTGTAATTGGACTTTGCAAGTTGCATTAAAAAGTTCAGGTAAAAAGAAAACAAAAAACCCATACATAAATTGCATGGGACATGAAAGAAGAGGTAGTCATCCCATTAGCATGAATTATTGGAAATTCGAAAATCAAATACTTGAAACCATACGAATAATTTGCAAAATGTATTTAGATGATCCTATGTTTTTAGAAGTATATAAAGAGCATAAGTCGAAAACAAAAAATATATTAGATGAATATAAAAAACAGTTGCAAAACATAGAAACTAGGATAAATGAAATCGATTCTAATATGGATAAAATGTATTTTGATAAACTTAAAGATATTATAACAGAAGACGCATATACGAGGTATTCTAATCAATTTACTGATGAACGAAATATGCTAATAAATAAAGCTGTAGATTTGCAAGAAAGAATAAATATCATTAAAGGTCAGGAAGAGGAGAGGATAGACGAAACGGAAGTAAAAATGATTGTAAAAGAATTCTTAGAGATGAAGATAGTTAATAAGACGATTTTATACAGATTGATTAAGAAAATTCAAATAGATAAAGACAAGAATATATACATACACTTTAATTTCAACAGTTTAAATATTATAAACGACAATATGGAAATACAAAACGATATGGTACATATAAAAGAATTACAAGGGGTTGGATAAGGGATTACTTGAGAGAGTAATTAATTTTTTAAAACTTGTGGTTGGAGGTTAAAGAGGTCAACACCTCTTATATTGGCATTCCAAACCTGACTTAAAGGATGACCAGTATTGTTAATTTTTATGGCATTAAGGTAGTAAGGGGAATTGTAAGGCATTTGATCCAGTACCAAATCAACGCCATCAGGATTCACCATGGGCACAATATATAAAGAAGTATTTCTAAATAACCAATTAATATCGTATCCTTGTAAAAATCCTGTTGTTACCTTCGCTTTAGCAAAATTTTCTACGAATTTCATGATAACGGGCGTAGTAATCCATTCCAAAGAATGATGAGAAGCATTATACATTACAGGTCTTCGACCTATTCCAAGCCTAATATAGGGAAGAGGCTTTTTCATTACACTTTCTCCAATGCTTCCGTGTTTCTAAAAAAGGGTATCTATTTTTTAATCTTGATATGTCATTAATTAAAATTTCATATGTATAATTTATATCGAGTTTAACAATTTCTTCCATGGCAGTTCTCCTAAAAATATATTATGAAAAATTTTAGTTTCTGTGAGGTTATAATTTACATAAAGCTATTCACAAAAATGAAAAAATATGATATAATATGACAAATTAATGAGGCTGGAGGAAGATATATATGATAATAAAGGACTATTATAAAATACTAGAATTCAATAGTAATAAAGTAAATATACAACAGATAAAAACTTCCTATAGAGAATTAGCAAAGAAATATCATCCAGATAAGAACATTGGTAACATAAGAGCAGAAGAACGATTTAAAGACATTTCTGAAGCCTATAGAATCTTAACAGATCCATCTGGAAGAAAAAAATATGATAGAATTTGGAATTCATATATAGGCAACAAAAGGGCATATAGACCGCTGGGGAAAGAAGAAACGGAAGAAATAGACAACACATTTTTTACAATTTTATTTGGCAAAAATACAGAAACAGAGGCAACTACAAATATAAAACGCAAAAAAAATGCAATAAAAGGTGAAAATATAGAAACAGAAATATCAATTTCAATAGAAGACGCTTTTAATGGTGTAGAAAAAATGGTGGTATTAAAAAGCATTAATGGTGCAGAAAGAATAGTTCCAGTAAAAGTTCGAAGAGGTGTTCAAAATAACGAGAGAATTAAAATAACAGGATTTGGAAAAGAAGGTCAAAATGGTGGAAACTATGGTGATTTATTTATAAAAATAAATGTTGAGGATAATAAAATTTTTAAATTAGAAGGTGCAAATATAATTACAACTGCTGAAATAACGCCATGGGAAGCTGTTCTTGGAGCAAAAATAAATGTAAATGGAATAGAAGAACTTTCTACAATACATATACCTGCGGGAACGCAAAGTAAAGAAAGAATTGTTATAAAACAAAAAGGATATATAAATGAAATAGGTGGCAGAGGGGATTTAATAATAGAAATAAAAATAGTAGTGCCAAAAAAGTTAACAAATAAAGAGACTGAACTTTTTAAAGAATTACAAAGTGTATCTAAATTCAATCCAAGGACAAGCAGGAGCTAGAACAAAAAAATAGTCTACATAAATTAATCACATAAATTTTGTAAAAAAGATTGACAAGTTGTAAAAAATACGGTATAATTGTAGCGTATGGAAAATTCAGAAGAAAAAACATTTACAAAAATAAATGAATAAGAAATGAGGTGTTATATTATGAGCGAAAGCCTTGAAGAAAGACATTTTAGCATTACAGATCCAACACACATAAATACAGTAATTTATCAAGTTAACGAAACGGAACCAGAATTAAAAGATGCTCCTAAATTTACTATAGAAAGACTAAATTACACAGAACAAGTAATAGGCGAAAACAAAAGGAAAACATTTTATTTAGGAGAAACAAATTCAGAAGGAAACGCATTAGTTATATTATCATTTGGGAAAGAAAAGGTTGTAGTAAATATGGGAATTTTAGAAGACGACAAAGTAAAAATTTCCAAAGAACCTGTTCCAATAAAGTTTAAAACCTTATATAGTGATAAAGAGGCCGAATATAAAGAATTTTCATTTACACCAAACTTAAAAAGGCCGATATCAATAATAGATCCAGAAACAACAGAAGAAATAAAGCCAACGCTTTATATAGACGAAACAACAAATGAGGTAAGAGGAAAGTGCAAATTAATGCCGTATAAGAATTATTTTGCATTTGAAATTAGAGAAGACAATGATGATTAGAAAGGGGCAATTATAATGGCACCACACGTTAAAGCATGTGCACTTCAAGTAACTCCTACAGACAAGAATTTAGAATTTCCACTTGGACAGGAAGCAAGACAAGGAGAAATGGTTGTTTTTGCTAGAGTTATAGGACGGACGAAAAAAACAAGAAGAATTACAAGATGAAAGGACTATATAACACAAGATAAAAAAATGAGGTGATAGAGAGATGGAAAAATTATCACAAGCAATTAGAAAAAATAAAACTAAATTAATTGTTATACTAGTAATATGGATAGTATTACTAGTAGTTTTCATTGCTACTCTTAGCATTGGATTCAAAGATGCAACAGAAAGCGGCATTTTTGATTTCAATGCTTTTTTACAAAGTATATTTAATAATATTTCTAATCCATTTGGAAGTTTTGGGAAAGCATTTGGTGACCAATATATAGGGACATATTTCAAAACAACAGTGTATTATACCTTGATATACATAATATTAGCTACTTTTGGGATATATAAAACGATTCCTAAACATGAATATGACACTATTGAACATGGTTCAAGTGACTGGTCTGAAGGTGGAGAACAATATAGATTATTGAGTCCTAAAAATGGTATTATTTTGGCAGAAAAAAATTATTTACCATTAGATAAACAAGGAAACACTAATGTATTGGTAGTCGGAGGTTCTGGATCGGGTAAATCAGCTTCATATGTTATTCCTAATGCGTATCAAGCATTGGGTTCATATGTGTTTACAGACCCAAAGGGAGAACTTTTTGACAAAACAGCTGGTTTTTTAAGGAATAATGGCTATGATATAAAAGTACTTAACTTAGTTTCTCCAAAACATAGTGATGGATATAATCCATTATTACATATAAATGGCGAAATAGATGTAGATGTTATTGCTAATACCATAATAAAAGGACAAAAGTCTGAAGCTAATAAGTCTGACCCATATTGGGATGACATGGCTGAAATGTTATTAAAAGCATTAATATATTATCTTATGGCAACAAGACCTCCAGAAGAACAAAATTTAGCAAGTTGTGCAGAATTAGTTAGAGCAGCAAATACTAATGGAGGAGATAACTTACTTACAAATTTAATTAATACATTACCATATGACCACCCAGCTAGAATGAATTATAAATCTGTTGAAATCGCATCGGATAAAACATATAGCTCAATTTTGAGCTCATTACAATCAAAACTTGGTAAATTTGATTCAAAAGAAATTGCAGATTTAACATCAACAGATACAATTAATTTTGAAGAAATAGGAACAAAGAAGACTGCAGTATACGTGATTTCTTCGGATACACATGCGGCGTATGACTTTTTGCTAACTATATTCTTCTCACAGATGATTCAACAATTATATGATTTTGCAGATAAAAATGGTGGTGCACTTTCAATGCCTATATATTTCATATTAGATGAGTTTGCTAATATAGGTAGAATACCTGATTTCGATAAGAAAATATCTACAAGTAGAAGTAGACATATTTCATTTAGCGTTATATTACAAAATTTAGACCAGCTAGAAGCGGTGTATAAAGATTCATTTGAAACAATAATAGGAAACTGCGATACACACTTATTTTTAGGAAGTAACTCACAAAAAACCGTAGAATATTTTTCGAAAGCATTAGGGGAAAAGACGATATCTAGAGAAAGTGTTTCTGTAAATAGGGATGCATCTTGGATGAGAACAAAACAGGGATTTAGCGAAAGCGACCAAATAATGGCAAGAGCATTACTAACACCAGACGAGTTAAGAAGATTTGATAATGATTATTGTATTATATATGAAAAAGGCATAAAGCCAATAAAAGCAAGGAAGTATTATTATTTCAGATACCCAACGGTTAAATATGCCAAAACATTTCCGATGGATCATAATGATATGGAAATTAATAGGGGAGTATGGAGGAAGTATAATCCATATAAGCCATATGACGTAGAAGAAGAACCTGTAAAAAATAATAACATTGCGTCATTAGAAGATGTGTTTGAAGATAAAGGAAATCATTCAGAGGCAGCAAGTCCAAATCAGGATGCTATCGATACGCAAAATGCACCAAAGTCGTTTGAAGACACTATCAATACGGCAAGTTCGTTTAATGAATATACAAATGCAGTAAATAATTATAATGAAACTTCGACAAATCAAAATATAACAAAAATGGAAGAATTGCCGATAGATATACAAAAAGAATTAGAAGCAAAGTTTGACGAGCTTTTCGGTGAAATAGACAGTATGGCAACAGCACAAGCAAACGAATAGTTCTAGGATGAGAATTAAAAAAAGAAGAAATAATAAAAATATTTCTTCTTTTTTTTCTTTAATTATGGTAAAATAAATTATACCAAATTAATAATTAGAGTAGAGTAGCTTTTGGAGTGGTTAGTATATACTTCAAATACATAGAATAGCGTGTAATGTTGTCAACTTAAGGTAAAAGGATTGTATATGTAGGGGCGAACATTGTTCGTCCGAGACTAGAGGAATTAGATAAAATTATTGAAAAACAAGATAATTATAGTGCAGGACGAACAATGTTCGCCCCTACAACAGTGTTAATATTCTCTTAAGTTGACAGCAGTGTACCCACGGGAGCGGACTATTGCAATTGATTTCCACATGGAAAGCATATACTTATCACCAAAAGCGAATGGAGGTAACCATGAAATTTGTACATATGGCAGACATACACTTTGATATCATATACCATTTATTAAGCAAAAAAGACAACCTAGGAGACAAAAGAAGACTAGACCAAAGAGAAGCCTTTAACAAAATAATTAACTATATAAAAGAAAACAATATAAAGTATTTGTTTATTTCAGGAGACCTTTATGAACAGAAGTATGTTAAACAAAGTACCGTTGAATTTATTAATGAAAAATTTAAGGAAATCATTGATACAAAAATATTTATCACACCAGGAAATCATGATCCCTATTTAAAAAACTCATATTATAATACGTTTCAATGGAGTAACAATGTAAATATATTTAATGGTGAATTCAAAAAAATTTCCACGGAAGAAGCAGATATATATGGAGTTGGGTTTACGGATTTTATTAACGAAGGTATCCAGTTAAGTAATTTTAAAGTAGAAAATGAAAAGAAAATAAACATATTAGTTGTTCATGGCAACTTAGATGGAAGCGACAAATCAACTATATTATACAATCCTATTTCTAGCAAGAGCTTAAAAGAAAAAGGGTTTGATTATGTAGCGTTGGGGCATGTACATAAAACAAACTTTAAACAAGGTGGTAAAAACAATATAATTTATTCAGGCTCACCAATTTCATTTGGGTTTGATGAATTAGGAGAACATGGCATTATTGTGGGCGAAGTTGATAAAGAGAACCTAAACTTACAATTTATCAAAATGGACAGTAAAGAATTTGTGGAATATACAATAGATATAACGGAAATAAATTCAAAAGAAGAATTGGTTGAAACGTTAAATAACATAGTTGTACCAGAAAATAATTTCTACAAAATTGTTTTAGTAGGCAAAAGGAATTTTGAAATAAATCAATACGATATAATTAAATTAATAAACAACGATAGAATTCTAAAACTAAAGGATTTTACAAAACTCAAATATAACTTAGACGAAATTGCCAAAGAAGGAAGTTTAAAGGGATATTTTGTTAAGAACTTGTTAGAAAAACAAAACATGTACGATAAAACAGAATGGGAAAAAGCACTTGAAATAGGATTAGAGATATTAGAGTAATACTGCGGACGTGAAGCATTAAATAAGGAGGAAAAAAATTGAAAATTAAAAATGTAAAGATAAATGGATTTGGTAATTTAAGAGAAAAAGAAATTAATTTAAAAAGCGGCATAAACATAATTAAAGGGCAAAATGAATCTGGTAAATCTACGTTTTTGAAATTTATTGGAGCCATTCTTTATGGTGCAAATAGAAATAAAAATGGCAAAGACATTTCAGATTTTGAAAAATATAAGCCATGGGATGGGAAGGAATATTCAGGCAAAATGTCGTACGAGTTAGATTCAAATGATACTTTTGAAGTGTTTAGAGACTTTACAAAAAAATCACCCAAAATATATAATAATAAATCAGAAGACATAACTCAAAACTATAACTTTGATAAAAACAAAAATAGCGAGTTTTTTCTTGAACAAACAGGAATAGTGGAAGAGGTATTATTTAAAACGGCAGTAATAGAGCAACAAGAAGTAGCCTTGAATAAATCTGAACAACATATTTTGTTGCAAAAAATAGCAAATAAAGTGTCAACTGGTGATGATAATATTTCGTTTGCGAAAGCATTAAAAAAGATACAAGAAAAATATAATGAAGAAGTAGGCACGGACAGAACGGTTGCAAAGCCGTTAAATGTAGTACATAATGAAATTTCAATAATAAATGAAAAATTAAAAACCATTAATTCAACTCAAGAATCAATGACAAATTTTGATATGGAGAGAGATGAAATAGTTAGCGAAATATATAAGATAGATACTAAATTGAAATTATCAAAAGAAATAAAGCAGTTTAAAGAAGATGTGATGTTAGAAGAAGAAAAAATTAATATAAAAAAGTCTAGCTTGACAGGAAATGTTGATAAATTAAAGGAAGTTGAATTAAAGGAAAAAAAGTTTAAGGACAGTAAAGTAACACCTAATTGGATGATTATATTAATTTCTTTCATGGTGCTTATTACAGATGAGATAATTTTTAAAATGTTTTTTACCCAAAACATAACATTAGCAATAGCCAGTTTGGTTACTGCAATAGCGGCGTTAGCACTTTTGTGGATACAGATAACTAAATGGATTAAACAAAAAAAGGCTTCAATAAAAAATCATCAAGGGAAACTAAGTGTTTTAAAGGAAAAAGAAATTATAGAGCAGAATATACAAGAAAGAAAAAATGAGATAAAAAAAGCACAAGAAAATTTAGACAATATAATAACAGAAAGAAATAATAAAATAAAAAATCAATATTTACAGAACTTAGGCACGGATGAAATTGACGAGTGTTTAGAAAAAAATAGAAACGAAATAGTAAAAGAAATAGAAACGTTAGAAAACAAGCTAAATATGCTTAGGTTGAAAAAATCAACATTAGAATTTGATAAATCAAACAATAGAAAACAGTTAAATGAATTAGTAACACTACAAGAAAATTTGCAAAACTTACAGGAAGAAGAAACGGAAATTTTATCAACAGGTCGAAGCATAAATTTAGCAAAGACCGCTATAGAAGAAGCTTATGAAAAGATGAAAGAGAACATTACACCTGAATTTACTAATTCGTTAAGTGCAGTTGTTTCAAGAGTTTCAGATGGAAAATATAAAAATATCAAATTTTCAGATGAAGAAGGACTTGTTGTAGAATTAGAAAATGGTGACTACATAAATGCAGGCAGGTTGAGTGCGGGTACGATTGACCAAATGTACTTAGCCCTACGTTTATCAGTATTAAGCGAAATTTGCAAAGAAAGTATTCCATTAATTTTAGATGAAAGTTTTGCATTTTATGATGAAGACAGATTAAGAAATGCATTAAATTTTTTAAATAAAGAATATAAAAATCATCAAATTATTATTTTATCATGCAGTAAAAGGGAAGAAACAGCGTTAAATGAGCTGAAAATAGAATTTAATTTAATTGAAATATAATTACGGATTAATATTTTTTAAAAAGCATATACTAACCACCTAAAGCGGAAATTTAGAATGAAAATATTAACTATTAATATAAATTTTTAAAAATATTGTTAAAATACTCTTGACATTTCATCTAACATATAATATTGTAATATATGTAAAGAAAATAAAAGTTATAAGGAGGTGCATAGGACTAATGAGTTCAGAAGAAATCTTCGAAAAAGTAAAAAGTATAATTGTAGAACAATTAGGTGTAGCTGAAAGTACAGTTACAATGGAAGCGTCTTTTATAGATGATTTAGGAGCGGATTCTTTAGATATAGTCGAATTGGTTATGGGATTAGAAGAAGAGTTTTCAATCGAAATACCAGATGCAGATGCTGAAAAAGTAGTTACAGTAGGTGATGTGGTAGAATATATTAAAGAAAATGTATAATATGAAAATTAAAAGTCGGAGGTTAGAGGTTAAATCTGACATCCGACTTCTGATTTACAAGGAGGGAAATTATATTGGAAACAGGTATTTTAGAACAAAAGTTAGATTACACATTCAAAGATAAAAATTTATTAAAAAAAGCATTTACCCATGTTTCATATGCAAATGAAAAAAAGTGTGAAAATAATGAGAAATTAGAGTTTTTAGGAGATGCTATTTTAGAATTTGTTGTTAGCAAATATTTATATGATAATCATAATAATTTAACAGAAGGAGAAATGACTAAAGTTAGAGCCAGCGTGGTATGTGAGGCGAGCTTATATGATGTGGCTAAAAAATTTAATTTTAGTGATTTCTTATATATTGGTAAAAGCGAAAGGGCAATGAAAGGCAACTATAGGCCAGCAGTATTAGCAGATAGCGTAGAAGCAGTTATTGCAGCAATCTTTTTGGATTCTGACATGGAACAAGTAGAAAAGTTTATAATAAATAATTTAAGCGATATAATAAAAGATTCTAGCAAAAACGTAGGCTTAAAGGATTATAAAACCGTACTACAAGAGATATTACAAGAGCATGGAGATGTATCTATTAAATATAATACTATAAAAGAACAAGGACCAGACCACAAAAAAACATTTACTGTGGAGCTTCTAATAAACAACAAAAGAACAAGCGAGGGTCAAGGTAGCAATAAAAAACAAGCAGAAATGAATGCTGCAAAGGAAGCTATTGCACAGATAAAGAAGAAGTAATGGGAGAGGGGAATTGATTTGAAAAAAAAATATATCATACCAGTATTTATACCGCATTATGGTTGTAAAAACGAATGCGTTTTTTGTGACCAAAGAAAAATTAGCGGACAAACTAAAAATATAAAACCAGCGGATATTAGAAAAACAATAGAATATTATTTAAAAATTTTCCAAGATGAAAGAGTAGAAAAAGAAATAGCCTTTTTTGGAGGAAGTTTTACAGGAATAGACCAAACAAAGCAAGAAGAATTTTTAAAAATAGCAAATGAATATATAGAAAATGGTAAAGCTTCAAGCGTTAGAATATCTACTAGACCAGACTATATTGATAAAGATATATTAAAATTTTTGAAAAAATATAAAGTAAAAACTATTGAACTTGGCGTACAATCAGGAAATGACATAGTTTTAGAAAAAGCAAAAAGAGGACATGATTTTAATTCTGTAGTAAAAGCTTCAAAATTAATAAGAAGACATGGCTTTGTATTAGGACATCAAATGATGGTAGGATTACCAGACAGCACAAAACAAGATGAAATTAATACAGCAATTGCATTAACAAAATTAAAACCTAAAATAGTTAGAATTTACCCAGTTTTAGTTTTAAAAGGTACAGAATTAGAAAAAATGTATGAAACGGGCGAATACGAACCATTAACGGTTGAACAAGCTGTAGATAGAGTAAAAGAGCTATATTATATTTTCGATAAAAGAAAAATAAAAGTTATAAGAATAGGCTTGCAAAATACAGAAAATATAACAAATCCTCAAAACGAAAAAAGCACAGTAATTGCAGGACCATACCACCCAGCCTTTGGACAGTTGGTAGAATCAGCCATGTGGTACGATGCACTTGTGAGTCAAGTAAAACCAGAAAATGTAAGGTCAAAGGAAATAGAAGTAAGAGTTCATCCAGAAAACGTAAATAACATAATTGGGCATAAAAAAGAAAATATAAAAAGAATAAAAGAATTATACGATGTTGATATTAAAGTAATAGAAGATTTTGAAATGAAAAAAGAAAGGCTAAAGTCTAAGGTATTGTCTAATTATAGCGACTTTTTGGATGAATAGAGGAGAAATATATATATTATGAAAGAAGCATATAGAAATGGTCTTGCCGAAGTTGATGAAATACTTAAGTTCGCAGACGAAGAATCTTTAAAAAAGATACCAGAAAAGTTTAAAGAATTTATAAAAGAAAATAAATCAAACTATATTGCTAAAATCGACCCTAAAAAGAATTTAGATGAGCAAGACTTATTATATGAAACAAAAGTCATTTTATCAGTATTATATAGGGATTACTGGTCATCAGAGGAAGAAAGGAAACAGTTAATTGAAAAAGATAAAATAGAATTGCAGAAAATAGAAAATGAAAAACAAGAAAAATATAGTTATGATAATTTATTTAAGAAAAAGCAAGTAGAAGTGGAAAAAAGCTATGATAATGAAATAAAGAGTTTGGTTGTTCAAGAAAGTTTATTTAAGAAAATATTAAATAAAATAAAAAGATTTTTTAGGTTGGGATAAAATATGTTTAAAGAACTATTGGTGTTAGCATAAAAAAGTAGACACAAAAAAGAGAAATATATGTATAATAATATATTTAAAGAGGAATGTCAAAAAAATGGAAAAAATTATTGCGGGTTACCCTATAACATTAATTACAAAAGAAAAAATGGCGGAGTATGTACAAAGAGCTATACAATCAGAAGCTTTTAAAAATACTGTTATAAATGAAAAAAGTATTGTTGATGCAAAAATTCGATATACTGAATTAAGCGAATATTTAATAAATTATGCTACAGCAACAGGAGACTTGTCAAATGAGGGAATTTTAAAAGTAATTGAAAACTTAAATGAAAGTCAAAAAACACCTGAAACAATAAGTCATAATATGTATTCAAGAAACGAAAAACAAGAAAAATTTGAAAAATACCTTATGCCAATTATTGTTCAAAAATGGAGTGATAAATTAGGCATAAAAGACACAAATACTTTAATTAATATGATAAAAATTCAAAAGGCAATAGGTCTGCAAAGTAAAAACAATAGATTTTATACGCATTCATTTAATAGTGCATTATTACAAAATATAGATGCTAATGGATTAAATATTAACGATGAAATGTTTGTTGATGAATACAAATCACTTTCAATGTTAAATGGTAATGATTCACCATTTAAAACAGGGCAACTATTTTATTGTGAAATGTCTCAAATCACATTCGGTTATGCTATAGGTTCGCCAGAACGATTACGTATGGGTTTAGGCGAATATAATGTTAAGCAACAAAACAGTGAAACACCACAAGAATATTATAAAAGATGTTTACAATATAAACTTGAACATCCAAAAACTCAATTAACGGATAAACAAAAAGTTAAAATACTTACAGATGTCGAAAAAATGATAGATTTTTATTATGGTCAAAATCGATCTTCGATAGCAATTTGGAAAGCTGATGAAGGAGAAACAACATCAATAGATGTTGAATCATCATTATCAAGGCATTTTTCAGGTATAAAATCAGATCAATACTTACTTTTTTCAAAGGATGCAGAGTTAACAGCATGGTATGATAATGTTATGGAGAGTCTGAAAAATAAGGATGCTGGAACAATAAATAGAATGCAAAATTTTATTGATATGTTTAATCAGAAATATCCAGAAAATCGATATATGCAAGACTTTTTAAAAAATAGTTCTGCAAAGATTATATCTGATAAATGTTTAAATAATTTTATGTATGAAGGCAGCGGAGATGGATATGTGGTTGAAAGTGGAATAATGGAGAGAGATAAATTTGCAGTAGCAACCTTTAGCAATCCAAAAGATTTATATGCGGAACATCAAAAAGCATTAGAACAAGACTTAAATATATTAAATAATAAAGATTACGATTATACAAGAATAGATAAAATTGTACTTCCTGGTATGGGTTATAATGAAGGAAGTACAGAAGCGTATGTTGTGTATTATAAAGGTAACAATATAGCGATATTAAATAAGTTTGGTGAAGAAATGGCTAAAGGTAAACGAATAAAAGACAGAAAATTGCAACATTCAAATGGTAAGATTAAAGGAACAGGTCCTAACGGTGAAATAGTCGGAATGCATAGTTTAAGAGATGTAGGTGTAGCAAAAACTGGAGATATGTACTCAGAATTAAGTGAAGAACAAATTTTAAATCTTTTACAAAATAAAAAATATATTGGAATGCCCAGAGAAGAAGCTAGAAAACAGATTATAAACAGTAGTAAGCAATTTTTATTATATTATGACATAGAAAAAGATGCAGCTGGTTTAGCAAGAGCAGATGATACTTTCGCTTTTGTAGGAGAACCAGAAACTATATTTAATGAAAGAGGCAAGGGTACATACAATTCTATGATGCCTACACCCGAAAGAGGAAACTATTCTATGAGGACTCAAACAGCAGGAATGGCTGGACAAACAGGTCCAGTAGATAGAGAAGATTTTGTTCAAGCAGTGGGAAGAGAAGTAAATTCAAGAGAAGTAGAAAACGAACAGGTAAAATGAAATTTGAATAAATTCTTTATTTGAATAGAAATCTAAAAACCACCAATACTATACTAGAGGCTAGAAACTAGAGACTAGAAATTTGAAAAAAGTGTGGTTTTATGAATTTTTTAAATCGAAAACAAAAATTTTTGGCGAAAAAGTACGGCAAAAAGTATTTAAAAATAATTTTAGGTACAGCAATAATGGCACTAGGCACAGCACAGTTTTTATTAAATGTTCATCTTTCAACAGGTGGATTTACTGGTATTGCAACAGTAGGGCACTTTTTATTTAATTTACCAATGGGAGTTTTAATAATGGCATTAAACATCCCATTTTTTATTTTTGCCTATTTTAGAATTGGAAAAATCTTCGTATTAAATGCTGTAATTGGAACAGCTTCGTTATCAATTTTTATGAGTATTTTTGAAATGTACCAACCATTTACAGACGATAGGTTTCTAGCTTGTATTTATGGAGGAGCATTAATAGGACTTGGGATAGCAATGGTTTTGTCGGAAAAAGGTTCAACGGGAGGAAGTGACTTACTTGCTAATTTAGTAAGGTCATATAAACCAGAGATAAAGACATCTAACATAATAGTAATTATTGATATAATAATTGTTGGGTTGAACGTTTTATTTTTCAAAGAAATAGAAATAGCACTTTATTCTGCAATTGCAATATTTGTGATGGGAAAAGTTACAGATGTATTTTTTGAGGGTATTGATTTTATCAAGGTTATATACATTATTTCTAAGAATTCAAACAAAATTTCCGAAAAGATAAACTCTGAAATTAAAAGGGGCGTCACAGGGATATATAGTAAAGGCATGTATAAAGCAGAAGATTTCACAATGCTAATGTGTGTTGCTTCGAGAAATGAAGTAATTAAGATTATGAAAATTGTAAAACGTGTGGACAATCAGGCATTTGTTGTAGTTTCTAATGCAAGAGAAGTTATTGGAAAAGGATTTAAAAAGGCTTAAAATATATTGACCTTAAAGCAACTTGAAGCTCTATAATAGATAATAGATGGGAGTGAGTTTATGAACACAAGAAAAAATAAAGAAAAAGGAATGACATTAATAGCATTAATAGTTACTGTAATTGTAATGCTAATATTAGCAGGAGTAGCAATACGTGGCGTAATTAATACGGGTTTAATTGATAAGACAAAACAGGCAACTGAATTATATAATAATTCGGTTAATGATGAAGAAAACAATATAAATAATATAAAGAATTGGTTTGGAGATAAGAGTGAAGAAGAAACAACTGTACCAAGCCCAGATGGAAATGGAAATTGGAATGGAATAGTAAGCCCACCAAAATTAGCAAGTGGAATGAAAGCAGTATATTGGGCGAAAGATGATTCTGGAGATATAGATACATTAAACCCAGCAAATAATACTACCGAAATAGTACAGGGAGATAATCCAAATTTTAAAATAGAAAATTGGTATAATTATGTAGCTGGAGATAATATAACAGACAGCAAAACAAGTAGATGGGCAAATGCGAAAACAGAGGATGGAAGCTATTGGGTGTGGATACCAAGGTATGAATATAAAATAGATTATACAGGAGTAAAACAAGGAGTTAATACAGATGTAACAAAAGCAGGGAAAATAGAAATAAATTTTATACCAACAAGTGCAAAATCAGGAGCGAGTGGATATACAACAGCAACAAGTAAAGGACAAGTGGTTAATGGAGTAACTGTAGATGCGGGAATAACAGTAAGTAGTGATGGATATATAATTCATCCAGCATTTACCGATGGAACTAATAATGGATATGCAAATGGAGAATGGGACAGTGAACTATCGGGTTTTTGGGTAGCAAAATTTGAAATGAGTATGGAGAAAGATGGGAAATATGAACCGAGTGATGTAGGGAATTACGCAATATCAAGCAATATAAAAGCGGTAAGTAAACCAGGTGTAAGTAGTTGGACAGACATAAACATAGCAAACAGTTATGAAAATTCATTTAATTATGATAGAGCAAAAGAAAGTCACTTAATAAAAAATAGTGAATGGGGAGCGGTAGCTTATTTAACTCATAGTCAGTATGGAAGAAATGGAACAGAAGTATCAACTAATAATTGTGGATTCACAGGGGGGATGGTGAATACATTCCATGATTCTTCGTACGCAACTTTAAATACAGCACAAAGTAGTACAGGAAATCCAACGGGAATATATGATTTAAGTGGATGTTCAAATGAATATGTGGCGGCATTTAATAAAAAATATTCTGGAGAATATTATACGGCACAAGATTATCTAAGTGTAGGAGGAACAACTTTTGCAAGTACTAATAGAAATAGCACTAAATATGCAACAGCATATAGCAATAGCACAAATACATGGTATGCAGAAACATTTGCTGATTTTACAAGTGAAGGGAAAGACGTTTCACATATAGGGGATGCTATTCATGAAGTGTGGATAGGAGCACAATATGGTTGGTTTTCAGACAGTTGCGTATTTTATGGTGGGTTTTCGGTAGAAGACTTTACATTTGATTTTCCATTCTCATCACGAGGTGGTAATGGATCTGGGGGCAACAATGCAGGGGTGTTCAATATAGAAATTGAAGAGGGAGCTCCAAGTTTTTCTGGTGACAATACTCTTTATGGTTTCCGTGTGGTCTTGGTCCCATGATGTTTTGGTTACTAGTTAATGCTTTTGCTTAAAATGTCCGCTTGTGGTGATTAGTATATGTTTTTAAAAGGCTCCTCCAAGTCAAGGGGTAATCCGTTGCCTTGAAAGGGCTGTCGTTCGCCTTTTAAAAACATATACTAATCACCACAAGCTGTTTTTGTTAAAAAGGGCATTAACTAGTAACATATTTTGGACAAAAGTGCTAAAATAGATTGATTATATATTAAAAATATTATAAAATATTAATTATGAAAGAACAAACATACATATTAAAAAATAAAAACTCATTTAACTTAGTTCATATTTTTGAATGTGGACAGTGCTTTCGATGGAACCGAGATAGTAATGGAATCTACAAAGGCGTTGTTGGTAATAGTGTGTTATCAGCACAGGAAACAGCAGGTTCAATAATATTCAAAGGAATCGTAGGGGCGAACATCGTTCACCCGGGACATAAAAACAGCTTAGAATCCGTAGTGAAAGAATATTTTAATCTAGATACGGATTATACAATTATAAAAAGAAACCTATCTAAAATAGACCAATTTTTAAAAACTAGCATCGAATATGGAAATGGCATAAGAATATTAAAACAAGATATATGGGAATGTATAATTTCTTTTATAATTTCAGCCAATAATAATATTCCAAGAATAAAAAAGACTATTGAAAAATTATGCAAAACATACGGAAAGGCGATAACATGGGGAAATGATACATATTATACTTTCCCAACGCCAGAAGAATTAAGTAAAGCAAGCATTGAAGATTTAAGAAGTTTAGGGCTAGGCTTTAGAGATAAACGAGTTTATGATACAACGAAAATGATATTAAACAAAGAGATAGATATAGAATTATTAAAAAACATAGCTGATGTAAATATGATTAGAGAAGAATTAATGAAATTACCAGGTGTGGGAGAAAAAGTAGCAGATTGTATTTTATTATTTGGATTTAATAGATTTGAGGTTTTCCCAGTAGATGTATGGGTTAGAAGAGTTATGAACGATTTATATGTAAAGAACTCAGATGAAACAAAAGTGAGTAAAGAAGAATTGCAAAATCTAGCCAAAAGCAAATATGGTAAATTAGCAGGATTAGCACAACAGTATTTGTTTTATTGGAGAAGAAGTAGTTGAAAGGATACTAGTTAACAGTTTTCACCAAAGTAGCCTCCTCAAGTATAGTATAGCTTTTAAAAAGGTGAACGACAGCCCTTTGAGGCATACGGATTACCCCTTGACTTGGAGGAGCCTTTTTAAAAGCTATACTATACTTGAGGAGGCGGAAGTTTTAGGCTAAAGTGTTAAATAGTAACGTTGAAAGGATAAATTTATGAGTTTACAATTAATACTAGGTAGAAGCGGCACAGGCAAAACCACATATTGCTACGAAAACATAAAAAAAATAATAAACAACAAACAAAAAATATATATTATAACTCCAGAGCAATATTCATTTACAGCTGAGAAAAGTTTATTAGATATTTTAGGGACAAACAGCGTTGTAAATGCAGAGGTGTTAAGCTTTAACAGGATTGCCCATAGAGTGTTCACAGAAGTTGGAGGAGCGAAAAAAACGCTTCTATCGAAATGTGGTAGGAATATAATTATATTTGACATTTTAAGCAAAAATAAGAAAAAGCTTAAGTTTTTAAATAATGAAGAAAAAAATTTAGATATAGCGTTAAATGCTATAACAGAGCTAAGAAGGCAAAATGTGCGAATTGACGATGAATGTACAGGTAGCATTAATGAGGTTATTTTACAGAGTAAAGATTTACATTTAAAATATAAATTAGAAGACTTGTCACTTATATATAAGTGTTTTCAAGAAAATATACAAAATAAGTACATTGATGAAACTGAAGTCTTAAACTTATTGGCTCAAAAGTTACATGAAAGCACTATGTTTGATGATACAATTGTGTTTTTTGATGAATTTGTCGGGTTTACAGAACAAGAATATATGGTTATGAAAGAAATACTTAAAAAAGCACAAAAGGTTAGCGTGTGCTTAACTATAGATACAAACGAGAATCAAATATGTAGGGGCGAACTGCGTTCGCCCGAGATATATCAATCATCAATATATGCGGACGAACACAGTTCGCCCCTACAGCATGCCACGAATTTATTTTTTCAAACTGAAAAAACAGCAAATAAATTAACAAAGCTGGCGAAGGAAAATGGTATTTCTATTGAAAAACCTGTGGTTTTAACTGAAACATATAGGTTTAAGACTCCAGAACTAAAGCATTTAGAACAGAATATTTTCAATAATAATTTAAAAGAATATGATAAAAATGTGGAAAACATAGAGATGTTTTTAGCTTTCAATCCATATTCGGAAGCGGAGTATGTGGCACAAAATATAATTAAGCTAGTAAGAGATAAAGGTTATAAATATAACGATATTGCGGTAATGGCAAAGAATATAGATTCATATTCCAATATAGTAAAGGCTATTTTTTCAAAATATGGAATTCCTGTTTTTATTGATGAAAAAAAGGATTTGAACCAAAATATGCTATCAAAATATGTGTTAAGTATATTGGAAGTTATAAGCAAAAACTGGAAATATGAGGCTGTGTTTAACTATTTAAAAAATCCATTTTCAGGATTAAATATGGAAACAGTATATGTATTAGAAAAATATTGCCTGAAATGGGGTATAAAAGGTTCAAAATGGCTAAAAGAATGGAAATATGAAGATGATAGAACTAATGAATTAGAACAAATAAGAAAAAAAATAATCACCCCTATTTTAAACCTGAAAAATCAAATTGTAGGGGTGCATGATTGCACCCTGCAGACCAATGCCCGCACAGGAACAAAAAACTTCACAAATATCACAAAAGCTATATATGAGTTCTTGATTAAAAATCATGTGGAAGAAAACATTAATAAAGTTATATTTGAATTAGAAAAACAAAATGAATTGGATTTAGCAAATCAGTACAGAGGAATTGCTAAAGTTATTTTTGATGTTTTTGACGAAATAGTAATGATATTTAAAGAAGAAAAAACCACCTTTGATAAATATATAGAAATTTTAAAAATGGGCTTAAAAAATATTGATATAGGTACCATTCCAGCAAGTATAGACAATGTAATTGTTGGGGATATTGAACGTTCAAAAAGTCATAAAATAAAAATTGCTTTTGTACTTGGTTTAAATGAAGGAATTTTACCAAGTATAACAAAAGATGAAGGTTTTTTAAACGATAATGACAGGGAAATACTAAGACAAAGAGGTGTTGAACTGGCTGGAGGAACATTAGAGCAAATATATACGGAACAATTTTACATATATAAAATATTTACAGTATCTGAGGAAAAGCTGTTTTTAACATATACCTCAACAGATAAAGAAGGACAAGCCGTAAGAGCTTCAACCTTAATTTATATGATGAGGAAATTGTTTAAAAACATTAAGCAAAGTAGCGATATTATTACAAACACAATGGAAATATCTGTACCGGAAGCTACGTTTGATAGTCTTTTAATTAATTTAAGCAAACTTAAAAATGGAGAAGAAATTTCAGGTAATTGGTTAGTGGCATATGAATGGTACAAAAACAATTCTGAGTGGAATACAAAATTAGAGGAAGCCTTAAAAGGTTTAGAGTATAGCAATTTGAGCCGACAGCTGAATGAAATTAATGTGCAAAAATTATATGGAGATACATTAAAAACTAGTATTTCAAAACTTGAACAATACAGAAAATGTCCATTTTCGTTTTATATAAAGTATGGGTTAAAATTAAGTGAACAAACTGAACTTGACTTAAAGCCTGTAGATACAGGAGCATTTATGCATGAAGTAATAGATGAATTCTTTGAACAAGTAAAAGATATTGAAATGCGAGATTTAGAGGAGAATCAGATAAAAGAAATTGTAGATAAAATTATAGAAGAAAAACTAGAATTGCCAAAGAATTACATTTTTTCAAGCAGCCCTAAATTTATTACATTAACTTTAAAACTAAAAAGACTGATATTAAAGTCGATAGAATATATTGTATATCAGTTTAAATATAGTAACTTTAAAATAATGGGAAATGAGGTGGAATTCAAAGAAGGAAAGCATTATCCGCCAATTACATTAGAGTTGGATGATAAACAAAAGGTTGAAATTAGCGGAAAAATTGATAGGGTGGATTTAGCCATAAGTGGGAATAAAAAATATATAAGGATAATAGATTATAAATCTTCAATAAAAGATATTGACTTAAATGAAGTGGTTGGGGGGCTTCAAATACAGTTATTAACTTACTTAGACAGTATTACTAAAATAGAAGATGTTTTACCATCAGGTGTAATGTATTTTAACTTAGTTGATCCGATAATAAAAAACAACAAAAACTTAACGGAAGAGCAAATAGAGGAGAAGATAAAGAATTCGTTCAAAATGCAAGGGCTACTTTTAGCAGATGTACAGGTTGTAAAAATGATGGACAATAGGTTGCAAGCAGGCAAATCTAGTATTGTAAATGCTGAAATAAAACAGGATGGAACGTTGAGTGAACGAACGGGAAATCTCATTAAAGAGGCTGATTTTAAAAATTTGCAAAAAGAGGTAAAAAAGGTGATAAGGCAAATTTCATCAGAAATATTAAAAGGGAATATTGAAATAAAGCCATATAAAAATGGTCAATCTAAAGCTTGTGATTATTGTAATTTTAGCTCTATCTGTGGCTTTAACACGAATATTAAAGGGAATGGGTATTTTAGGGTTGGAAAGAAAAGCAAGGAAGAGGTTTTGGAGGGAATACGTTAGGGTACGCACTTATGCAATTGCCTTATTTTTCGACCTTTTTCGACCATGCTAAATTAAAATTTTTCTAAAATTTTTCATTTGCATATTGACTATGCAATGATAATGATGTAACATAATATTATTATCGTTATTTCAAAATTCTAAAAAGTCTTAATTCTAAGACAAAGAAATCCAAAATAAAAGTTATAAAAAACTTGACTTTTCATTTAAAATTCTTTATAATGGAAACATATTCTTTTAAAAGAAGATATTTTCGTTTAATAGAAAGGTGAATAACATGGAAAGTTTTACAAGTTTTCTATATAATAAAAATCCATTACTTGTATTGTCACATTTAAGCAAAAATGTATATCAGGAAAATACTGCGACTAGTGTATCAAAGGAGCTTGGACTAGCCCTAAGCAGTGTTCATACAATATTAAAGAATTTCGAAAAATATGGAATAGTAACAAGTAGGCTGTTAGGCAAAAACGTAATATATGAATTAGACAAAAACAATCCACTTCTAAAACAGTTTAGAATATTTGATAATATAAGTAGCTTAATTCCAATAGTAAAAGAGATAAAAGAATTTGCAAGAGAAATAATATTATTTGGAAGTTGTGCAACAGGGGAAGATACAGTAAAAAGTGATATCGATTTATTTGTATTAACCGACGAAGAGGAAAAAATTCTTGAAGTTTTGCGTGGTATAGAAATAGGAAGTGAATTAAATTCTAATGTTAGACAAATAAATCCTATTATTCAAAATACACTTGGGTTTATGCAATTTAAAAAAGAAGAAAAAGCTTTTTTTGATGAAATAATGAAAGGAATTGTATTATGGGAGGTGAGAGCTTGAAAGTAGTTGAAGATTTAATTTTAAGAGGATTAATAAAAAAATGTTCGTTTAGTGAAGATATGTACAAGAAAGAATTTGGAGTGGGTGTAAGGGATTTAGAATCTGCAAAAGTAAGTTTTGAAGAAAAAAATTATAAGTGGGCAACAGTGCAGGCATATTATGCAATATTTCACGCAGTAAGAGCTTTAATATATAAATCAGGCTATAGAGAAAAAAGTCACATAGCTTTAAAAGATATATTTAAAGAATTGTACATAAAAACGGAAGAATTACCTATGGTAACATATGATTGTTTAAAAGATGGAATGCACTTAAGAGAAGCTGCAGATTATAAAAATCTTTATGCAAAAGAAGATGCTGAGAATATAATTATTTCAGTAAGTGAATCATTAAAAGAAATTCAAAAATTAGTAGATAGTTAATTCTAAAAAGTCTTAATTCTAAGACAAAGAAATCCAAAATAAAAGTTAAAAATTATCAAGTGAGGAAGGAGGTGAAATAGCTGAAGCAAAAAGCACTTATTATTTCTATTATTTTACTGTGTTTTTTATCAATAATTTTTGTACCCAAAATAATGTTATTTCAAAAACAAATTCAAAAATCAACCTCAATGCAAATAACTACATATAAAAATGCATTAGAAAATCAAATGCATGATAACGGAACCGAATTAATTGAAGATATAACCAGCCAACCAATAAAGAAAAGCATTGAATCATTTAAAACTAATAATATTGTAGGAATGTTAATTATACCCAAAATAGGACTTGAACAAGAAGTAAAAGAAGGGATAGATATGCCAACATTATGGAACTATATAGGGCATTTTCCAACCACATCAGTGCAAAATGGGAATATTGGACTTGCTGCTCATAATAGAGGATATAAAAATAACTATTTTGCCAATATTTACAAACTTAAAATTGGAGATGAAATTATATATAAATCTAAATATGGAACTAAAAAGTACACAGTAAAAATTTCAAAAGAAATCTCTGACGAAGATTGGAGTTATTTACAAAAGACGAAAGATAACAGAGTAACCTTAATTACCTGTATAAGCAATAAGCCAAACAAAAGATTGTGCGTACAAGCAATAGAAGAGACAATTTAAGGCAAAGGATTGTATATGTAGGTGCGAACATTGTTCGTCCGAGACTAGAGTAGTTTGATAAAATTATTGAAAAACGAGATAATTATAGTGCAGGACGAACAATGTTCGCCCCTACAACAGCGACAATATTTCCTTAAGTTGTGGACAATAACTAAAAAGAAAAAAAAGAAAAGAAAGGAAATAAAAAAATGAAAAATATATCAAAAAACATCTTTAAAAAAACAAACATTATAATATTAATATTTATAATATTATTTTCAACCACGATTAACACTTTTGCCTACTTTGTAGACAAAGCGACTATTACCACAGATCACCTAATAAATACAATGTACCTAAGACACAATGGGACAGCTTTTCGAGCATATTTCGTTACATATACTGGACCAAACGGACAAAAATATCCTGCATACTGTTTAAATGACGGAGTCGATGGACCAGAAACAGGCAACTATTCACTAACGGTGACAGGATTAATCAATGACAAAGTGTGGAGAGCTGTTAGATATGGCTATCCATACAGTACACCGGCTCAAATGCGGACTTAGCAACGCAGACCAAGCTTTTTATGTAACAAAACAAGCCATTTACTGTGCGTTGGGACAAAGAAATATCAGCAACTTTACCACAAACGGAAATTCAAATAGTTCTGTGTTAACTGCCCTTCAAAATTTAGTAAACAAAGCATTGAATGGAACAGAAACATACCAATCACCATTATATACATATACTTCAACGAATACTATAATAGACAATATAGACAGCAATTATTTCAGTAAAACATACACTGTGTCGGCCAATGCAAATGCTACTCCAATAACGTTATCAATAACTGGGAATGTACCAACAGGAACAAAAATTACAGATATGAACAATGTTGCTAAAACAACATTTAATGTTGGCGAACAATTTAAGGTGTTAGTTCCTAAAAATGCGTTAACTAATTTAAATGTTAGTTTTGCAATACAGGTTGATGGAACAATTGAAACATTTCCTGTGCTATATGCAAGCAGTGGTACCTCTAAACTTCAAGATAATGCTTTTGTAGCAGAACCATTTGAACCACAAACAATAACATTATCTTTTAATGATACATTAGGAGCAAATGTAACAATTACGAAAACAGATGAAGACACAGGAGGTACATTATCAGGAACGAAATTTAAAATTTACGAAGACTTGAATAACAATGGACAAGTGGATAGTACAGATACCTTAATTGGGGAGACTAGTGAAACAGGAGCAAATGGACAAACCACATTTTCTAACCTGGCTGCAGGAAACTATCTAGCAGTTGAAAGTATTAGTCCTATAGGATATAATTCTAATACTATACCAATACCATTTAAGATAGCCATTAATGGAAGCAATGTTACAGTTTCAGCCAAAGACACAGTTATCACAGGAGGTGTAACAATAACGAAAGTAGACAGAAATACAAATGCTAAATTATCTGGTGCAAAGTTTAAAATTTATAAAGATGTGAATAGCAACGGAAAAATTGATAGTACAGATATTTTAGTTGGAGAAACTAATGCTACCGATGTAAATGGACAAGTTACATATAATAATTTACAGTATGGAAATTATTTAGCAGTTGAAAGTGTTGCTCCTATTGGATATATTCTAAATACAAACATAATGCCATTTACAATAAATAATAACGGAACACCTGCAACAATCACAGCCGAAGATGCTATTATAACTGGCAGTGTAGAAATAACAAAAGTAGATAAAGATGATACATCAAAAACATTAAGTGGTGCTACTTTTGATATTTACCAAGATATGAACAATAATAGAGAATTAGACAGTTCAGATATTTTAATTGGTGAAACTGATGCTACAAACGATAAAGGACAAGTTGATTTTACTAACTTAAAATACGGTAACTACATTGCTATTGAAAAAACTGCACCAGAAGGCTATAACTTAGATACGCACATAATGCCGTTTAGCATTACTACGCAAGGTGAAGTGTCAGCAATTACAGCCGAAGATAAAGCCATTACATCTGAAATAGTAATTTCAAAACAAGCAGAAAATGATAATGAACTAACTGGAGATAAAGCAGGAACATATTTATCAAATGCAACTTTTGAAATACTAGACGAAGCAGGAAATATTATAAAGACCCTTACAACAGAAGAAGATGGCAAGGCAGAAATTACTTTGTCATGTGGAATATATACAATAAAAGAAGTAACTCCACCGGAATATTACATAAATAATAGTGAACCTCAAACAATACAAGTTAATGAACAAGGTAAAATCATACAACTAAACTTTATGGATAAAAGTGTAGAACCACCAACAAAACTGCTTCCCAAAACACGGAATGTAAGATTATATCGGTCCTTTTTGTTGCTGTCTAACACTTTTCAGCAAAGTAGGGGCGAACATTGTTCGTTCGAGACCCAGGGAAATGCATTAATATAAATATCATAATATTTAATGTAGGGGCGAACATTGTTCGTCCTGCACTATAATTATCTCTTTTTTCAATAATTTTATCAAATTCCTCTAGTCTCGGACGAACAATGTTCGCCCCTACAACCCAGAGCGGATATTTTAGTAAGAATCATTAAATAGTACCTCCTTTTTTAACAAATTTTACATAATATCTTGCAAAATTACCAAAAAATTGGTATAATGGTAATATGGTGTAAAAAAATAAAATTACATAATGAGATTAAATAGAAAAATAAGGAAGGTAAATTATGAAATTAAAAAAAGTAATTTTAGTAGTGTTGTTAGCATTAATAGTAGGGATAGTAATTGCCAGTAAAGCATATGCCAGTGCAAGTATGGAGCTAGGCATAGTGAGTTTGCGTGAGGGCGGATACGGATATAGTGCAAATACAAAAAATGTATGGAAAATAGTAGAATATCAAAATGGTAAATATAACTACAATAACGCGATATACTGTTTAAGGGGTGGACCAGGATTTGGTAACAGCTCTTATATAGAAAACCGCGTATATAATGTTTCATATAATTTAAAAGAGTATTCAACAATACCAGATAGTATAAAAGGCATTTTGCCATCAGATGGAGAACAAACATATACTAGTGGAGGTCAAACATATACATATACAAACTATAATGCAGTATTAGCATTATTGGATAATTTATATTTGCCTAAAGATGCTAATGCGGCAAACTTTAAGCAACAATTAATAAAGATGGCTTTCCCAACATTGGACCCATCAGATTTTGTATTAACAGATGATGATATCGAAGTTGTACAACAATGTGCATTATGGTACTTTACAAACTCAGATCCGAGCAATGTTGATCAATATGCATATCATTTTGAAACATTACCAGAATTACAATTAACACAAACAGAAGGAGGACAAGGACCATTTAATTTAACACTTGATGACTTAGATTCAACATGGCAAAGACAAGACCAAGCTTCAAAATTGTATAATTTTTTAATAGATCTAGCAAAGAAAACTGCTAGTAATTATGGCAATGGAGATACACGTAGCGTTGACACTGCACCAGCAGAGATTGCAGACACTAATGCAACAAGCGAAATAAATAATGGTAAAATTATTGTAGGACCTTTTAGAATAGAAGATAATGGTAATACAAGTTATGATATAACAGCAGAAGTAAAAGACCAAAATGATAATAATCTTGGATATACAATATTAGATGAAAATAAGCAACCAATAGCAACAGGTACAACATTAAAAGATTTAGCAAATAAAGATTTTTATGTTTCTGTAAATAACGACGTGAACATTTCTAGTGTTAAAGTAAATATTAGTATAGGATACTCAGTTACAACGCCAACGTTTTATACAGTAGGAGGTTCAGAATTAATTGAGCAACCAGTAGTAGTAGTAGATAGAACGAAACAGGAAGAATCGAAGGAAGTAGAAATACCTGTTAAAAAAGAATATGATTTATCATTAAGAAAATTTATAACATCAATAAACGGAGTATCACCAACAGTAAGTAGAACACCAGTAATAGATACAACAAAATTAGAAGATGGGACAGACACAACAGCGATATATACGCAACCAAAGAATGCATTAGAAGTCAATACTGGGGATACAGTATTATATACAATAAGAATATATAACGAAGGAGATTTTGATGGAAAAGCAACTGAAGTAACAGATTACTTGCCAGCAGGATTAACATTAAAAGCAGGAAGTTCAATAAACAATACATATGGATGGACACAAAATGGACAGGCAATAACAACAACATATTTAGCA
>WRFS01000015.1 GCA_009778695.1 Oscillospiraceae bacterium
TGGAGAAAAGGCAGTGTTAAATTTATTGAATTCAAATGCAGATGTTGGTAGAAAAAAGTTATATAACCTAGATAAATGTGGGAACGTGAACGACCTGTTGCCATACAGTAATTGGTGCAAATGAACCGATACCTGGAACATTAAATATAGGTCGCATAAATTTATTTAAGGTTTTGCCTAAATACGGAATTATGCTAGTGTGGCTAAGTAATTCAGTTGCTATAAAAAATGGTAATAATGCTGGTAGTACAGAGTTTGCCCATAAGGAGATTCCAGATTTTGCAGCAACTAAATTATCTTTAGAAAATATAATTAAAGCTAATGTAAATGAGCAAAATGTAAGTGGTAAAATGAGTTTTTTTATAGATATAATTATAAAATTATTTTTTAGCATAAACTACAAGTCCCTTCTAAATATTGTATTAGACAGGACCTTAAATATGCGTTAAAAATATTAATATTTTTCATTTAAAATGTTCGCCTACGGTAGTTAGTATATATTTTTAAAATAAAATTTGTAGTTCTTGTTTGAAGAATTTGGTATTTTTAGAAGTGTTTAGTAAAACATGTTCATGTTTGTTAATAATGTTATTGACTTCCCATAAGCCAATTCCTGTATTACCAACTTTGCTTGAGTAATCTTTTTCGAATATTTTGTCTAAGTCGACATCGAAATTACAGTATGTGTTTTCAATAATAACATAATGAATACGGGAGTTTGTGCTGGTACGAAAGATAATGTTGATAATTTTTTCTTCACATTCTTTGCATGCTTCAATTGCATTATCTAAAAGTATGCCTAGAGTTCTAGTAAAGTCAAATATTGAGAGGTTAAAATCAGTTAGATTTAAATAAAATTCTAAATTGACAGTTATGCCATGATTTGTTGCTTTTATGTATTTGTTCGATAGTAAAGTATAAACAGCTGGATTGTTGATTTGGGTAGGGTTTAATATAGATAAATTATTTATATTTTTACATTCAGGGTATAAATCGTTATAATAAGTTTTCAATCCGTTAAAATCGTCATTGATTATGTATCCACTTATATTTTGAATGATATTATGAAAATCATGTTTAAAAGACCTGACAGAATCATACAAGTTTTCTAAATTTTTTGTATAGAGCAAATTATGTTGAAGTTTTTCGCGGGTTCTGGCTAGTTTAAGTTGCCTTGAAATTAAAATGATATTGGCTATTAGATAGAGAAATAAATTGATTATGCTTAGTGTTATCATGGCAATATGGGAATTTTTAAATGTTATGCTACAATATAATTGTATGATTGCAAAGATAATAAAAACTGTAACGGCAGTAAATATCAGGTATTTTGAGTTGTGGTTAATGTGCATGACCGTTTTTAAATTTTTATATATGCTCAAGTATCTATTTTTTCTGAGCAGAATTACAATTGTTAAACATATAGAAATAAGTAAACAATATATTATTATATTTTTTAGAATAGATTTATAAAAATTCATCAAGGTGGTTAATCTCAAAATATAATTCATATAGTTACACTTCCCATAATAGTTTCTTTTGTTTAATAACTGACAGTAAATTTTGTTAATGAGTAACACTCAAATTATAAGGTTAAATGTTTTATTTGTCAATAAAAACCTTTCGACATTTTTCGACAAATACTGTTATTTAATGGTTTCTTCTAAAATATCCGCTTTAGGTGGTTAGTATACGTTTTTAAAAAACTCCTCCAAGCCTCCGGAGACTCCATGGGCCTCAAAGGGCTGTCGTTCGCTTTTTAAAAACGTATACTAACCACCTAAAGCTACTTTGCAGGAAACTATTTAATAGTAATCGAGAATAACTATTTTATTAAATCTTCCATCGAATATAATCCGTTTTTTTGATTAACAATAAATCTAGCGGCTTTTATAGCACCTTTGGCGAAAACGCTTCTTGAATCTACGGTATGAGTTATTTCTAGACTTTCATTTTCACCAAAGAATGAAACAGTATGTTTCCCAACTACTGTACCGCCTCTAATACTATGAATACCAATTTCTTTAGGGTTTCTCTTTTCTCTTTTGGCTTGTCTGTTATATTCATAATACATTTCGTTACCGAATGGCATTATTGATGCTGTCTGCTAATAGTAAGGCAGTACCGCTTGGACTGTCCACTTTATTATGGTGATGTGTTTCAACGATTTCAATATCTGAATCTTTCAAAAGAGTAGCTAATTTTGCAACAATATTCGACATTATATTAGTTTCGTAAGACATATTAGCAGACCTAAATATTGGGACTTCTTTAGAATAGTTTTTTATTATATTTAATTGCTCATTTGAAAATCCTGTTGTAGCTATAACTGATGGTATATGGCTGGAAGCCGCAAATTTTAAGACTTCTATGGATGAAACGGGTGCGGAAAAATCGATTATAACATCGGGATGTTCTCTTACATCGTGAATATTAGTATATACTGGGAAATCATTATTTTTAAGAACAGACACATCAACTCCACAGGTTACAGAAAAGTCATTTGAGGCTTGTACTTGTTTTAAAACTTCTTGTCCCATTCTACCGGTTTATTCCATTTATTAATATTTTTATCATTATTTCTCTCTCCTTTTATGTTGGTCTATAATTATTCTGCTATGGTGTAATATATCTTTTTTTAAAAACCACCCTCCAAGTTCACGGGTAATCCGTATGCCTCAATGGGCTGTCGGGCACTTTTTGAAAAAAGATATATTACACCATAGCTAAGAAATTAATTATGGTAAATTCCATATTCTGTCATTGCTTTTTTCAGTTTTTCCTTTCCTGCTGTTGATAATGGAACTAATGGTAATCTGGGAATGCCAGCGTTAAACCCAATCATGTTCATAGCTTCTTTTATAGGAATAGGATTTACTTCTGAAAAAAGTGCAGCAGTTAAATTTAGAGTGTTCATTTGAAGCGTTATTGCTTCTTTTGTTTTTCCGTGAATGAAATAATCTATCATGTTGTGAACGTCCTTAGGTATAATATTAGATAAAACAGATATAACTCCAACGCCGCCAACCGAAAGAACAGGAAGTATTTGGTCATCATTACCTGAATATATACTTAAGCTTTTTCCACAAAGATTAGATATTTCAGCAATTTGGGATATATTGCCACTTGCTTCTTTTATAGCAACAATGTTTTCTATTTTTGATAATTCTAAACATGTAGATGGATTTATGTTCATGCCAGTTCTGCTTGGTACGCTATATAAAATTATTGGAATAGAAACAGATTTAGCAATTGCTTCAAAATGCTTTATTAATCCTTCTTGAGTGGTTTTGTTGTAATATGGAGTAACTAGCAATAAGCCATCAGCTCCAACTGATTCAGCATATTTAGACATTTCTATAGATGTGGCTGTGCAATTTCCTCCAGTACCAGCGATAACAGGAATACGTCCAGATACCGTATCTACCATAAATTTAATAGCGGCTTTTTTCTCTTGTGTGGTCATTGTAGAGGCTTCGCCAGTGGTACCGCATACAATAATAGCATCTATTCCTTCGCTAATTTGGAATTCAATTATTTTTTTAAATTCTTCAAAATTTATACCAGTTTCATCGAATGGTGTAATTATGGCTGTTCCACAGCCAGTAAATAATAAATCTTTCATTTTTACCTCCTCTGAATGAATAAAAAACTTCTTATGATGTATTATATACTAAAACGTGTAAAAATGTAATGAGTTTTTAAAAAATGTTATTTATAGGGTTACTGTTTAATGGTTTTTTCTAAAATGTCCGCTTTGGGTGGTTAGTATATGTTTTTAAAAAGCTCCTCCAAGCCTCCGGAGATTCCATGGGCCTCAAAGGGCTGTCGTTCACTTTTTAAAAACATATACTAACCACCCAAAGCTACTTTGCTGAAAAGTGTTAAACAGTAACTTTAGAGGGTTAACTGGTAACATTGGAGGATGATTATGAAAAAATACCTATTTACGTCAGAAAGTGTAACGGAAGGACATCCAGACAAAGTATGTGATTTAATTTCAGATACAATATTAGATGAATGTTTAAAGCAAGACAAAAATTCCAGAGTGGCAGTAGAAACATTTGCTTCAAAAAATAAAATAACTATCGCAGGGCAGATTACAACAAAAGGATATGTAAATGTAGAAAAAGTGGGAAGAGAGGTGCTCCAGAAAATCGGCTATGATAATGCAAGCACAGACATAGATTATAGCACATGTAATATAGATGTAAATATTGTAAACCAAAGTGCAGATATAGCAATGGGAGTAGACACAGGAGGTGCAGGTGACCAGGGCATGATGTTTGGTTATGCGGTAGACGAAACGGAAGAATATATGCCTTTTGCTATAATGATGGCACATAAACTGGCTAAGAAATTAACTGAAACGAGAAAAGATGGAACAATTAAGTATTTAAGACCAGATGGAAAAACACAAGTGACTGTAGAATATGAGGATAATATGCCCAAAAGAGTAGATACAATACTTATATCAAATCAACATTTGGACAATGTTGATTTAAAAGATATGGAAAAGGACATCATTAAGCATGTTATAAAATCAGTTATAGATGCAAGATATATAGATGATAATACTAAAATATATATAAATCCAACAGGAAGATTTGTTATTGGTGGACCTCTTGGTGATGTTGGATTAACAGGAAGGAAAATAATTGTAGATACGTATGGTGGATATTCACCACATGGAGGAGGGGCTTTTTCTGGGAAGGATGCAAGTAAAGTAGATAGAAGTGCGGCATATATGCTTAGGTATATTGCGAAAAATATTGTAGCAAATAAACTAGCTAAGAAGTGCCAAATAGAAATAGCGTATGCAATAGGCATGGACAAGCCATTGTCGCTATACATTGATACTTTTGGGACAAACACGATATCAGAAGAGGAGATAATGAAAAAGGTAGAAAAATTTGACTTAACACCTAATGGAATAATAGATTACTTAAACTTGAAGGAGCCAATATATACAAAAACAACGAACTATGGACATTTTGGGAAAGAGGACTTGCCTTGGGAAGAAATAATAAAGATGTAAAAATTTTGTCGAAAAAATGCCAAAAAACGCCAAAACTAGACAAGTTTCGCTATTTAAAAGTTATAAAAAATAATGTATAATTGGTTTTGAGAAATTTCGAAATGGGGGAAAATACCAATATGAATGTAAATTACAAACGGGGAGGACAAGCTTTTATTGTTTGAAATAACAGAGGAAATTGATCATCATACAACAGAGAAAATAAGGAGGAGAGCGGATTATGAAATTCAGAGATATATGCCAAGAAAAGCTATATTTGACTTTAGTAGTGTTTCTTTTATGGATAGTGCCGGGATTGGACTAATAATAGGAAGATATAAGCTTTTATCTATGTTAGGTGGAGAGCTTGAAATAGTTAATGTTAAACCTAATGTTGAAAAAATATTACATATTTCAGGTATTCTAAAAATAATTTCAATATGCAAAAAGGAAATAGTGTAAGGACGAGAGTTTGAGTTTGCGAAAGCTCAAGGGAAAGGAGCATGGCGAGAAGACATGAGTGATATATATGAAAATAAAATGAAGCTTGAAATATTAAGTAAGTCTTGTAATGAAGCTTTTGCAAGGATTACAGTGGCAGCGTTTGCTGCACAATTGGATTTGAACATAGAGGATTTAGCAGACATAAAAACGGTTGTTTCAGAAGCAGTTACAAATTGTATAATTCATGCATATGAAAACGCTGAAGGCGTAATAAAAATAGAAGCAAGAATTTTTGCTAATTCAATAGAAATAGAAATTTCGGATACAGGTAAAGGAATTGAAAACATAGAACAAGCGAGAGAGCCTTTATACACAAGTAAACCAGATTTAGAAAGGTCAGGCATGGGGTTCACAATAATGGATAGTTTTATGGATGAGCTTAAAATTGAATCCGTAGTTGGACTTGGCACTAAAGTAACTATGAAAAAAATAATAAATATCAAGCACTAAATTTTTACATAAGAGAATACGATTCTTAATATGAGGAACGAGGAGCTTATAAAATGGATCAAAATAGTATTGTACATAATATTATAGAAGCTCAAAATGGCAATGAAGAAGAAATGGCAAATCTAGTAAAATGCAATAATGGACTAATTTGGAGCATAGTAAAAAGATTTAAAGATAGAGGTCACGAATTAGAGGACTTGTATCAAATCGGTTGCATAGGATTTATAAAATCGATAAAAAGGTTTGATATTCATTATGAAGTTAAACTATCAACATATGCAGTACCATATATTTTAGGCGAAATTAAGCGTTTTATTAGAGATGATGGACAAATAAAAGTAAGTAGGAGTACAAAAGAATTAATAATAAAAATAAAAGTAATACAAAAGCAGTATTTAGATAAAAAAGGAAAAGAAATAAGTATAATCGATATAGCGAAAGAATTAAAAATAGATAAGGAAGAAATAGCCTTTGCTTTAGCTTCAACGAGACCAATTGAATCTATAAATGAAGAAATATATGAGGAAAATGGGAAAGCAAAATTAATAGACCAAATTAGTAGTGGGAAAGATGAAGAAACAACAATTGTGAATAATTTAGTACTTAAAAACTTAATTAATGCATTAAATGAAAGAGAGAGAAAAATTATTTTGCTTAGATATTTTAAAGAGCAAACTCAGTCTCAAGTGGCAAAAATACTTGGAGTAACGCAGGTTCAAGTTTCTAGGATTGAAAAACGAATTCTAGGCGAGATGCGAGGGAAAATGGAAAAGGATTGTATATGTAGGGGCGAACATTGTTCGTCCGAGACTAGAGGAATTTGATAAAATTATTGGAAAACGAGATAATTATAGTGCAGGACGAACAATGTTCGCCCCTACAACAGCGGAAATATTTCTTTAACGTGAAATTTACATACATAGGAGCGTATAATGAGTAAAATAGGAATATATTTATTTTTAATTATATTATGTTGCTTCTTCATACCAATAGTATTTACAAATACGATTAAGCATGGACTGGTAAACGAAATGAATAATATTGCTAATATCACTCAAGAAAACATAATATCAAATACATATGACTACAAAAAATATGGTACAATAAAACTATTACATGCAGATACAGGGAAAGTAGAAGAATTGCCTATTGATGAATATTTATATGGGGTTGTAGCTGCAGAAATGCCAGCCACATTTGAAGTTGAGGCACTAAAAGCTCAAGCTGTTGTTGCAAGAACATATACTATTTACAAAATTACCACAGGTTCTAAACATGAAAATGCGGATGTTTGTACAGATCCTAACTGCTGCCAAGCATGGATTTCTAAAGAAGATAGGCTTGCTAAATGGCCAGCAAAAGATAGAGAAGCAGATTGGGCAAAGATAGTAAACGCAGTAAATTCAACAGCTGGTCAAATTATAACATATGATGGGAAGCCGATAGATGCATTTTTTCATGCAAATAGCGGAGGGAAAACGGAAATACCAGCAAATGTATGGGGAGGAACAGGCTACCCATATCTTCAAGTAGTTGAAACGGCTGGAGAAGATGCATATAGCCAATATGCATCAACTGTAAAACTAAGTTATGATGATGTATTAAAAAAACTTAAAACGAAGTATCCTAAAGTGAAAATTGATTTTACAAAAGATGATGATATAAAAATAATAGAGTATGATGATAGTGGGAGAGTAAAAACAGTAAAATTTGGGAATATACAAATTGCTGGTGTTGAAGCAAGAACAATTTTTGGGTTGAAGTCAGCAAATTTCACGATGGTAAAAAATGCAAAAGAAAAACAAATAACATTTGATGTTGTTGGATATGGACATGGTGTGGGAATGAGCCAAACTGGTGCAGATACATTAGCGAAAGAAGGAGAAAAATATGATGAGATAATAAAACATTTTTATATTGGGGTGGAGATAGATAATGTATAAATATGTAAAAACTGTAAATACTTATATAAAATGATTTTCATTAGGAGGAAAATATGAGAAGAAATAATCGATACCCAAATAGAAGAGATGATTTAAGTCCAATGTTAATATTATCAGGAATTGGATTATTACTAGCAATTGTAACTTTTATAATTATTTTTTTTGTTTATAAGAACAAAATTAATTCGCTTGATTTAACTGGACAAGATGTGGCACAAATATCAGATATAGGTGACAGTGTAATGAATACAGGAAATGCCACATCGGATGTAAGTTCAGATATAAGCAAAACAATAAATGAAATGATAAATTTCAGTAATAATGCAAGTACAAATAATAATATTATCAATCAAAATACAAGTACAAATAATATGAATAATACTGTAACGAATAGCACAATTGGAGTGAACAACGCTACAACAAACAGCACCAACACTACGACAAAGAACATAATCACACCAGCACCAGCAAAGGTAGTCGTGCCAGACCCTGTATTTAAAATGCCAGTAGAAGGTAAAATAATACGAGAATTTGCAAAAGATAATTTAGTTTATTCCCAAACATTACAAGAATGGGTAACACACCCAGGAATAGATATTGCTTCGTCAGAAGGCACAATTGTAAAAGCATCAGCCGACGGTACAGTAGATAGTGTAAAAAACGACCCAAGATATGGGCTAACAGTTATAATAAAGCATGTAAATGGTTATAAGACAGTATATTCAAATTTAGAAACGGCTAACTATGTTAAAAAAGGAGATAAGGTAAAAACGGGGCAAAGTATAGGAACGGTTGGAAATACTGCAGCATTTGAAGTGGAGGATGCATCGCATCTGCATTTTGAAATGACAAAAAATAACGTAAATGTAAATCCAAGTTTATATATTAAGTAGGGCTTACATTAAGTTGTAGGGGCGAACATCGTTCGTCCGGCACTATAATTATCTCGTTTTTCAATAATTTTATCAAACTCCTCTAGTTTCGGACGAACAATGTTCGCCCCTACATATTTCGGACGAACGATGTTCGCCCCTACATATACAATCCTTTTACTTAAGGAGGCTACTTTGCTAAAAAGTGTTAAATAGTAACCACTTGGCGAGTAATACAAATCTGTTCTATTTAAAAATATTCTATAGTGTGGTATAATGTATAAATAAATCAGAAAATGAAAAAGCACATCAAAAAAGCACGAAAAGATATTGAAATATAGGACAAATTTCGAGGGAGTTTTTATTTTGTATATGGTATACTTTTGCTACTAGTAGAGATGGAGAAAAATACTTTAAAATATAAATTTATGTATTGTTTTCTATTAGTGGGGGGGAATATGGCGAGAGTATATAAATGGATGAGGGTAAATAAATTTATTTCAGTAATTGGAATAAGTTTGATTGTTTTAATAGGGATATTTTTTGTATTGATGGTAGAATTTATAAAAATATTGAACGCAATTTAACATATACACCCTTGATAAGAGGTTGCTATGTATGAAAGGAATAGTTGAAGAATGTTAGTAGCAAATAGATGGAAAAATTATGAAATATTAGATATGGCAAATGGAGAAAAGCTAGAACGCTGGGGCGACATTATATTAATTAGGCCAGATCCACAAATAATTTGGAGTGAGAAAAGTTTTCCAAATAAGTGGAAGGAAGCACATGCAAAATACAATAGAAGTAAAACTGGTGGCGGAAGCTGGGAAGTTAAGAAAAAAATTGATGAAAGTTGGGTAATTAAGTACGATAAACTAGTATTTAATGTGAAACCAATGGGGTTTAAGCACACTGGATTATTTCCAGAACAGGCAGTTAATTGGGATTGGATGATAAATAAAATTAGCAATTCAAAAAAGCAGATAAAAGTGTTAAACTTATTTGCATATACTGGTGCGGCATCTGTTGCTTGTTTGGCAGCAGGTGCTTCGGTGTGTCATGTTGACAGCTCAAAAGGCATGGTAACATGGGCAAAAGAAAATGTTCAATCTTCTGGTTTACAAGATAAGCCGATAAGATTTATTGTTGACGACGTTCAAAAGTTTTTAGATCGTGAAATAAGAAGAGGAAACAAATATGATGCAATAATAATGGATCCTCCTTCATACGGAAGAGGCACCAATGGTGAAGTGTGGAAATTTGAATCTAATATAGAAGAACTTGTGGAAAAATCGATAAAAGTATTAACGGATAAACCATTGTTTTTACTGATTAATTCATACACTACAGGTATTTCTTCAGTTGTGTTGGAAAATATTTTGAAAATGAAAATGAAAAATATAGGTAAAATTTCTTCTGGAGAATTAGGCTTGCCAATGTCTAATTCTAATTTGATATTGCCTTGCGGTATATATGCAAGATGGGAGAGTTAATAGTGGTGATTGTTGTTCGTAAAGACTGAAAAGTGTTAACGGTAACTAAAAAAGTGCAAAATTTTAAATGTATGATACAAAATCGAGATTTCATGTTATAATATAAATATAACAATCAAAGTAAGGAGGTAAAAATATGGAGTTTGTAAGAAGAGTAGTAAATGGCTCTGAGATAAAAGGTGTTATAGATATTCCAAATACATTAGTAGATAAAAAGCTTGAAGTGCTAATTTTTCCAGTTACTGAATATACAAAAAAAACCAAAAAAAGAAAAAGTTTATCAGGCTTTTTGTCAGAATATGCTAAGCCGGAATTAATATGCAAGGAAGAAAATGCTTGGTATGAGGAGGCAAAAGAATGATAATAGTTGATACGAATATTATACTCAGATATTTACTGAATGATAATATAGAATTAAATCAAAAAGCTACTGAGATAATTGATAATAATAATATATTGATTCCAACAGAAGTAATTGTTGAGGTAAGTTATGTATTAAAGAAGTATTATAATGTAGGGAAAGAGAAAATATACGAAGCATTACAGGAATTACTGAAAATTGAAACTATTAATTTTCAAAATAGAGAAACAATAGAATTGGCATTTAAAACATATTCAGAGCAAAACCTTGATGTTGTTGATTGTCTATTGTTTTCTTATTATAAAAATGAAAAAGTCCAAGTAAAAACTTTTGACGACAAATTAAATAAACTAATAAGTGCAGAAGTTTAAAACTATTAGGAGATTAATAATTATGCAAAAGCTAAACGTATTATTTGAGGACAATCACATAATTGTAGTAGAAAAGCCAGTAAACATTCCATCTCAAGCTGATAAAACTAATGATGTGGACATGCTTTCTATTGTAAAACAATACATAAAAGGAAAGTATAACAAACCAGGAGAGGTTTATTGTGCATTAATACATAGGTTAGATAGGCCTGTTGGTGGAGTTATGATATTTGCTAAAACTTCAAAAGCGGCTGCAAGACTAAGCGAGCAAGTGAGAAATAAAAGTTTTATAAAGAAATATCTTGTTATTGTTGATGGAAAAATGGAAAAAGAGTCGGCAATATTAGAGGATTACTTATTAAAAAATGAAAGGACAAATACGAGCAAAGTCGTTCCAGAGGGTACTAAGAATGCTAAATATGCGAGCTTAGAGTATGAAACTTTGCAGTATAACCAAGAAACAGACTTATCTGTTTTAAAAGTAAAACTTAATACTGGACGTCACCATCAAATTAGAGTTCAATTAGCCAACATAGGACACAGTATTTATGGGGATCAAAAATATGGTAAAAGAGGAGCGGGAAAGCAAATAACATTATGGGCATATGAGTTAACGATTATACATCCCATTTCTCGTGAAAGTATGACATTTACTGTGTTACCAAAGCAAGAGGGAAGTTGGATGGCTCTGTACTAATATGCTACAGAGTCTTTTTTTTTGTAAAATTTTAATGAACTTTTAATCTTTAATTTGTATAATAAAAATCAAGGGAGGTCTTAATCGGAAATGAAAAAGAAAAAAAATAAACTTATTTGGGTAATTGTTATTTTAGTAATTGCTTTTGGAGTAATGATGTATTTTTACTTTAAACCTGCAAGTGTTGCTGCAAATACAAATAATTCTTCATCTAATTTAACAACGCAAGAAGCTACCGTGAGTACACAAACTATTACAAAATCAATTTCAAGTTCGCGGAGGAATATCTTCAGCTGAAACAAAGAATTTAGATTTAGATACAAGCAAATACTTTAAAGAAATATATGTAGAAAAGAATGATAGTGTAAAAAAAGGAGCACATATTTTACGATATACAGATGGAACATATGTAAATGCACCATATAACTGTATTATTTCAGATATATCAGTTCCAGCAGCTGGTAAAATATGCACTAGTAGTAATTACATACAAGTAGAATCAACAGATCAATTATATGTAACGCTTAGCATAGGTGAAGCTGATATAGGAACGGTGAAGGCTGGACAAGAGGCAGAAATAACACTTACAGCAAATAATAAAACATATACTGGTAAAATAGATAAAATCAGTGATGTAGGTACTTATTCTACTAGTGGTTCTACATTCCCTGCATATGTAAAATTTACAAATGATGGTACCGTAAAATTGGGGATGTCTGCATCATGTACAGTAATATTAGATAAAGCAACAAATGTAGTTGCAGTTCCACAAGAAGCGGTACAAACAGCAAATGGCACAAATTATGTTGTTGTCGTAAATAGTGATGGAAGCACACAAGATGTAACGGTTCAAACGGGACTTTCTAATGGTGCATATACAGAAATTAAATCAGGATTAAATGTTGGAGAAACAGTACAATATACGGTTACCACTAATACAAGTTCATCAATGACTAACTTTTTTAGAGGTACTGGTGGCGGCGGTGCAATACAAATAAATGGTGGAGGTCAAAGGGGAACAGGAGCAGGAACATCAGGTGGAGGAATGACAAGACAACAAACGGGAAATTAAACGACATGTAGGGGCGAACATTGTTCGTCCGAGACTAGAGGAATTAGATAAAATTATTGAAAAACGAGATAATTACAGTGCAGGGCGAACGATGTTCGCCCCTACGAGAGAGGAGATAAGCGTGAAGATATTTGGCATTATTAAAGTAGCATTTAAAAATATTGCTAGTAACAAATTAAGATCTGCACTTACCATGTTAGGTTTGATTATTGGTATTTCATCCGTAATTGTATTAGTTGGAATTGGAAGTGGGTCGACTTCCCAAGTTCAATCAAGCGTTCAATCATTGGGAACAGACATTCTAACGGTATCAATCAATTCATCAGATTATAGTTTGGATTATAGCAATATGAGTGACATTAGTAAAATAGACAATGTAGCAAGTGTAGCACCATATAAAAATGTTTCAGCTACGGTAAATAGAGGAACGACAACCACATCAAGTGCTAGTATTATTGCAACAAATAATAATTATTTAGATGTTACAAATACAAAAATTTCAACAGGAAGAGAAATATCGATTGTAGATATAGAAAATAACAGCAAAGTATGTATTTTAGGTGCAAATATTGCAAGTACATTATTTAACCTAGCAGAACCAGTTGGTCAAACAATAAAATTAAACGGAGATAATTACACTGTAATTGGCGTTTTAGAGGCAAAAGGAACAGCCATGGGAACAAATTATGATAATTTAGTTCTAATTCCATTTACTACAGGAGAATATTTAGGCAGTGACTCAACTGTAAGAAGTTTATACGTAAGAGTAGCAAATGAGGACAACATAAATATGACACAAACACTTATTGAAAATTACATAAGAAGTACATTACAAATATCCAGTGATTATTATAGTGTATCTACACAAAGCTCAATGTTATCTGCAATGTCGAATATTAGCAATACCCTTACATTATTATTAGGAGGAATAGCAGGGATATCACTAGTTGTAGGTGGTATAGGAGTTATGAATGTAATGTTGGTATCTGTTACAGAAAGAACAAGAGAAATAGGAATTAGAAAATCACTGGGAGCTAAAAGAATAGATATATTAATACAATTTTTGATAGAAGCACTGGTGTTAAGCCTACTTGGAGGGGCATTAGGAGTAATAATAGGAATAATATTGGGAAATGTATCTGAAAAATTTGGATTAAGTTTTGTGTATACACATACAATTATTTTGATAGCATTTTTATCAAGTGCATGTATTGGACTAATCTTTGGAATATTGCCAGCATATAGGGCTTCTAAATTGAATCCAATTGATGCATTAAAACAAGAATAATTTTCAGACTTTTAGCGAATTGCGTCGTTACTGTTTAACCTATGCGGATTTAAGGCATTGTCATTCTGAGCCTTACCTTCGTAGCCCGACTTACGAAGAATCTTACTTTATCTATTTTCATTTGTATACCTACCATTTAGTAAGATTCTTCGTGAGAAAAGCTTTGTAGCAACGCTCAGAATGACGCCTACTTGTTTTTTGTAAGTATATCACATTTTATGTTTCGAAAGAAGTCTAATAGAAAGAGAGGAAATTATGAGAAAGAAAATATTTAGTGCTGTAATTATAATAATTTTGATTTTATCCAGTATTATGATTACCAAAATATATGCTGATGATTCTTCTACAGTTGTATCTATACCAGAAACAAGTTTAAAACCAGGAGATCAAATGAAGGTTTATATTAATGTTGAAAATATAACTACGTATACTTTGTCTCAAATAGTACTAACTACAGATATTTATTTAGAACCAGTAATAGATGTAGCAACTACTGGAATGACAATAAGTGATTCTGCTTTTGATCCATTAAATAAAACTTTTACAATTCAAAATATACCAGCTGGAGTAAATACGATTTGCGTTTTATATACTATACCGAGCTATATTGTAGGTGGTACACCAATAAATGTTACTTATGCACTTTCAGATGATCAAGGAACGCAGCAAGAAGCAAATAATATTCAAGTTACAGTAGTGGCAAATAACACAACGAATCAAAATACTACAAATAATACTGGGACAGGTGACGCTACTGGAGCGGATGGAACTGGTACTCAACAACAGAATACTCCTAATGGTCAAAACAATACAAATAATAGTACAAAAAATAATATGAATAGTGGTACGAATAACACTAGAAGTAATAGCGGTAGTAGCAATAGCACAAATAGAAGTCAATCAACGGGAATGGGAGCATCAAGTTTCAGCGGCAGTGGCGCAAGTAATGCTCAAACAGTAACATATCTTGGTTCAAGGAATAATTATTTAAGTAACTTAACAGTAAAAGGATATAGTTTAACTCCAAAATTTAATAAAACAAACAATACTTATTT
This sequence comes from Oscillospiraceae bacterium, assembly GCA_009778695.1. GTDB lineage: Bacteria > Bacillota > Clostridia > TANB77 > CAG-508 > WRFS01. The sequence continues at coordinate 15,127 of WRFS01000015.1, forward strand.
TATAACAGTAGGTAATGGAGTAAAAAGTGTGACTGTAACTGCAACTAAAGAAGATAGTTCAGCGGTAGTTACTATTTCTGGAAATACAAGTTTACAAGTAGGATTAAATAAAGTGTTAATATCAGTATTAGCTAAGAATGGTGATGTTCGTTATTATAGGATTTATGTAGAAAGGATTTAATGATGAGTAAAAGGACAATAATTTTAACTGTTTCAATAGCAATAATATTAATAATTGCTTTAGTTATAATTTTGGTTATACAGCAGAAATCAAAAAATACAGCAACGGTTGATCAAGTTGTATTAAAAGAAGCAACAGTTGGAACGCAAACGATTATTAAACAATTTAGTAGTAGTTTACAAGTATCAAGTGGATTGGATGAACAAATAGAATTGCATGCAACGTATTATTTTAATAAACTGTTAGTAGATAAAAGTATCTATGTGAAGGGAGGAACGAAATTATTAGAATATACTAATGGGACATATTTAACAGCACCATACGACTTAGTTGTTACAAATTATTCTTTGCCAGCTTCAGGAGATATGTGTACGAATTCAAATTATATAGAAGTACAAACAACAGAAACTTGTGCCTCTAGCATACAGATTAATGAAGCAGATATGGACTACATTACACTTGGGGAAAAAGTAGCGGTGGTTATAAATGCCTTCCCAGATAAAACATATACAGGATATATCACGGATATATCAGATACAGCAACAAATTCAAATTTTACTGCAACGGTAACATATATGAATGATGGAAATATTAAGTTAGGAATGTCAGGCTATTGTACTATTACATTGCAAGAAGAAAAAGATGTAACAGCAGTTCCAATTGAAGCAATTAATGTAAGGGATGATGATACAAAATATGTTGAAGCGGTAGATAGCAATGGAGGGACATCAGAAGTGAATGTGGAAACGGGAATTGCAGATAGTAACTATGTAGAAATAAAAAGCGGACTAACTGTAGGGCAAACAGTACAATATGTTGATGTGGCAACTGGAAATCCAGGGGTTACTACATCATCTGGAACTAATGCAAATAGTGGTCAGCAAGTAATAAATGCAAGGCAATTAACGAGAGCTTTAAATAATATGTAATGTGGAGGGAAAAATGGAGCAAAGATTGATATATGTGGCAGATGATGAACCAAATATAAGAAAAATAATTCAAGAATTTTTAGAATTTGAAGGGTATAAGACAGAAGGTTTTGAAAGTGGTGATTTATTACTTGAAAAATTTAAGGATGCTCCTGCTGACTTAATTATATTAGATGTGATGATGCCAGGGGCAAATGGATTTGTAGTTTGTAAAGAATTAAGGAAGGTAAGCAAAGTGCCTATTATTGTAGTATCGGCAAGAGATGCCGATTTAGATTATGCAACAGCTCTGGAATTAGGAAGTGATGATTATTTTACAAAACCATTTAGTGGATTGGAGTTAACTATGAGAGTAAAATCAATTTTTAGAAGAATAGATTTTTCGAGGAGTGAAAGTTAAATGGACGAAATGCTCGACGAAGAAAAAAATCAGATATTTGAACTATATAATAGTGCTTTAAAGATTATACTTACGAAAATAGAAATATTAGATAAAGATTATAAGTTTGTAAATGGACCAAACCCAATAGAACATATTAAATCTAGAGTTAAATCCATAGATAGTTTAGTAGATAAATTGAAAAGAAAAAATATTCAAATGAATATGGAAAATATTAGGGAGAACATAGAAGATGTTGCAGGAATTAGAATAATATGTTCTTTTGAAAATGATGTATATAAAATAGCTGAGCTCATTAAAAAACAAGAGGATATAACTTTTGTTAGAGAACGAGATTATATAGCGTTCCCAAAACCAAATGGATATAGAAGTTATCATATGATTATTAAAGTGCCAGTGTATTTAATAGATAGGGTGGAATTAGTAAAAGTAGAAATACAAATACGAACAGATGCAATGGATTTTTGGGCTTCTTTAGAGCATAAAGCAAGATATAAATATAATGGAGATGTACCAAAACATTTAATAAAGGAATTAAAAATATGTGCTGAAGAAATACATGAGTTAGACTCGAGAATGTATTTAATCAGCGATATTATTCATTTAATAAATGAGTAGTAAATTTGTTCTTTTTATGGTCTCATTTGAGTAAATGTATTAAATAGATTTAATTTTCCATAACCCCATTTTGGATTTGGATATTGTATATTTGGGTTGCGGCTGCATCCTCTTATTAAATATGTTTTTATACGATAGGTATTAAGGCTTGTGTCGTTTCGTTCAACAATGCCCCATTGTAACATTAGGCTACACGCTCCAGCAGTAATTGCAGCTGCTACGCTTGTGCCAGTCATTATACCAACACCTGTTGGATAAATTCCAGTTACGTTTACTCCAGGTGCTACCAAATCAGGATTGTCTGTCATGATTCTAGTAGGTCCCCATGAGGAATTTACGTATAAACTGCCATCTCTATCATTGTATGCACCACAGGCAATACAGCCTCTAGAAGTTGCTGGTGCAGTAACGGTAACATAAGGATCTGGTACTAAAAATTCAATACCAGGTGTCAGAAAACCCGACATATGAAGCCATGCATCAAATCTTCCATTTAAAATAATATCTCCAAAGAGTGTAATAGTCCATATGCCTGGTGTAGGATCTAAAATATTGACTCCAATAAATTGTGCTCCACTTCCTTGGTGTGGGAAGAAGTAATGTACAGCTATGGTGCTTCTTTCTAAAATAAGTTTTGTCTGTGTTACTGTTCCAAAGATAGCAGGTGCACGTGATACAGTTTCACCAACTGGAGACTTTATGGAAACAGACATTCTGTCAGATGGGTTTATCCATATGAATACTGGAAAACTGTGGGCATTTTCTGGCACTCTTATTTGAATGTCTTTTGTAGAATTTCTAGTAGCTACGATGCCACTTGCATGTAGTTTCATATTACTTTCATTACCTGCAGCAGTGCAAATACATACCCCTTCTAATTGCGAAACCCTAGTTATATATTCTTCCATAACAGTAAAACCATCATGTCCAGACATATTCGTACCAAGTGCAATGCATATAGATATTGGCATTCTGAGCTCATTTGCTTTTCCAATCATATATTCTATGGCAAGCATAATATCTATTGAAATAAAAGCATTTTCTTGACTTTCTAGAACTGAATAAAAATTATAAAAAAATTGATTTGCTTTCTTTAGTTTTACAACAATCAATTCAGCATCTGGAGCAGCACCTATATGTTCATACTTTTCACGGCTAGCAGCTATTGAGGCCAAGAACGTACCATGTCCGTACGGTATCATGGGTAGGAACAATATTATATGGGGTATCTGTTTTAAGAGCTTGATTTATTTGTTCACTTGTATATTCGCTGCCAAATGCAAATCCTTCTGGGTTGTTTCCTTCAATTGTTTGGTCCCATATATATCTTATTTTACTGGTGCCATCTTCATATTGAAATGCTTTTTGGGTATAATCAATGCCTGTGCCTATAATTCCAATTAGTGTACCTCTGCCTTTCAAATCTAAAAATGGCTGGGTCTGTACTTGTATAATGCCTGATGCTTCTAAACTGGTTCTGCCAAGAAGCCCAAAAATATTTGGAAACATTTCGATATGGCCTTCTTCTCCCATAGCTTGCAATAAGCCTTCAATTTTTCTACTATCTATGTAAATAACAGCTTGTTGTCCAAGTAAAATTCTGCCTATTCTAGCGTAAGGTATGGCATTGATTAGCATTTCCAAACGAGTACTGTATCTTGCGGAGAGTGCTATTACTTGAGGTTGGCTTATAAATTCTTTTAGCGTCATATTTTCGTAATTTGGAGTTTCTTCTTGTCTATACATATTTACCCCCTTATTAATCTAGTAATAACATTCATTATACATAAAAATCCATAGCCCCATCTGGGGTTTGGATACATTATATTTGGTTCTCTTCTTGCTCCTTTTCTTAAAAAGCTTTTTATTCTTTGGCCATATAAAAATGGATCATTATTGTTTACAATGCCGAATTCCATAAGAAGTGATACTGCTCCTGTTACAAATGGTGTAGCAAAGCTTGTTCCTGTGTATGAATCATATCCTCCGCCAACTGTTGTTGTAATAATATTTACACCCGGTGCTGCCAAATCTGGTTTTATATATACATTACTTCTAGTATATCCTCTTCCAGAAAAATCAGCTACGGCATTTATGCTAGAATTGTAGGCACCTACCGTAATTACTTTCTTAGAGGTAGAGGGTAGTGTTAATGTTGTATTTATGTTCGGAATTCTAAAAGAGGTATCTCTTGTTACTTCTTCTATTGTTGGAAGCCAAATGTTAAATATTCCGTCAACAATATTTATTCCTCTTACCCTTATTTTCCAACCTCCAGGAAATATCATGTTTGGCAAAGGAGATTCGAAACCTGTTTCTACACGAGTTAACAAAAAAAACAATTCTTGTTCTTCGTTATAAGGTACTGGTTCTGTGTTAAAAAAGTTGACTAAAGTTTCGCCTATAACAATAGTTCTATTTTTTATATTAGGCGGTAGTTTCCCTGTAGTTTCTCCATTTGGGGCAACTAATTCAATTTCAAAATCGTCTACAAAATCTTTCCAAAGTGTTAAAAATATGGAAGTTAAGCCAGGGCTTATTGTAAAGTTTATTTCTAAGGTTTCACCTTCATTAATTTCTCCTAGAAAGTGATGTCCACCAAAGCCTTCGTTTCCGTGAGGCAACGATAATTGATGTTTTCCACTTTGCCGACATTTCATCTATAAATGTTTCAAATAAAGAAGCTCCGTTGTGTGCTCCGTTATTAGTACCAAAACTTAAATTGATTGCAATTGGCATGGTTAGCATTTGTGCTTTATCAATTACGTATTTTATTGCTCTCATAATTTCTGTTGTTTTTGCAAAAGATGTCTCTCCTCTTCTACCTAATCTTACTACAATAATATTTGCACCGTGTAGCAATGCCTCTTTGCCTTCCACCACTTGCTCTTCCGTTGCCACATGCAATTCCAGCAACTGCCGTTCCATGTCCGAATGATGTCCATTTCTGGAATGTCAGGCACAAGGCCCGCTACTATATCTTGTAATGCTTTATTAATTTGTTCGCTTGTATATTCTATGCCGCTTTTAAATCCAGATGGTGGTATACCAGTTCCTGTTTGATCCCATATAAATAGAATTCTACTTGTTTGGTCTTCGTTAATAAAATCTGGATGAGTATAATCTATTCCAGAGTCTATAATAGCAACAATTGTACCTTTACCTGTTACATTATATTCACCAGTTTGTGATATTGGCAGGCATACACTGCTTAATTCTTGCTCTAAGCTGAAAGTTACTGTTTTAGGAAGTTCAATATACTCAATTTCTGTATAATTATACAAGTTGTTTACTTGTTCTGGTCTTAATGTAATAATTGCATAATTAAATTCTAAAATTTCAACTTCAATTCCAAGTTCTTGTTCTAATTTCATAATATCTCCATTATATTTTACTATTACTTCCATGTTATTTTGTTCATTTGGGCTTGTGGTTAAAGTTAATAATTTTTCTGTATTTGTAGTGGTTTCCATGTGACCTCCAGTTATAATATAAATTATATTCACTTTTAGATTTTATATTACATATAATAATTCTATAAAACAATGAAAGGATGAGATTTTATGTATAATTATAATCCATATAATTTTTATGTGCGTTCTAGTGACCCTGTAAATACTGGAGAAGGGATGTTACATATACATGTGTTTGAAAATAATAGGGGGAGACCAATTGATGGAGCTGAAATAAGAATAACGCCAAGAGAGGACAATACAACAATATTGAATAATGAAGTGACTGATGAATCAGGAAAAACACGGAATTGTTAGTTTAGCTGCTCCAGCTTTATTGTTATCTCAAAATCCAGAAACTGAAGAAAGACCATACAGTGAATATAATCTTATTATAACTGCACCTAATCATAGAGACATCATAATAGAGGGAGTTCAAATATTACCAGATACTATTGCACAGCAAAATGTGTTCATGCATACTGATATGCAAAATAAAACCACAGAAAGAATACAAATTGAAGACAATACGCTTTGGGGGGATTTTCCTCTTAAAATTCCTGAGGATGCGGTAAAGGAACTTCCGCCACCAACGGGATTTGTAGTATTGCCACAGGTTGTGATACCAGAATATATTGTTGTTCATGCAGGTGTACCCGATGATACTTCAGCTCCTAATTATTACGTTCCTTTTAAAGATTATATTAAAAATGTGGCAAGCTCTGAGGTTTATGCAAACTGGCCGACAGAAACTCTTGTAGCCAATATTCTTGCAATTCTTTCTCTTACTTTAAATAGAGTTTATACAGAATGGTATAGAGGCAAAGGGTTTAATTTTACAATTACAAATTCAACACGATTTGATCAAGCCTTTACATACGGACGCAATATTTTTGATGAAATTTCGGTTATTGTAGACAATATATTTAATACCTATATTACCAAGCCTGAAATTAGGCAACCTTTATTTGCTCAATATAATGATGGTCAAAGAGTAAATAATCCTGGTTGGTTATCACAATGGGGATCTAAATATTTAGGAGATCAAGGGTATGATCATATGAGTATTTTAAGAAACTACTATGGTAATAGTATTTTTCTTGCAAATGCAAATAGTGTAGCTGGAGTTCCATCGTCATATCCTGGAACTGCTTTACAGACTGGTTCTAGCGGGTCGAATGTTACAATTATACAGGAACAATTAAATGCCATTTCTAATAATTATCCTGCTATTCCTAAAATGAGAGTAGATGGAATTTTTGGTCCACAAACAAGAGATGCTGTTATAACATTTCAAGGTATATTTAATATGCCTCAATCTGGAATTGTTGATTTTTCTACTTGGTATAGAATTTCTCATATTTATGTAGCTGTGGCAAAACTGGCAGAAATGGTATAATGGTCTAATTAACAGTTTTCAGCAAAGTAGCCTCCTTAAGTATAGTATAGCTTTTAAAAAGGTGAACGACAGCCCTCCCAAGGCTACGGATTACCCCTTGACTTGGAGGAGCCTTTTTAAAAGCTATACTATACTCCAGAGGCGGGAGTTTTAAGCTAAACTGTTAAATAGTAACTATTGATTTAAACTGGCATAAATTTCTGATAAATTTTCGGTCATTCTTTCTAAATATGTTTTATTATCTTCATTACTTTCTATAGTATAAATTGTTGTTACTTTTGCACCAACTTCATTTGCCAAGGTATTAGAAATATCTTGGCTTATCATTTTTTCTGTAAATATTGTTTTTACATTATTTTCTCTACAATAATTTACAAGTTCTGCCAGTTGTTTACCACTAGGTTCACCACTTGCAAAGACATCTTCTACGCTATTTTGTGTTAAGCCAAAATCTCTGCATAAATAAGCAAAGGCAGCATGTCCAGTAACAATATTTTTGTTTGTTACTGATTGAAACTTTACGCTATATTCATTAAACAAATTTTCCAATTCTGCAATATAATCACTACAATTTTTTTCGTAATAATCTTTGTTTACTGGATCAGCCTGAATCAAAGCATTTTTGATATTTATTACTTCAATTTCTGCATCTTTAAGACTTAGCCAAATATGGGGATCGTATTGTTCGTTATTTGTTATTTCTTGAGCATTTGTATTCAAAATTGGCACTACTCCTTTTGAGGCTTCTACTGATATAAGATTTGGGTTATTTGCAGATGAAATAGCATTGTCTACCCAAGGTTCCATATCAAATCCATTATATATAAAAACATTGGACACACTTAAATTTGCTATGTCTTTTGCTTTTGGTTCAAAATCATGTGGTTCCATTCCATCTGGGATAATTGTTGAAATATCGATTTTATCTTTTCCGCACTGCTTCAGCAAATTCTTTCATGGCGTTAAATGTTACAGAAACTTTAATTTTTCCATCAGAATTTTCATTTCCATTACTATAAAAGCGGACTGAAAGACACGCTATTATAATGATGACTATTAATAATATAAATATAAAACTTAATTTTCTCACATTATTTCCTCTGTTACTGATTAATACTTTTCAGTAAAGTAGCTTGTGGTGGTTAGTATATCTTTTTAAAAAGTGAACGACAGCCCTTTGAGGCCCATGGAGTCTTCGGAGGCTTGAAGGAGCTTTTTAAAAAGATATACTAACCACCACAAGCGGACATTTTATAAAAAACCTTTAACCAGTAATTTCCTCTTAAAAAAAACTTGCAAATTCAAGGAATTTGCTGTAAAATAAATAATAACGTATTTGTATATTTTTGTCAATAGAGAGGATTAATTAATGATTAAAGCAGAAAAACTATACTTTTCTTACGCTGGTAATTCTTCTAATATATTAAACGGAATTAATTTAAAAATAGATGATGGAGAATACATCTCCGTTGTTGGCGATAATGGGTGTGGAAAAACCACACTTATTAAGTTAATACTAAAGTTTCTAAAACCAACTTCTGGAACCATTACTGTAAATACAAACAAAATAGGATATGTTCCTCAAAAAAATGATTTTTCAAATGCAGATTTTCCTATTACTGTGTATGAAGTTTTAAATTCATATAGAAAATTATTGAAAATTAAAGATAAAAGTATTATAGATAAAAGTCTTGGACAAGTTGGTATGTTGGATTTTAAATCCTCATTAATGGGAAATCTTTCAGGAGGACAAAGACAAAAAATATTAATTGCTAGAGCAATACTCGGAACACCTGATTTATTGATACTTGACGAACCTTCAACTGGAGTAGATGTGAAAAGTCAAAAAGAAATATATAAATTTATAAAAAGACTTAATATTAATGAAAAAATTACGATAGTTTCTGTTGAACATAACCTAGATGCAGCGATATCAAATTCTACGCAAATTTATCATATGGTAGAAGGGCATGGACATCTTTGTTCTCCTACACAATATGTTGATGAATATTTAAAATTTAGAGGAAAGGACGAAGATAATGTTTAGCTATATTTTTATGCAACATGCAATTTTTGTTTCAATATGTATTGCGATATTGTGTCCATGTATAGGAATATTTTTAGTTCTTCGTCGATATTCTATGATAGGGGACACGCTTTCTCATGCATCGCTTGCACGGAATTACAATAGGACTTTTATGCAATCAAAACCCTGTTTTAGGGGCATTTGTTTTTACTTCAATTAGTGGGGCATTAATAGAATTTTTACGTAAATATTTTAAAAAATACACAGACCTAATTTTAACAATTGTACTTGCTTTAAGCGTAGGCACTGCAATTACACTTATCAGTTCAGGGAATATTCATGCAAATGCTGATTCTTTTATGTTTGGAAGCATTTTAACGGTAACAAAATTTGATATGAATATGATTTTAATACTTAGTGTGATTTCTGTTATTGCACTTATTATGCTTTATCATCAACTTGTTTATATTGCTTATGATGAAGAGACTGCCAAAATAGTAGGGGTAAGAGTAAATCTTATTAATTATATATTTTTTATTTTAGTAGCATCTGCTATAGCCGTTTCTATTAGAATTGTGGGCGTATTGGTTTTAAGTTCAATGATTGCACTGCCTGTTGCAACTGCTATGCAACTTGGTAAAGGATTTAAATTTACATTAATATTTTCAATATTATTTAGTATAATAGATATAATGCTTGGGCTGTTTATTTCATATTATTTGAATGTTGCCCCTGGAGGATTTACAGCACTTGTATCTGTTGCTGTACTTGTTTTAGTTATGGTGGGGAAAAGGATTATACCTTTTTCTTCATCTTATTCGTAAGAAATAATGCTGGAATAACTCCAACAACCATAAAAATCAAGCTTGCTGTAAAACCTACATGATATGCACTTGTCATATTCGCAATTGTTCCTTCTTTTCCAATTAAATAATTACTTACCATTGTAGCTAAAACTGCAGAACCAAAAGCTGCTCCTATATTTTGAATTATCCTAGTTGCAGTGCTTGCTTGAGGGACTTGTGACCTTTCTAATCCAGTATAAGAATCACTCATAACTGCAATTGTATATCCGCCAACTCCCATTCCACGTATGAATAGAACAAGCCAAACAATCCAGCTAGATGTTGATAAGTCAAAAAATATAAATGGAAATGTACCTATTAGTGTAATTAAGATAGTTGGAATTGCCACAAAGCGTGCTCCAATTTTATCAGTCATTTTGCCAGTTAAAGATCTTGTAACTAACATTCCTAAACCTTGTGGGATAAGCCAAAGTGCCGCCGTTATAACACTTAATCCTCGTATGTTTTGCAAAAACATTGGCAGTAGTAACATGGGGCCATTTACTGCAAATCCTGTTAAAAACAAGGATATAAATGAAGCACTAAAGTTTTTAGATTTAAATAATTTAAGCGGAATCAATGCATTATCTTTTTTTCTAAATGCGTATACAATGTATATAATTGCTAAAGCCACTCCTACTATAATTGAAACGATACCACCTATTGAATTGTCTGAGCTTTTTACTTCTGTTATTCCATAAATAAGTAATGCTGAAGCTAAAGATAGCGACATGATTCCTGCCCAATCAAGCTTTGCAGATGGATTGCTTGGTTCAAATTTAGGCAATTTCCATTGCATAAGTATCAAAGCAACAATTCCTATAGGAAGGTTTACTAAAAATAACCAATGCCAAGTTAACCCTTGTAAAATTAATCCTCCAATAATTGGACCAAGTATAGGTCCTAAAATTGTTGGAATGCTTATAATAGACATCAGTCTGCCAAGTTTATCTTTTCCTGCCATTTGAATAACCAATGTAGCAACTGTAGGCATCAAAATTCCTGCTGCAAATCCTTGAATTATACGAAAAACAATTAAACTTTGAATGTTCCAAGAAGTTGCAGAAAGTCCCGATGCTAACAGAAACAATACGATTGCTCCCATGAAAAGTTTCTTTCCATCAATTTTTTGAATTATCCACCCAGAGAATGGTACTGCAACCGCTAATGCAAGGGCATAAGCAGTAACAACCCATTGTACCATACTAAATGTAGTATTAAAAATTTGTGATAAATGATTTATAGCAATATTTACAATTGTTGAATCCAGCATAGCTGGGAAAGCTCCAAGTGCCATTATTAAAGCGGCCACCACAATGCCTTTGGGAAGCTTATCTTGCTTTACTTCTTCTTTTACTTCTGTTTTCTCCATAAAAAAATAATCTCCTTACTCTTTATAAGGTTATTTTACTACTTTAATTTAAACTGAATTTAAACAAAATTGATTATTTTAAATACAATATTCAATTATATTATCAATCATACTTTTATCTACTATTTTGTTAATACCAAAGCATTTTTTTCCTAAATCTTTTATTGATGCACCACAATGATATAATTCTTTATTGTCTATAACTACTATTTAACACTTTTCAGCAAAGTAGCCTCCTTAAGTATAGGTATATACTTCAGTACATGGAATAGCGCTAGGTGTATGTATATCTTTTTAAAAAACTGCCCGACAGCCCTTTGAGGCCCATGGAATCTTCGGAGGCTTGGAGGGAGTTTTTTAAAAAGATATACATACACCGGGAGCGGACTATTGTATTTGATTTCTTCTGTGGCTCACAGCATTTACTATACTTAAGGAGGCTACTTTGCTGAAAGTTGTTAATTGGCAACTACACCTTCTCCATATATACTTTTAATGTAAGTGGTGCAAATATTGCAACCACTGCAATAACAATTATCAACGATAAAAATATTTCCTGCGTAAACACAACGCTTCCGCTTAATAAGTCTTTAATGGCACTTACAATATGAGTTGCTGGATTAATATTTGCCACTACTTGTAAGCCTTTTGGTAATGTATCTATTGGAACCATTGCATTTGATAAAAACATTAAAGGCATACTTATTAACATCGAAATTCCTTGTACTGCACCGTGATGACCTCATTGATACACCTATAAACGCAAATATCCAAGACATACACCAACCACAAAATACTAATAGCAGTAGTGCCAGTGCCATTCCAAGAAATCCACCAACAGGCCAAAAGCCCATAATTGTTCCAACTACAAAAGTTACTAATATAGCAATAACAAACCTTATGCTATCACCCATTAATCTTCCAACAAGTGGAGCCATACGAGATATTGGTAAAGATTTAAATCTATTAAATACCCCTGTAGTAATATCGTCTCTTAAACTCGCTCCTGTTGCACCTGCGGTATTCATAACTCCGAACACTAAAATACCCGGAATAATAATTGGTAAATAGTTACTGGTACTACCAGAAATTGCTCCCCCAAAAATATACGTAAATATAAGCAAAAACATAATCGGGAAAAGCAACGAATCTGCAAATTGTTCTGGTGTTTTAAACATTTTAATAAGATTACGTTTTGCAATAATTATACTCTCTCTAATTGTTTTTATGAATTTTTTCATATTCTTCCACCTCCAAATCGTGAACTATTGCTATCATTTCTTCCTGCTTTGTACCACTGGTACCATCACCTGTTATCTTCAAGAAAACATCGTCTAAGTTTTTAGCATTATGTGTTTTCTTTAATTCTTCTGCAGTTCCTTCTGCAACTATATGGCCTTTATCAATAATTACAATTTTGTCTGCTAATTGGTCTGCTTCTTCTAAATATTGAGTCGTTAATAATACGGTTGAACCTTCTTTTACTAGGCTACGAATGGTATCCCACATTTGATTACGAGTTCTTGGGTCTAGCCCTGTTGTTGGTTCATCAAGAAATATTAATTTCGGATGTGCAATTAAACTAACTGCTAAATCCAGCCTTCTTCTCATACCTCCTGAAAACTTTGAAATTGGCTTATCTGCCGCATCTGTTAAATGAAACTCTTCTAAAAGTTCATTTGCTCGATTGCGGGCATCCTTCTTTTTTAAACCTAATAGCTGACCAAATATAACTAAATTTTGTCTAGCTGTAAGTGCCTCATCAACACTAGCATATTGCCCTGTTAGGCCAATTAATTCTCTTACCTTTTCTGCTTCTTTTACTACGTCATATCCAAAAACTTTTATTGTGCCTTCGTTAGGTTTTAATAATGTTGCTAACATATTTATCAAAGTTGTTTTGCCTGCTCCATTTGGACCTAAAATAGCAAAAACACCATTTTCTGGAATATTTAAACTTAAATTATCAACAGCTTTTACTTTATCAAAACTTCTCGACACATTTTTAATTTCAATTACGTCCATAAAAAATAACCTCCTTTTCAATGGAGGGGGATATTCCTTAACCACAATAAATTTGCCCCTTGCTAAAGGTGTGTCCCCCTACCTATATTAAGGTTATTTTACTATGCTTATTTAAACTGAATTTAAACAAAATTAAAGTTTCAAACACAATATCCAATTATATTATCTATCATATTTTTATCTACTATTTTATTAATACCAAAGCACTTTTTACCTAAATCTTTGATTGATGCCCCACAGTGGTATAATTCGTTTCCATCTATTATAATAAATCTATCATGAAATTTGTCTGTTTTGGCTACTTTTAATGTAGGATATTCTTTGTTAAATTTTTGTACATCTAGTTTTGATATATTACTCATATTAGATGTTAGAATTACTACTTCTACACCTTTATTTTTCTTTGTTAACATCTTAAGAACGCTATCATCTATATAACTGTCTATAATTACTATTTTATTATTTGCTTTTTTAATAATGTCTATAATTAAGCTATATGCATCATAAATTTGTCCTTCAAAAAATATTTTTTGCTTGAAGTTTTCGTCCTCTTTTTGTAGTTCGTTAAATAATTTATCGAAATTTTTATCATGTTCTAAAAGTTTATATTCAACATTAGTTAATCTCTCTAATATTGGTGCGTTAGACATTATAAATCTTCTCATATCTACAAAGGCATCCATTATGTTAATACTAACCTGTATAGCAATTTCACTATTTAATAATGGTGATAACATTGAAATCCCTTGTTCTGTAAAAACATATGGTAAATGTGATGTTCTACGATATTTATATGTTGATGTCGTCACAATTTGTGATGACATAGTTGTCTTTCTTAATAATATTTCTTCATATTCATTTTGGGTTAATCTAAAACAAAATCTTTCTGGAAATCTTTTTATATTTCTTTTTACAGTTTGATTCATAATTCTTGTTTCATACTTATACAACATAGCTACGTCACTATCCAACATGACTTGCTTACCTCTTATTGTATATATCAGATTTTTAATACTTTCAATTCCTACACTTTCTAATTCATTGTCCATGTTTTACCTCCAAATAAAAAAAATAATGAAAGAATAACAAGAGTTATTCCCCCACTATTTTAAATTTCTTTAATTTCTTTAATTATTTTAGCAAATTTTTTCTGCTTTGTAAAGAGTTTTTGAAAGTTTTCTTTTCTTTATTAAACAATTAAAATCCGTATTTATTTGAATTCGCATTAAAGTGTTGTCCAACATTAAACCTATCCATTGTATTGTCAGTGTAGGTTACAGTAATAACTTTATTATTATCATCATAATATACATCTTTAACGGTTTTACTATTTAATAAATCAATTTTATAATCAGTAATGCCATTATAGTGGTCTACTTTATATATCTTATTATCTTGTGTAATTATATATTCACAATTACTGTCAAGACTAGTTTGTCCATAATCAAGAGTACCATCATCTATAGCAAATGAATACTTTATACTAATTTTATTATTATTACTATCTAATACATAATTTATTTGTATATTACTATCATCTCTTAAATAATTATCTCTTGTTATTTGCAAAGGGACATCATTAAAGAAAATTATAGCTTTTATAGATGAACAATCTTCGTATGGCAAACCTAATGTATAACATATATGTAACACATTGGGACTTATAGTATAGTTTCCTGTATTTATGCTAAGTAATTTTCCATCAGATGTTAAGGCATAAGTACCAATAAATGTGCCTCCAAAATCTCCAGCTATGAGAGCATTTGTTGTATTATTATATATTTCTAATATATTAGATGAGACTTCTTCAATATCAGGACCATTATTTAATGTCATTTTACCATCATCTGTAATAAATGGGTTATAAATATTACTTATTATATACAAATTATTATTTTCTGTTAATGTTATTAATATATCACATCCTGGTGATTGAAATCCTATGTTTTGTGCACAAATGTATTTCGCTTTTTCTGTTAAAGAATTAACTGTGATTTCTTCTGTTGGTTCAGTACCAGAATTAGTATATGCTATATGTATTATACCAGAACCATCTATATATGCAGAATAGCTATTTAAATTTCCAGCATTAATACTTGTTGTTCTTACCCATGCAAAATTAGGATAATTTGCATATGGGTCTGTTGTATTTGGTTGTACAGCAGTATTTGCATTATTAATGTTATTTATAGATGGATTACTTCCTATATCTGCTACATTTGCAACACTATCTTGATTAGCTGTATCTTTTTTGACTAAAGTAAAATTTTTTGTAAGTAGTATATATGCCACAAGTCCTACGACTGCAATTACTAATATTACTATTATTGCAATTAAAATTTTTGCAGTTAAAGCTTTCTTTTCTTCCATGGTTTTTTCTCCTATCTCTATAAATGAACGATTATCTCCCGATATCTTCATTTATCTTATATTTTTATTTTTTTAATAAAAACCTTAAATATTTTAACTAGAAACTTTCTTTACCATTAACCCTATCATTTCTCTCTGGATCTAATATACATTAGTCCTTACCTTCCTTCGTTCAATGTATAAAGATAAAGTGGAGTGGCATTTCTGCTTTATTACTGGCTCATTAAAGGCCTTATGGAGAAATTCCTCCTCATCTCCACTTTTATCTAGCTAAATGAAATATATCTACGCTACTTTTAGTTGCTCTAATCTTTCTAAATTAAATACTCTAGTAGCTTCATATTTTGTATTATTTATTACTATTGTGTATATTATTTGTAACACTTTTCCTATTACTGCGATTAGTGCTTGTTTTGATTTTAATGGATTATTTTTTCTTTCTTTTAAATATTTGTATAATTGTTTCATTTCTTCATTTTGATTTACCATTGTAAATGCAATTCTGTAAAGAATACTTCTTAATGTACTTCTGCCTCTTCTTGATATGCTTGTTTTTCCTTGATGTATTCCAGAACTGTTTTCTACTAAGTTTAACCCTGCATATCTTCTAATTTGTTCATAACTTTTAAATCTTGTTAAGTCTCCTAATTCTCCTATTAACTGTGCTGCACTTACAATACCTATTCCTTTAATGCTTATCATATTTTCGCAGTATCCTGTCTCTTGCAGTAATTCTTCCAATTGTTCTTCTATCCTTCTTATTTGTTTTTCAAGCAATTCCTGTTCTTCCACATATATATCTAATTGCACTTTTGCTGTTTTAATTCCTTCTGTTGTGCCTATGCTGTCAACTGCTACATCGTATATATCTATTACTTGTTGTCTACTATATCCTCTTTTTACTGTTTGTTTTATATGCATCAACAAACCCTCTTTTCCTTTGAGTTTTATGTCTTCAGGAAATGGACATTCTTTTAGTATTTCCATCGATGTTCTGCTATCTATTTTTTTGAATACTTTTATGTACTCTGGAAAGTACTCATCTATTGTTGCTATTATCCTACATTTTACACTGATACTCTTTCTTACTATTTCTTGTCTTGTATTGCTCATATTTCTCAACTCTGCCCATATTCCTTCTGGTAAATATGGTTCGAAATATCTTGCATCTTTTACTATCCTAGCTATTGTTATACAATCTTTTCTATCGCTTTTTGTTTGACAATTATCATCTAGCTCCTTGCTATCCTTCACATGTTTAGGATTTACTGTTACTACCTTAATCCATTCTATTTCTTTTAAATATCTTGCCAAACATTTCCAATAGTGTCCCGTTGGCTCCATTCCTATGATTACATTGTTAAACCTCATTGGAATCAAACTTGTTTTTACATTTTCTACTAGACTTTTAAATCCTTTTTTGTTATTATTAAAAGAGAATGGTTTGGTTATTACCTTACCTAATGGACTTATTATTACAGCCCAATGTGTGTTTTTTGCTATGTCAATTCCTACAATTGCATCTGTTGTTTCAATAGCGTGAAACTTCGCATCCTGTGATTTGTTCATATTCTTTTACCTCCAATATTAATTTCTAGACTTTGGTTTTGTCTAAAGAAATTATATATTGAGAGGTATTTTTTTGTCAAAGTTCATTTTTCATTTATTACAGGAAGCTTTTTTCTTTTGTATTTTTCTAATTTTATATCATGTAAAAGTTTACTGTCAATATACATTGTCAAAATGTAATACAATTGTCATATTTTCAAATACAATACCCAATTATATTATCAATCATACTTTTATCTACAATTTTATTTATACCAAAACATTTTTTACCTAAATCCTTGATTGATGCTCCACAGTGATATAATTCTTTATTGTCTATAATTATAAATCTATCATGAAATTTGTCTGTTTTGGCTACTTTTAGTACTGGATATTCTTTATTAAATTTTTGTATATCTAGCTTTGATATATTACTTTTGTCGGATGTTAAAATTACCACTTCTACATCTTTGTTTTTCTTTGTTAACATTTTAAGAATACTATCGTCTGTGTAATTATCTATAATTACTATTTTATTATTTGCTTTTTTAATAATGTCTATAATTAAGCTATATGCATCATAAATTTGTCCTTCAAAAAATATTTTTTGCTTGAAGTTTTCGTCCTTTTGTAAAGCATTAAAAATTATATCAAATTTATTATCATATTCTAACATTTTATATTCTACATTAGTGAGTCTTTCAAATACTTGTGAATTGGCCGATATAAATCTTCTCATTTCAACAAATGCATTCATGATATTTATGCTAACTTGTACAGCAATTTCATTTTTTAACAAGCCACTTAACATGGCTATCCCTTGTTCTGTATATGCATATGGTAGTTTTCTTCTACCACCATATATATCAGTAGTTTTCAGACTTGAAGTCACAAATTGTGACTTCAAGTCTGAAACTTCCTTATTTGTTAACTGAAAACAGAAATTTTTTGGAAATCTTCTAATATTTCTTTTTCTAGTTTGATTAATTTCTTTTGTTTCGTAATTATATAACACAGCCACGTCCATATCTAACATGACTTGTTTTCCTCTTATTGTGTATATTAGATTCTTAATATTTTCAAGTTCTACATTAATTAATTTACTATCCATACTTTCGCCTCCAATAAAAAAATAAAGTGGTACTACTAAAGTTTCCCCCTTTATTTAAGTCTATTTTAACAAATTTTCTTTACCTTGTAAAGAGTTTTTGAAAGTTTTCTTTTTTTTAGACATCATAAATCTTCTCATATCTACAAAGGCATCCATTATGTTAATACTAACCTGTATAGCAATTTCACTATTCAATAATGGTGATAACATTGAAATCCCTTGTTCTGTAAAAACATATGGTAAATGTGATGTTCTACGATATTTATATGTTGATGTTGTCACAATTTGTGATGACATAGTTGTCTTTCTTAATAATATTTCTTCATATTCATTTTGGGTTAATCTAAAACAAAATCTTTCTGGAAATCTTTTTATATTTCTTTAATTTCTTTACTTATTTTAGCAAATTTTTTCAGATTGGTAAAGATTTTTTCTTGTTTTTGCTAGAAATTCAAAACCACACTAAACGTTGTCCCTTTTCCAACTTCGCTTTCTACTGTTATCTTACCGCCGTGCAATTCTATTATTTTCTTCACAAGGGATAATCCAAGTCCATTCCCTCCGGAAGATCTTGTTCTTGATTTATCTGCTTTATAGAATCTTTCAAAAATATGCATTTTATCTTTTTCTGATATTCCAATTCCATTATCTGAAATTTCACAAATTATTTCCTTATTTTCTTTTTTTAATGAAATTTCAATAATTCCTTTATTATCTGTAAATTTTATACTATTTCCTATTATGTTTATCCATACTTCATATAATAAGTCTTTATCTGCATTTATCGTAAGTACTTCTAAATCTAATTTTATTTCTTGCTCTTTTGCTTTCCATTGAGGTTCTAACATTAATACAACATTCTTTATTTGTTCGTCTAACCTAAATTCTGTTGAATTAAGAACATTCTCATCATCTTCTAAGCTTGCTAATTTCAAAAAATTTTCACTTAATTTAGATAATCTTGTACTTTCCGCTTCTATAATGTCTATGTAATGATTTCGTTCTTCCTCAGACAAATTAGGATTTTTCAAAAGAACTGTAAATCCCTTGATTGATGTGAGTGGGGAGTTTATTTCATGCGACACATTTGATATAAAGTCTTGTCTTAACGTTTCCATTGAACCAAGCTCTTTTGCCACTTTATTAATACTCTCTGCAAATTCATTAAAATTTCTATTATGGTCATTGGTTTCTTCTGGAATAAATACATCAAAATCCCCTTGAGATATTTTATCCATTGCTTGTAGCATATTATCTAATACATTATTTTGCTTTTTTATTTCTTTCATTCCATGTCTTCTAATTATAGGGAAAAGTATTATATATACTATAGCAAAACCGATAACTACTGTAAGTATAGTATTTAGAAGATTTGTATTTTGATTTGATATTTTAAATATATTATTTATAATTACATAGCCCACAAAAGAAGATACCGCTAGAAAAACTGACATAATTAAAAGTGCACCTATTATTTGAAATGTTCTTTCTAATTTGCCATTTTTTTTCATATTATATTTCCTCCAATCTATACCCCAATCCCCTTATAGTTGTAATAATTAAGTTATCCTGAAACTTTTCACGAAGTCTATTAATATGTACATCTAGTGTTCTTTCGTTACCTTCGAAATCGTAACCCCATATATCTTCAATTAGTTTTTCTCTTGATATTGTTTTACCTTTTGAATTAGCCAATTTATATAGAAGTTCGAATTCTTTTAAAGGAATATCTATGTCTTTGCCATCAACATTTATTTGATGTGTATTTTTATCAATTACAACATTACCTATTTGTATAATTTGTCCTTTTTCTATGTTATATCTACGAAGTAATGATTTTACTCTTATTACTAGCTCTTCGTTTTCAAATGGCTTTGTTAAGTAGTCGTCTGTACCTTTGTTGAATCCTTGTACTTTATCTACTATATTCTTTTTAGCTGTAAGCATTAATATGGGCATGTCTTTGTAATACTCTCGAATATTTTCGCATAGTTCAAAGCCATCCATATTGGGCATCATTATATCTATAACGCATAAATCTACCTTTGTTTCGTCTAATTTTTCCAGTGCATCTTCACCATCTACCGCTTCTACAATATCAAATTTTTCTGTTTTTAATATCGCATGAATTAGTTCTCGAATATGTATATCATCATCTACAATTAGTATCTTCGCCATAGTCAAAGCTCCTTCCATAAGTATATTATATTATAAATGTAAACAGAATTTAAACGAGTTTTATGCACTTACACCATTTGCAAATTGGCTATTGTAAATATCGGCATAAACTCCATTGTTCTCAAGCAATTCCTTATGTGTTCCAGTTTCTACTACATCGCCATCAGCCATTACCAAGATACAGTCCGCATCATAAATAGTCGATAATCTATGTGCTACAACAAAGCTTGTTCTGCCGTTTAATAACTTCTTTGTAGCCTTTTGAATAATTAATTCTGTTCTACTATCAACATTAGAAGTTGCTTCATCTAGAATAAGTATGTCTGGGTTCGATACAAATGCTCTTGCAATGGTTATAAGCTGTCTTTGCCCTTGCGAAATATTGCCTGCATCTTCGTTTAACATTGTGTTGTAGCCATCTGGCAACTTTTGAATAAATTCATCTGCATAAGCAGCTTTTGCGGCCGAGTATATTTGTTCTTTTGTTGCATTTTCATTTCCATAACGAATATTTTCATAAATTGTGCCTGCAAAAACCCAAGCATCTTGAGACACAATACCTATTTTCTCTCTTAATTCACTTCTAGGCATATTTCTAATGTCTTTGCCATCAATTCTTATACTTCCATCTTTAATCTCATAAAAACGTTCTATTAGATTTGTTATTGTAGTTTTGCCTGCTCCTGTATGACCAACAATTGCTATCATCTTGCCACATTCTACCCTTGTAGAAAAATTTTTAATTAAGGGTTCATCAGTATAACTAAATTTCACATGTTCGAAAACGACTTTTTCAGTTTCTTCTAATTTATTTGTGAATTTTTCTTCGTATTTGCCCATTTCTTCTTCATCTAACATGGCAAATACTCTTTCACAAGAAACAATCATATTAATAACATTACTCCATATTTGTGTTATTCTAGTAAGAGGTTGTGAAAATTGATTTGAATACTGCAAAAATGCTTGTACATCGCCGATGCTAATTGTTCCAGACACTACCTTTATGCCTCCAACAATTGCAACTAATACATAAACAATATTTCTAACTGTTCCCATACTTGGCATTGTAAGCCCACCAAAGAATCTTGTTTTCCATCCAGTTTTATACATGTCGTCATTTATTTCGCTAAATTTATCTATGGCTTCTTTTTCGCCGTTAAAACTCTTTAACACTAGAAATCCTTTATAGGTTTCTTCAATTTGACCATTTAAACTTCCAAGCGAATTAAAATATTTTGTACCATTTTCCTTGGTTTGGGGGGTTATTATTTTCATTACAGCATAACTTCCGGGTATTGTTATACAAACAATTAAAGTAAGTATTGGACTAATGAACATCATAATTGCAAATATTCCTATTATTAAAATAACGCTTATTATTAAGTCGGTTAAACTTTGTTCTAGGTTTGTAACTATATTGTCCATATCATTTATAGCCACCGACATAAGCTTTCCGTTTGAATTTTTGTCGAAGTATGAAACTGGAACTTTATTCATTTTTGCTTTAAGCTCATTTCTTATATTGTATGTTGTTTTTTGTGATACTACGACCATAAGCCTTTGACACACAAATGATGTTATAAACATGCCAACGTATAATGCTACTATATAAATTAGTGTTGTGCCCAGTTTGCTAAAATCGACACCAGAACTATTTTTTATTCCGTCGAAAATAATATTTGTAGCACTTCCTAAAATTTTAGGTATAAATACTTGTATCCCACCTCCTACAATAGCTATTATAAATGATAGAAAAATTAAAAACTTATATTTTTGCATGTATTTTAAAAGTCTCTTTATAGTACCCCACATATTTTGCGGTTTTTCCGTAACTACTTTTAGTCTTCCGTATTGTTTATTATGAGTATTGGCATTGCTATTGCTATTGTTATCGTTTTCGCTCATGCTATTTCCTCCTTGCGATAAAATTGTGATTCCATAATTTCTTTATAAACTGCATTGGATTCTTCTAGCTCTTTATGTGTCCCCAGACCAACAAGTTTTCCACCATCTAATACGGCTATTAAATCTGCATTCATTATGGTCGAAATTCTTTGTGCTATTATTATAGAAATCTTATCCTTTATTTTCTCTTTCATATTATTTCTAACTATAGAATCTGTTTTGAAATCTAATGCTGAAAAAGAATCGTCGAATATATAAATATCTGCCTCTTTTAAAAGAGTTCTTGCAATGCAAAGTCTTTGTTTTTGCCCTCCTGAAAAGTTGCCACCGTCTTTTTCAACAACGTGATCTAGCTCATCTTCATACTTTTTTACAAATTCAGTTGCACACGCCATATCTAAGGCTTTCCAGATTTCTTCATCTGTGGCATCTTTTTTACCTAAAAGCATATTCGAGCGAATTGTGCCAAAAAACAATAAAGATTTTTGTGGAGCTAGGCTTACCGTATCTTGTAATGTTTCTTTATCTATTTCTTTTACATTAGCTCCATTTACTTTTACAGTGCCTTTATTTACATCATAAAATCTTGGAATTAAATTTACTAGCGTTGATTTTCCTTCCCCTGTACTGCCTATAACTGCAAGCGTTTTACCTTTATCTATAGTGAAGGTAACATTTTCTAATGTATTTTTTTCTGCAGTTGAATATTTGAAGGTTACGTTTTGGAATTGCAATGAGATATCATGTTGTTGTAGGGATTGATACTCATCTCGACCCTGGCTGGCATGGGAACCTGTCCCTACAGTGTTCGGGTCGCCTAAGATGTCGGCTCCTACATTTTCTTGGATGTAATTATGTGCATCTATATTGGTATCAAGCACTTCATGTATTCTTTTCGCTGAAACCTGCCCTTTAGGAATAGTTAATATTACATTTATAAGCATTCCAAAACCGGAGGTAATTTGTACTGCATAATTAATTGCTGCCATAATTGTACCAACTTGCATTGTTCCTGAATTAACACCTTTACCGCCAATCCATACAATTGCTACTGTTGCAATGCTAATAATCATTGTTACAAGTGGCATAAAGACTGTCATAATTGTTTCAGCAGTGATGGTTGTTTTTGTGCACTCTCTATTAACTTCTTTATATTTCTCATATTCTACATTTTCTTTATTAAATGATCTTATAACTTTTACACCAGTAAGTCCTTCTCTGAAAATTAAGTTTAACTTATCTATTAGTTTTTGAATTTTGCTATATAAAGGATTTGCAAACCTGTAAATTACAACTGCTGATATTATTAAGAATGGAATTATCGCAATAAATACTACGGCTAATTTAGGG
Source organism: Oscillospiraceae bacterium (assembly GCA_009778695.1). Lineage (GTDB taxonomy): Bacteria > Bacillota > Clostridia > TANB77 > CAG-508 > WRFS01. The sequence continues at coordinate 38,836 of WRFS01000015.1, forward strand.
CTTAAAAGATATGTCATAATAATTCCACCAAATAAATTAGCGACAGCTAGTATTATAAATTTTAAGCTCATTTCTACCAAAGTTTGAATTGTATTTATATCGGTTGTATTACGAGTTATAAGTGTTGCTGTACCAAATTTATCAAATTCTGTTTTTGAAAATTTAAGTACTTTTGCATAAATATCTTTTCTTAATTCATTTCCTAGTTTGTATGATACTTTCGAAAATAATAAGGTATTAAATATTGCTCCAAATAAGCTTACAATAGAAAGCACAATCATTATCAGTCCTTTAGTCCAGATTAATGATATATTTCCTGGTATGATTCCATTGTTTACTACATCTGCTGTAATATATGGTAAAGTTAGTGTACAAAATAATTGAATACATAAGAATGCTATTGCTCCTAATGATTGTTTAATGTTTAATCGTTTGAATATTCTAAGCACTTGAGTCTCTCCTTTTTTTAATTTCATTTATAATATTATCATAAAAATTAATAAAAAGAAAGAATAAGATTTTTATAATTTCTTGATTATTTTTAAAAAATATATTAAAATATATATATTAATCATAGATTTGTAAGAGGGAATTGTTATGAAAATACTATTGGTTCTTGATCAATACGACGATTGTAATAATGGGACCACGGTCTCTGCACAAAGATTTGCAGAGGGCTTAACTAAACGCGGACACGAAGTCTTTATAGCAAGCACAGGGAAACCTGCACAAAATAAATTTATTGTAAAGCCACTTCCTCTTCCGCCTGGGATATCATGGCTTATAAAATCACAAGGAATGGTGTTTGCATTACCTACTGAAAGTGTTTTAAAAGAGGCAATTTCAAAAGTAGATATTGTTCATTTTTATCTTCCTTTTTTCCTTTCTCGTGGAGGAGTTAAAATTGCAGAAGAACTACATATACCGCATACTGCGGCATTTCATTCACAACCAGAGAATATCACATACACATTAGGTTTAGGAAGAAGTCAAAAAGCTAATGACATAATATTCAATTATTATAGGTCATTTTATAATAAATTTTCTCATGTACATTGCCCAAGTCAATTTATTGCAGACGAACTAAAAAGTCATAATTATAAGTCTCAATTACATGTGATTTCTAATGGAATACAGCCAGAATTCAAGTATATTAAATCTAATAAAACTGACGATTTAAAAGATAAGTTTGTTATAACGATGGTTGGTAGATATTCTAATGAGAAAAGGCAAGACCTTCTTTTTGAAGCGGTTAATAAATCGAAATATAGGGATAAAATACAAGTAGTATTGGCTGGCAAAGGTCCTAATACTAAGAAGTATGCTAAATTAGCCAAAACATTAACGAATGAACCAGTTATGAAATTTTTTAGTAAGGATGATTTGGTGAAAATGTTAAGTATGACAGATTTGTATGTACATGCTTCAGATGCAGAGATTGAAGGAATTTCATGCATAGAAGCAATTGCTTGCGGAATAGTTCCTATAATTGCTAAGGGGAAAAAAGCTGCAACACCACAATTTGCATTAGATGAAAGAAGTTTGTTTGAAGCTGGCAATGCTTCAGACTTGGCTGATAAAATTGATTATTGGCTTGAAAATCCCGATGAAAGAAAGAAAATGGAATTTGAATATGCAAAAAGTGCAGATAAATATAGTATGAATAAAAGTATGGAACAAATAGAGGAGATGTTTTATGAGGCAATCAAAGAATGTAAGGAAGAACAATCAGATATTACTCAACCTGCTTTCTAACTTCCTATATTATATAATAGCTATTCCTCTTTTATGGTTGGTAGATAAATTGCTATTTAATTTTAAAGTAGTAGGCAAAGAAAATATACAAAAAATTAAGTCTGGTAAGGTAACAATATCTAATCACATACATCCGCTTGATTGTACGATGAATGGATTAGCTAATTTTCCTATTAGAACATATTTTGCTACTTTGAAATCTAATGTAGAAACACCTGGAACTGGGGGGATAGTAAAAGCTTTAGGTGGGATTCCTATTCCAACAGAAGTGGAGAAAAAAATACATTTTTTTATTAATTTGCAGAAATTATTAGAGAAAAACAAAACCGTACATTTTTATCCAGAGGCTGAATTAATTTTGTATTCTAAAGAAATACGAGAATTCAAAAGTGGAGCTTTTAGATTAGCTGTTGATAGCAATGTTCCAGTAGTTCCGTTGGTGTTTAAGTTTGTTAAACCTTACGGAATAAGAAAAATTTTTAAGAAAAAGCCATTTGTGGAGCTGCATGTATTGCCTGCAATGTATCCAGATATAAACTTAGACCGCAGAGATGCTATAAAAAAGTTGAAAGAAGATTGTTACGAGGCAATGAGAAAAAGCATTACACCCGTGAAAAAACTTATCGATACACCCGTGAAAAAACTTATCGATTAATTGACATATTATTAAATAAATTGTATAATTTAATGGTTAATTATATAGGAGAAATGAATGTACTATTTTTTTAAAGTCTTAAATTATTCGAAAGTGGAAGAACTAACATTAAAAGGTTGCTATAAAAAATTAAACGAATCTGAGTTTTTATATTATAATTACTCAAATAATATAATTGAAAATAACATTATACAATTCAAAAAAATAAAGAGTAAAAAATTAAATATTGATGATGAAATAAAAATATTTTATTCGCCTAAAGAAAAACAGGAGTTTATATATATTATAAGCGATAATTGTAGTATTGTTAAACAATTTAATAAAACTAATATTATTGACTATTTGGAGAGTGAAGAACTATTAAAATTTACTTTTGTAACTCAAAGTAATAGCAAAAATAAAAAAGATAATCTTAAACTAATTTCTGACTTTGAACAAATAATATTAAATAATGATTTGAGTGATAAATACAGAATGGCCATATCAATATTATATAGCATTTTTAAGTTCTCTAGTAAAGATTTAGAAGATAAACTTAATTATTATATAAAAGAGTTAAAAACTTATTTAAATATTTCAAACTTTACATTAATAAACGAAAATCAAATAAGAAACTGTATTTTTTTTGATATTAAAATTCTGAATCTAGTATTACCTGAAACATTATTAAAAAGATTATTAGCTTGTAATGACTTTGTTTTTTTTAATATAAGTCATAATATTTTTAACATTCTTAAAATCAATATAATTGATGAATTAACTATTATTTATAAATTTAAAGAGGTATGTTATGCCTAATTATGCTCGTTCTACAATATTAACCTATAATAATTTGATTAAAGTTAAGGATATAAAAACCTTAGTTAATATTTCTATTGAAAGTTACGAAAAATATTTAGTATCTTTGAAAAAAGGATTATCTAATTTAGTAGATAATAAAATGATTTTAAATATTATTAAGTACAATAATGATATTATGTCCGTTAATAATGAAATTTTGAACAGAGAAAAAAACACTAAAAAAGAAAACGATATAATTAAAACGATTTTTTCTTATATTTATAGAGGACAATATAAAATGGTATATGGTGCATTTTCTAATTTTTATTCTAAATATAAAATAAGCAAAAATAAAAGTATTGCCAAATCTCTTTATAGTATTATTGAAAATATAAAATACGATGATGAAATATATATAAATCCGTGCAATATAAACAACTTGTTTTTTAATATTACTAATGGAAAAAATACAATTATAAGATTGAAGGAAGAAGATATGAGAATTCTTAAAGAGATAATTAAGAATCCTTTTAATCAAGAATTAATTCAAGCCAAGGGAACGTTTATAAATGCTGGTATATTAAAACACTTCTCTTTTAAGTTTGACTATAATTTTGAAAAAAAAATAAAGAAATATGAAAGTTATAAGCTAGATGGATTTAAAAATCAAATATTTAATATTATTAATAAAAACTTAATTTATGTACCAGATGATAGTTACTCTGATATGGTTAAATCGTGTGAAGTTTTTTTAAATTTATTAAATAAACAGTTTGAACATTTAAATAGTGAAAAGAAAATATTTTTAAATGATATAAAAAAAAGATATGATGGGAAGGTTAATCTACTTCAGTACGTGTATAATAATATCTCGGTTATTGAGAGAGAATATCTTAAAAGAAGTAAATTTAATCAATATTTTTTAAATGAGCTAAAAATTGGTAGTAAAAGATTTGATTATAAACAAGTGAAATATAATTTAAATATTGATGTGTCTGAAAATAAATATTCAAATATAGAAGCATTTGTATCATCTGTCAAATTTAATAATATGAATTATTATTTAGTTGATTCGATATCACCAATCGGAGTATTTTCATCGAGAATTGAACCAGTTTTTGACGATGAAAATTCTTTAGATAATAAATATGTTGAATGCATATTTGATTATTCCGATAATCCTGATAATTATCATACATTTAGAAGAAATAAATATACAGACTTTGTGTTAAATATTAATCTTAACCCAGTCAACATAGATGGAAAGATAATTGATATTAATGATGTTTTTTTAGAAGTTAAGGGTGATAATATACAATTTTATTCTAAAAAATACAACAAATATTTTGAACCAGTTTTTCACACAACTTTACCAAATTCCATTTTTATAATTTCCAAATTTATAAAAATGATAAGTTACTATCAATCTGAAACTTATTCTATTCCTAATATAATGGAGTATTTTGTTACAGATAAAGATTATGTACCAAGACTATTAATCAATAATTTAATCGTTCAAAAAAGAACATGGAAAATATATAGTAATGAAATAAATATTAATTTTAAATTTTCATTATTAGAATATAATAATTTCATTAATACAATAAAGGTACTTTTAGATAAGAATATACCTAGATATATTAATATTTTTAATAATCCAAATGAAGATAGAAGGATTATAGACATACATAATCCATATAGTCTAATGCAATTAAAGAGATATTTAGTAAATGAATATTTTTATATAGAAGAAGTATTGCCTAATAATGAATGTATTAGCGACATTGATTTACAAAATGATTTTCTTACACAATATTTGATTTGTTTATAAAAATATTTAATATAACATTTAATTAAAGAGGAGTGGTGAAATGTATACAAATAAAAAAACAGTTAATACAAAAATTATAGAAGATATTAATGAATATATACATTATCGTAAATTGCATTTGAAAAAAGTATCGGAAAAACTGCACAAATTTAAAGTTATTATTGAGGATGAAAGAATTGGTGAATTACAAGAGAAGATAAAAAAACTTAAAGATATTTATATAAATGTAGATAAAAATATTTTTTTTTACAAAGGCAGATCTAAAGCTTGCGAACATTGTAATAATGATACTGGTTGTACAATTAGGTTGACTCAAAACTGTAACAAATCATGTTTTTTTTGTTTTGCAATAGAAGATTTTAATATTGAGAATAGGCCAGATCTTAAAAAAATAAAAGAAGAAATAGCGAATAAAAACAATAAGATAAAACTAGAATCGATTGCTATTAGTGGTGGAGAGCCGTTCTTATATAAGAATGAATTATTTAGTATATTACAATATATTAGAAAAGAATTTGCTAATTTGTATGTTCGTATTTATAGTAATGGAGAACTGATATCAAAAGATGACATGCTTAGTCTGAGTAGATATAAAATTGATGAAATTAGATTGTCAATCAAACCTAATGAAATAATTAACTTTGATTTATTAAATGAATTACATAAATATATTCCTAATGTTTTAGTTGAAATTCCTATCATTCCAAATGAAGAAAATGAATTATTCGAATTATTAAATATGCTAAACACATGTGGTATTACTGGTTTGAATGCAGTTGAATTTTTTTATAATGGATATAGAGAAACTGAATTTTTAAATAGAAATTATAAACTTCTTATTGAGAAAGGGAGAATTAGACCTATGGTTGATTCTATGCCAAGATATGAATATCCAATTTATAATAGCAAATATTTGGCACTTAAGATGATTGAATATGCTTCAAATAATAATCTGAATTTTTTTGTTAATGTTTGCACTCATGAGACTAAAAGGCAGCAGTTTTTAGTGGAAAATCGTATATATTCTAAAAAATATTTTGAAATTGTATATCGTATATATGATAATTTTGAATTACATGCAAATAACAGGTTGGCAAGATTGCATTATGATAATGATAATATGATTGAATATATTGATATGCCAATAAGTGAAAGAGAAACAATAAAAGGCACTACGTTTGCAAAGGTTATTATTGATAGGAACATAGGTATAATCATTGGTATGAAAATAGAAAACATCAGAAATGACAATGCACATGTAAAATTCGTTAATAATCTTCTAAATGAAGACTTTAATAGTGATAATTATTTATTAAATTTGGAAGTTAGTTATGAATAATGAGATTACGAAAATAGTCAGCGACATATGTGCAATATTAGTTAAGGATAAAATTAATATTTTCAGATTTTTAACATATTATTTATGTTTGCATTTTAATAATGACAGATTTGAAAGTTGGGATGTTTTAATGCAAATATATCCTATTTATGAAATTAATAACATAAAGGAATTAGAAACCGAAGAAAATTTGCTTTTAATACATAATACTAAAAACTATATTGATAGATACGTTGGCGAAAGTAATATTAAAGAAGTAACTTCATTAATAAATAAAATTGATATTCTTATTAATACATACTCAAAAGATTTTGGTCGTAGAAAAATACTAGCTAATATTTTAAGTAATGTTGTTAACATGTTGAACTTTACAGAAAAAGAAATGAAAACGACATTAACATATATGATGTACGTTATGAATAGAGAAAAATACATGGAGGTATAATATAAATGAGTAAAGTAGGCTGGATAACTATTAATCGAAATTGTAATAATAAATGTAATTGGTGTTATGCAAATGATGTTCTTTCAAATAAAAATAGTATGAATCTGTCTACAGTTTTAAAGTGCGTTGATTATTTGAAAAGTAAAAATGTCGAGAGAATTGTTATAATTGGTGGGGAGCCAACTCTATATTTAAATTTGGAGAAACTAATTGAATATATTATTAAAAACAATCAAATACCAGTTGTACTGACAAATGGAATTGCATTTAGTAATTATAAATATGCAGAAAAAATATGTAAAACAGGGATTAATAAGATTACTATTTCTTTAAAAGGATATGGTAGTAATGATTATAAATTAACTACTTCAACAAATAATTTTAATAAAGTATTAAAAGGATTTAACAATCTGGTAAAGAACGGAGTTACTCCTAATATAACAATAACTGTTACTAAAAACACAAAAGAGCATATCAATGAATATTTTGATTGTTTGGTTGATATGTGTGCTCAAAATGTAATATTTGACTTTGGAAAACCATATATAAAAAATGGGGAGTTGGTAGCTGAAGAAACACTAAATCCAATAGAAATGGCAAAATTTTGTGAAGATGTATATGAACGTTTTTTTAAACAGTTTAAGATGTTTAAGATATCAGCTGATTTCCCGTTGTGTTTTATTAACAATGATAGATTAATTGATATGGTTAAAAAAAATATTATATCAATCGATCCTTGTTTTGTTTTATCTGGTACTGGTATTTATATTGATACGGATTTAAGTTTGTTAACATGTAACCAAGATATTTTCAATAAAAAAGGTAAGGTCGATATAAACAATAATAATGAAATAATTGATATAAATTATAATGAATTTTGCAAGAGTAAATATGATAAATTCGAAGACTTGTGTAAAAGGTGTAAATGGTATGAAAATTGTCGTGGAGGATGTCATTTTGTATGGGATTATTATAATATAGAAGATTATAAGGAGTATTTTAAAAATTATGAAGTGGTATGAATATAAATTTGTAATAGAAGACAATATTGGCAGAGTAATAAATAAGCTAAAAAGATTTGATTTCATGTCGCATAAGTATTTCTACATAATTAAAAGACCTTTTTTATACCTTAGAGTTTATTCACATACTAACATATTAAATATACAATATAACAAAATATATGAACCTGAATGCTTTCAATTTGGAGGGGAAGAAGGATTTGAGGTCATATCTAATTATTTTAAAATTGCTGCAGAAGATATAATATCTAATAATAGAATAATGAATATAAATTATTATCTTTCCATACTGAAAAGCATTTTTAGAAATATTCCTAAAGAAATAATACTAAAAAGTTTAAAGATATTGCATGAACTACGAAAAAGTGATAAGATAGAAACAATAAATTTAAAAGAAATAACAATTTTTCTTTATGATGATTTATATTATGAATTACTTAATATAAATTTATTGTTTGAAATATATAAAATATTACCATATGTGATTATCTTTATATTTAATATATACGACATATCGCTAGTAGAACAACAAATGTTAGTTTGTAAAATGTTGGAGGAAACGAAATGAACTTAAGAGATTTATATATTGATTTTTTTATTAGTAAGGGGCATAAACAAATACCATCAGCATCATTGATACCTGAAAATGATCCAAGCGTACTATTTAATACTGCAGGGATGCAACCACTCATTCCATTTCTAAAAGGAATGGAGCATCCTCTTGGAAAGAGGCTATGTGATTATCAGAAATGTATAAGAACCAATGACTTGGATTCCATTGGAGATACCACACACCATACCTTTTTTGAAATGTTAGGAAACTGGTCTTTAGGAGATTATTTTAAAAAAGAATCAATTGCTTGGTCATTTGAATTTTTAACTAAAAAACTTAATATACCACTCGAAAGGTTAGCTATAACTGTATTTGAGGGGAATCATTTAGTGAATAAAGATATTATCTCTGCTAAATATTGGATGGAACAGGGAATACCAGAATCTCGCATTGCATATTTAAATGAGGAAAACAATTGGTGGCCGAATATGAGGCAATTTGGTCCATGTGGACCAGATACGGAAATTTTTTATTGGAGAAGTGACGATGCAATTCCGGAAAAATTCAATCCTTCTGATGAAAGATGGGTTGAAATTTGGAATAATGTATTTATACAGTATAATCATAATGAAGATGAAACATTTGAAGAATTAATTCAAAAAAATGTAGATACAGGAATGGGCTATGAAAGAACGGTTGCTATTTTAGAAGGGAAAAATGATAATTATGAATCGAGTGTTTGGAATGATATTATAGAAGAGATATCAAACATAACAAAATTATCATATAAAGGTAATGAAGTTTCGATGCGAATAATCGCAGACCATATCAGAACAGCAGTATTTATTTTGGCTGATCCTGCAGGTATTAAACCTTCTAATACAGACCAAGGATATATATTAAGAAGATTAATTAGAAGAGCTATAAGGCATGCTAGAAAGCTAAATATTGATATTAGTACCAATTGGGAAAAGAGGGTTGCTGAAATTATTATCAATCAATATAGTAAATATTACAATGAACTTAGAGAAAATAGAGAGATAGTGTTTGAGGAATTAAGTAAAGAGAAACTTAAATTTAATCGTACTATAGAAAAGGGGTTAAAAGAATTTGGAAGGTTAATTGATGATATTAGTGCCAATAAAGAAGTTGCAAAAGGAGCAATTGATGCTATAAATGCATTTAAATTATATGACACATTTGGTTTTCCTATAGAACTAACTGAAGAAATTGCCAAGGAAAAAGGTTTTAGAGTGGATAGTGAAGGATTTAGACGAAAATTTAAAGAACATCAAGAAAAATCTAGAGCTGGAGCAAATAATAAATTTAAAGGTGGTTTAATGAGTAATTCTGAAGTAGAAAAGAAATATCATACTGCGACTCATTTATTAAATTCTGCGTTAAAAATAATAATTAGTAATGATATACATCAAAGAGGCTCAAATATCACAGAAGAAAGACTTCGTTTTGATTTTAATTGCAATCATAAATTAACTGACAATGAAATCAAAAATATTGAAGGATTAATTAATAAATGGATTGAAGAAGGAATCGAAGTTAATTTTAAGAATATGAGTAAAGAGGAAGCTATTAAAATAGGAGCCGAATGTGTATTTATTGATAAATATCCTGATATTGTTACAGTATACTTTATTGGGAATATTTCTAAAGAACTATGTGGTGGACCACATGTGAAAAATACTAATGAATTAGGAGAATTTAAGATTATTAAAGAAGAGGCTTCATCTTCTGGGATAAGGAGAATAAAAGCGGTGCTTAAATAAAGAAAAAGTAAGTATAAAAACATTTAATTAAAAAATGAGGATACAGCATAAGATTAAGTGTACCTCATTTTTTATATTCTATTAATGTCCGCTTTGTGAGCAAGTAGCACTTTCGATTTTAGAATATAATTCTTCTAATTCGGTCTTTTTCATTAGGTTTACCCCCTTCTTAATTTGTATTATAGTATTAAAGTTAAAGTATGTCAAGTGTTTCTATTCGTTTTTTCGTTTTTATCGTTTTTTCGTTTTTATAAATGATATGTCGTAACTACTCAGACGAGTATACGAAAAATTTTATTTGTAATGCAGAAATGTGACATGTCAATCACAATTTGTTATCAGTTAGCATTTTTCTGCGAAGTAGCTTCCTTAAGTATAGTATAGCTTTTAAAAAGGTGAACGACAGCCCTTTGAGGCCCATGGAGTCTTCGGAGGCTTGGAGGAGCCTTTTTAAAAGCTATACTGTACTTAAGGAAGCGGAAGTTTTAAGCTAAAGTGTTAACCAGTAACCTAACGTCGAAAGTAAACTAGAATAAATTTTGATGTTGCAAATGTAGGTAAGGGTAAGAGTATAAAGTAGTTAAAAATAAATTTCGACAGAATAAAAGGCTTGAAATGAGGTGCTTTGTCAAAAAAGGCAGCAAAAAAACA
>WRFS01000016.1 GCA_009778695.1 Oscillospiraceae bacterium
TACAAATGTAATTAAAGTGTACTATGTAAAGAGAACAGATTTAAGTTATACGGTAGAATACTATTACGATGGTAAAATAGATAATAGTAAAACGGATACATTTGACAATCAAACATTTGGTACGGTTGTAAGCAAATATACAGATAAAGTAATTGACGGATACACGTTAGATAGTGATACAGCACCAATAACAGTTGGAACAGATACAAACGTAATTAAGGTGTACTATGTAAAGAGAACAGATTTAAGTTATACCGTAGAATATTATTATGATGGGACAATAGATAATAGCAAAACGGATACATTTGACAATCAAACATTTGGTACGGTTGTAAGCAAATATACAGATAAAGTAATTGACGGATACACGTTAGATAGAGATACAGCACCAATAACAATTGGAACAGGAACAAATGTAATCAATGTATACTATATACCAAGAACTGATTTAAGTTATACAGTAGAATATTACTATGATGGAGTATTAGATGCAAACAATACAGATACATTTAATAATCAGACATTTGGAACAGTAATAAGCGATTATAAAGACAAAGTAAAACTAGGATACAAATTTGACAGTGCTACAGCACCAATAACAATAGGAGTAACAGACAATGTAATCAAAGTATACTACGTGCAACAACTTGGAGAAATAAATGTAACAAGTAAATTATGGCAAGAAGAAGAATTTACGGAAGAAGTAACACATGAAGATGTAATATATTCTCAAACCGCCAATACTATAAAGGCTGGTGATTCTGCAACAATTATTGTAAATGATTCAAATGGTAATAAAATAGCGACAATAGTAGTTGTAAGAGACAAAAATAAAGATTGGGAAATAACTTGTACATTAGAAGATGGAGTTACAATGGATTCATTAGATGCAGTTAGAACAAACTCTGCGAGTCTTACTCCAGCAAGTGCATTTAGTGCTGCTGGCATAACAAATACAACAAATACATTGTTTAGTATACCAGCTGATGGAAGTCAATTAGTAAGTGGAAAAACATATTACTTTAGTAGTGCAGATCCTTTAAGCGGCATAGGTGGAACTGGAAATGATGCAATTTACTTTAGGCTTGGTTCGGTGACTATAACAAAAACTGTAGAAGGAACTGGAGTATATAAATATACGGAAGTCTCTGTGCCAGAAGATACATTTAAAGTAAAAATTAGTGGAACAACATTATTAGGAGAACAATATGAAAAAATAGTAGATGTACCAAAAGGAGGAAATTTAACATTTGATGGTGTACCATATGGAACATATACAGTAACAGAATTAGATAATGAGGGAAATCCATTAGCGGGATATAGTGTGCTTATGAATACGACAGGAGATAATCCAACAAATGGATATACGCCTAACTCAAGTATAACAATAGTAGTTGGAGATAATACACCTACAGTATATGTGAATAATATAAACAGAGTTGATGTAACAACAGGCGAGGCAGTAAGTCTAGGAGGTCCAGGAGGAATATCACTAGCGAAGGGAGTCGGATTAAGTGCTACGATAGGAGCAAATCAAATTATAACACTAACATCAGATGTCTCAACACCAGCAATAGATTCAAATACACCGGCAATAGAGGAGACAACACCAGTGACAACAACCATTGACCCAACAGCAGATTCAAGTACAGGTGATGGCAACTCAGCTGTACCAGTAGAGGATACTTTACCAGTGCAAAATCAACCAGTTGTACCAACAACTAGAGTACAAGGACCACAGACACCTATGGTGCCAACAACACCAGCAGTAGTTCAAATTCCAAAAGAGGACTCAACTCCTGCAGAAAATACAGTTGATACAACTATAACAGGGAAGTCGACAGATGGTAAAAATGAAGTAAATGCAGCTCCAGCAGGAGATGCAAATGATGGAGATGAAAATGTTGTAGTCGTAGAGACGACAGATAAAAAAGATGTGGTTGTGACAGACTCATCAGCAACAGATCAAACACCAGTGCCAAACACAACAGAATAACCTTCCTTATATATAAAAAGAACTTCGAGAAATAAAACTCGAAGTTCTTTAATTATTAACATCTGTTAATCTTCTTGTAATAACCAATCTGCAATATGTTTTGATTTTATTCCCTCATAATTGCCACTAGATAAGTCATTTGTTGTAAGAACAGTTTTAGGGTAATTATCTTTAATTAGCAATAAATTCTCATATTCTCGTTTTTCTGTTTTTAATAAATTTATTTCTTTTGCCACTTGGATGTAAACCTTTTCACCTTGTTTTTCACCAACAAAATCAATTTCTATATCTTTATATTTTCCAATACAAACAGAATAACCTCTTCTACGCAATTCTAAATATACGATATTTTCTAAGGCTCCTGATATTGAATTATCGTTATATCCTGTTAAACTATACTTTAAAGACATATCTGCCAAATAAAATTTTTCTTGAGTTTTTAAAAGTTCTTTGCCCTGTAAATCATAACGAGAACATTTGTAAATAATATATGCACTTTCTAATTTAGAAAGATAATTATATACCGTTTCTATATCAATTTTTCTATTTTGACTTTTTAAATAATCTGAAATTGATTTGGCGGAAAAAGTATTACCGATATTTTCAAATAAAAATTTAACGATACGTTCTAATTGTTCTATATTTCTTATATTGTTTCTTTTAACAATATCTGTAAATATAATAGTGTTGTAAATGTCTGATATGGCAGAATAAGCAGTGTCTTTTTCCATATTATTTGCATGTATTGCTGGGAATCCACCAATTTGTAAATACTCGAAAAATAGTTTATGTGGATCTTGATTAGTTTCCTTAAAATCCAAATATTCAGCAAAACTTAACGGAAATACTTCAAAATGTACATATCTACCTGTTAAATATGTTGAAATTTCAGACGATAACATTCTCGAATTTGATCCAGTTAGGAATATATCTACATTATACTCTTTACTATCATATATCTCATTTATTACTCGTTCCCATCCTGTTATTTCTTGTATTTCATCTAATAAGAAATATGTTTTTTTACCGTTAACTAATTTTGATTTTAACAATTTTAATAATCCGTTTCGTTGTTAAATTTTCATATTCTAAACTATCAAATTTAGTATGAAATATTTGGTTTTCTGATATTTCCATTCCTTTTAATGTGTTTATTAACATAAGCATAATTGTAGATTTTCCACTACGTCTAATTCCTGTTAAAATTTTAATAAATGGTTTACCTATAAATGGTATTATTTTATTTACATACATTTTTCTTTCTATCACAGTATCACCCTCTTGTTCGTATTATACCCTAAAAAACATAAAAAATCAATAGTTTTTCGGGATATAACCCGAAAAACTATTTCATAACCAAAGTATTTTCCATATTATGATACACATCAAAAAAATTGTCGGCACTATTATAAGAAATAATATATGCTGTTGAGCCAGATAAGAAAATGGTTTGAGTTATTCTTGTAACAGCACTTGCACTATAAGATATTCTATAGGCATCTTTACCATTTATTGAAACTTTTTCTTTACCAATATTGCTGTCTTCTAAATTAAATGTAGATTTAAGATTATTAATCGATTCATCCACATATTGGTCTAATGTATAGGGAGTGGTTAAATTTTCCGTAATTACGTTTATAATACCTAGTTCCGCTGGTGTGGTAATTGAATTATCTTGAACGGTATTCGCACCAGTTTGAACATTATTTAAATCGTTTTGTACGGAATTATTTGTCGTATTATTTAAATTGCTGTTTGATATATCTTGTGATAAAAATACAGTCATATTAGGGTTAGTATCACTTACGGAACTAGCCCAATCACTTTCATATTGAATAGTGTAATTTGTAGTTTTATATAATGAATATCCAGTTAGTAACTTGTCAGACTTAGATTCAATAATCTTGTAAAGGAAAAAGCCCAACACAGCTACAATGATTACAATAGCCACAACAATAATTAAAATTTTTAAATTCTTTTTTTCTTTTTTTACACTTCTTCTACCCTTTGCCATGTTTCCCCCTACTGGAGATAGTATATCATATAGCAGGTTATATCCGCAACCTCTGTTTTATATTTTTCATATGATTGCCCAGGATTTAGATATTTTAATATGGCAAGATTTATCTTAAAAGAAACAAAGAGGGTGTCCTGCAATGTCATTCTGAGTCTTTCTACGAAGAGTTTACTTGCGAAGAATCTCACGAAATATGAGATCCTTCATAGCAAGGCTTTGTAAGAAGTGGTTCAGGATGACAATTCTAGGACGTCCTCTTGCTTAACATGTTTTAGTGTTCATTACTAATGAACACTTTGCTTAATAAATTAAAAATTGTTCAGTAGACTTATTATCGAGGTGGAAAATATATACTAACCACCACAAGCGGACAGGACAAGAATGAAATTTCCACACAGGGAATAATGAAATTTTCGAAAATTAATTGACTTATAGCCAGCGGTAATATATAATAATTGTATAAAAGAAGAGGGATTATATATGTCTAATATGTACCTTACAAAAAGTGAAAAAAGAAAAATATATATTGAATCAATAGCATATATAGTATCAATATTTTTAGCTTCATACCTAGTAGTATGTAATAACATTTTTATAAGAATGATACCAATGTTATACATATTAGGAATCGTTGGAAGAAAAGTATTTGATAAACCAATAATTACTTCAATACTTGGTTTTTTCAACATATTAGTGTTTGGATTTATAATAAATGGAAGTTTTAATGTGCAGGTATTATTACTTGCAGTTTATTCTCTTATAATGATTATAGCAGGAGAATTTACAGGATATATAATATCTGAACTATATCAAAATTTTAAACTTAGCAAATTTATTAAACATTATACTAAAATAGTATATGTTATTTCTTTGTTTCTTTTAATAATAATTCCTGTTTTTTTAAATAATATGGTAAACAGCAATATAGTATCTTATGCTATAAGTAAGGCAAAAATTGAGGCCGATATAGTTGAAAATTACTCAAACACATATAATATTAAAGAAGTAAGTTATACGCCAGCAGTTACTGGTGGAATGTATGAATTCACCGTAGAAATAAATTCATTTATAGTAAAACTAGATTACTGTAAAGGTAAAATAACAGATACAAACTTAATGGAAAGAGCAACAGCATATGATCAAGCAAGTTTTATAGGAACAACAAAGACTTCAGGAAGTGGACTTAATCAAGAAATTAATGAAGTTATAAATATAAACCAATATCCAGATATAAAAATAGAAGGCAGATATGATTACTCAGAAGTTAAGCTTTTACCAGACATTGTAAGAATAAATATAGAATTAACAGATGCGAACATTGAAAATATAGTTAAAGTTATTACCAGTTTAAAAACATGGGAAAAGGCTACCATGGTGGATCGTATCGATATATCAACCACAAACCGGAGCGATGAGTATAAGTAAAGATGAATTAATGAATAAAACAATAAATGCTACTTATATACAAAACGGCATAAAGCAAGAACCTCTTGGCGACGAAGGGGGAATGTGATATGGCAAAGATTGATGTAAAAAAAAGATATTCCCTAATAGTTACAATAGTGTTGTTTGGTGTTTTAATGATTGCGTTTATGTTTATATATAAATTTAGTAATGCATCTAATAGTTTTTTATATGTAAAAGTGGACAATATAAATCCATTAGTTATTGATAAGGCAGTTAAAGAACCAGACAAAACAAATGCAAATATAACAATTGCAAATGAAATAAAACGAGCATATAACCTAGATGTAGTATATGGAACAGGAACAGAAAGCATGGACAAGTCTGTTGATGCAGAAGCGATTTATGATCCTCAAAAGATAAACAATATGTTTGTAGATTTTACTACATGTATTGAAAAATATCCTCAAAATATTATAAGAGAAATACAATCTAAAGGTTATAATGTAGAAGTTTATTTTGTAAATAATTTTAATAATAATGATTTGGCACTTGCAACAAGGGATGTAAATAATAATTTTAAAATATATATAAGTAATCTTGAGGCTGGAAGTAAATCTTTCGAAGCGGTTCATCACGAAATGTATCACATATTAGAGTATTATATGAAATTACAATATAATATAGATGATTTATATAAGGATTGGGATAATTATAATCCTAGTGGATTTGAATATGATAGCAATGTAAACAATTTGAATTCAAAATATGTATATGGTTATAATTCAAGCTCAACTGGAGCGTATTTTGTTTCTATATATTCTAAAGTATCTGAAAAAGAGGATAGAGCGGAAGTGTTTGCGTTTACAATGGTTTCAACAAGCGAACCAGGGTATTATACAGATAATTTAGGGGCAATTAAGGGAAAAATGGAACTTATATGCAATGCACTTAGGCAAACTTTTGCCTGTTTAAAATATGAAGACAATGTAGAATGGGAGAAATATTTCTAAATCTCCCAGCTTATGGCCCGTTAGTCAATCGGTTAAGACGTAGCCCTCTCAAGGCTAAGTGATGGGTTCGATTCCCATACGGGTCACCAAATCTGCGACTGTCGTCGCAATGAATAGTGAATAATGCTAAACTTATTTTTATCTCAAACTTAAATTTAATTGTTATAAATTTTAATAAGTTTGTTGTATTTTCAATTTCACGTAAACAATGTAGTATTTCTTTTACTTTATCTAATTGTTCATCTAAATCAGTGTTAATAATAATATTCATTTTTTTACAAAAACATATTGACAAATGCAAACCTTTGTTCTAAAATATAAATTAGTTTAAAATAAAGTTGAGGTTTTTATATGGATAATGAATTGATGAATATAAGTATTGAGAATATAAAAGATTTAATATATACAATTAGAGGAAAGCAGATTATGTTAGATAGCGATGTTGCAATGCTATACCATTATGAAACTAATAAAATAAATGAGACTGTAAAAAGGAATATTAAAAGATTCCCAGAAAAGTTCTGCTTTAGGCTAACTAAAAGCGAATATGAAGAGATATTATTAAACAAACCTAATAACTCGTCGCAAATTGCGACCAGTTCAACTTATAAAAATCGTGGAATATCATATTTGCCTAATGCTTTTACGGAGCAAGGAATAGGAATGCTTTCAGGGTTAAAGAATTACATTTAAAATATGGCGTTGGTTTCAATAAAAGTAACATTTATTATGCAATTAAATTTTATGAAACTTTTTCAAATTTCCCGACGTCGGGAAAATCTATTTCAGAAAACTTAACTTGGTCACACATTAGATAAATAATTAATTTATAGAAAAAATTTCCCAAAAGGCTATTGTCATTTGTGCGGTTGCTAGTGTATAATGTTAACTGTATTATGCCGTTATAGCTCAGGTGGTAGAGCAACTGATTCGTAATCAGTAGGTCGGCGGTTCGAGTCCGCCTAACGGCTCCATTTTATTTTAAGGAGGGATTGTAAAATGCCAATTAAAGAAAAAAGAGAAATAAAACAACCACCAGTTTTATTTAATAAGACTCAAGAAATTATTAAAAAAGTAGAAAAAATACTTGGTAAAAAAATGATATGCTATTGGACAAGTTATAATGGTGGAATTTGTAGCAGTGATGTGATTGTATTATATAACTTATTTCAAAAGATTGGAAAAAGTGATGATGTTGCGTTATTTATTAAATCGAGAGGTGGAGATGTACAAGTAGCCTTGAGAATTGTTAATATCATTAGGACTTATAATAAAAAGGTAACAGCTTTAATACCGCTAGAATCAGCATCGAGTGCAACTCTTATTGCACTTGGTGCGGATGAAATCCAGATGGGACCACTAGCTTATTTAACTCCAATAGATTCATCTTTGATACATAATTTATCACCTGTTGATGAAATATTACGTCGAAGAGTAGGAGTGAGCCAAGATGAAATTTTCAGAATTGTAAAATCATGGAAGGAAAATGCTAATGAAAACCATGTTCACCCCTATCAAGAATTGTTTAAATATATTCATCCATTAGTTATTGGTTCTATAGACCGTAGTAGTTCTTTATCAATTAAAATATGTAAAGAGATATTATCTTATCATCTAAAAGATGAAGTTGAATGTGATCGTATTAGTAACTTACTTAACTCTGAATTTCCATCTCATGAATATCCAATTACATTAAGAGGGGCAAAAAAAATTGGACTCAATTCTATAGTTATGGACGACAACATTAATGATATGCTTTTAGAGTTAAATCGTTTGTATTCTGAAATGGCACAAAAAGCGTTTACCAATTTTGATGAATTTAATTATCATGATAATCAAATATTAAATATTCATGAGGCTGATGGCATACAGCTTTATTTTCAGAATGATAAGGATTGGAATTATTTAAAAGAAGAGAGAAGATGGCAGATTCTTAATGATGAAAGTATTTGGCGCAAAAATGAAATGGTTAATGGCAAAATGATTAGTAGCACTTTTCATATTGCATAAACTGACTTTTTGTTAACATATTGATTTTTCAGTATGTTTAGTATATAATTGGGATAATTTAATGGGGGAAGAAAGGACTAGCTTTGTTAAAATTAAAAGAATTACCCATTTTAGAAAGACCATATGAAAAATTAGAATTATACGGTGCAGAGAAATTATCAAATGCTGAATTGTTGGGTATCATTATAAAAAGTGGTACAAAAAATGAAACGGCAGTTTCTTTAGCACAAAGGATTCTATCAATAAAAATGACAAATGAAAAAGACGAATTAAGATTTCTACATGAAATAACAATAGAAGAATTTATGAATATTAAAGGCATTGGTAAAGTTAAAGCAATACAATTAAAGGCACTTTGTGAACTTACCAAAAGAATGTCTGCACCTGTTCATAATAATAATATAATTATAAAATCAACAATAGACATAGTAAATCTATTTATGGAAGAATTAAGATATGAAAAAAGGGAAATAGTAAAATTGGTAGCATTAAGTTCAAAAAATGTTATATTAAGAATTATAAACATATCTTATGGGGGGACAAATCTAGCAGTTGTAGAACCAAAAGAGGTTTTGCTTGAGGCTATTAAAATGCAAGCACCAAGAATAATTTTGCTACATAATCATCCCAGCGGGGATCCAACACCAAGTAAAGAGGATTATCGAATAACAGAAAGAATATCAGATTGTGCTGAATTACTAGGGATAGACTTGTTAGACCACATTGTTATTGGCGACGGAACGTACAGAAGCATATTGTGTAAATAAATGTGAGCAAAGTAGCACGAGTGGAGATAGGTGTTGCACGTACTTAACTAATGGGAGGTCTGTAGATATAAAAATAATAGGAAGGTGAAACGGAATGGGAATATTTAGTTTTGGAAATAATTATATAGGTATAGATTTGGGGACTAGCAACATATTAGTTGCAGTTAAAAATAAAAAAATAGTTTTTAATGAGCCTTCCGTTGTAGCCATAAATAAAGAATCAGGAAATGTAATAGCAATAGGAAAAGAAGCAAAAGAAATGGTAGGGAAAAACCCAGATGAAATAGAAGTGATACAGCCATTAAAAAATGGAGTTATTGCAGACTATCTTGCGACTGAAAAGATGATTAAAATAATTTTGAAAAAAGTTAATAGAAAGCATATGATAAAAAATCCAAAGGTGATTGTAGGAATTCCAACGGGCATCACTGAAGTTGAGGAAAGAGCACTTCAAAAAGTGTTCTTTAATGCTGGGGCAAAAGAAGTATATTTAATTGAAGAACCAACAGCAGCAGCGATTGGAGCAAATTTACAGGTTTCTGAACCTACAGGAAGTATTATTGTAGATATTGGCGGAGGAACAACAGAAGTAGCTGTAATATCATTAAATGGGATTGTGGCTACCACATCTATAAAAGTAGCAGGAGATACGCTAGATGATGTAATTGTTAATTATTTAAAAAGGGAATTAAATATAATTATTGGTAAAAATACAGCAGAAAGGATAAAAAAGGAAGTAGGCACCGTTCTTATAACAGACGAAGAAGAACAAAGCACAACGGCTTGTGGAAGAGACGTGGCAACAGGATTGCCAAAAACCGTTAAAATAACGTCAAAACATATTCAAGAAGCAATAATGGAATCAGTTTTAGAAATAGTAGAAAGCATAAAAATTACCCTAGAAAAAACCCCGCCAGAAATCTCGGCAGATTTGGGAGAAAAAGGCATATATTTATCAGGAGGAGGAGCATTGATAAAGAATTTAGACAAATTAATAACTTACAAGACGGAAATGCCAGTATTTATAGCAGAAAATGCATTAGAGTGCGTAGTAAATGGCACAATGCGAATTTTCGATGACATAGACAGTTGGAAAAGCGTATTGATAAGTACGAAAAAATAGGAGTGGGAAGATTTATGTATAAAAAAAACAAAACTGGAATAATTGGAACAATTATTACGATTGTTGTTTTGGTTTGCTTAGTTGTAGTAACAAATATTAATAATGAAAGATTTGTTTTTATTGGAAATGCCGTTTCAAAAATAATTGTTCCAATAGAAAATGGATTAACATATTTAAAAAACAAAATACAAGGGAATGATAGTTTTTTTGCAGAAGTTAAAAATATAAAAAGTGAAAACGATGAACTTAAACAACAAAATGCAGATCTACAACAAAAAAATATGGAAATGGATTTACTAAAAGCGGAAAATGCCAATTTGAAGGAATATTTAAATTTGGCGGACACATATGACCAGTACAAAATAGTTCCAGGCTATGTTATAAACAGAGACTTTAGCAACTATGAATCAAATATAATTATAAATATTGGGAAAAAACAAGGAATTGCAGAAGATATGGTTGTTGTATCGGATGAAGGTGTTGTAGGATACATTGTGTCAGTCATGGACAATTCATCGAAAGTGAGAATATTAACAGATACTACAAGTTCAATAAGTGCAAGAAGCAACTCGGGAGCAGAAACAATTATATGTAGAGGAATGTTAGAACAGAAAAACGTTTTAAAAGGAATGTATTTGGAACCAGAAGATAAAATAGCAGCTGGGGATATAATAGAAACCAATGGACTTGGCGGAATATATCCGAAAGGATTAAAAATAGGAGAAGTGTCAGAAGTTGTGGAAACAAAAAATGTTTCTGATAGATATGTTTTAATTAACACCTATGTAGATTTTTCTAAATTAGACAATGTGGCTGTAATAATAAAATAATGAAAGGTTTTATAATGAAAATAATAAAAAATTCCATATATGTGATTATTTGGTTTTTAATTATATATTTTTTGCAATCAAGTTTTTTTCAAATCTTTACAATTGCTGGAGTAAAACCAAACCTATTCATAATATTTATAATATTCGTAAGCCTAAACACAAGCAAATATTATGCCATGAGTATTGGAATAGTAGTTGGTTTATTAATAGACTTTATTATTGGAAACAACATTGGACAAAATGCAATATTATATGGCTTATTGGGCTATATCATTTCTTCAATTCGAGTAAGGATATCTAAAGAGAGTAGAATTTCGAACATATTAATAATATTCATATCCACGCTTTGCTTGGAAACAGTGGGCTATATAGCACAAATACTTTTTGCAGGTGCCATATTTGAAATTAGCGTATTTATAAAAATAGTTTTAATAGAAGCAGTATATAACGGAATAATACTCATGATAATATATCCATTGTGGAAAATGTTAAGCAAATCTGAAGTCTACAATTCTCAAAGAGCCGCAAGGTACTTATAAAGGCGAAAGTTACCAGTTAACAATTTAGTCTAAAACGTCCGCCCTTGGAGTGTAGTATAGGTTTTAAAAAAGCTCCTCCAAGCCTCCGAAGACTCCATGGGCCTCAAAGGGCTGTCGTTCACCTTTTTAAAACCTATACTACACTCCAAGAGCTACTTTGCAGAAAATTGTTAACTGGTAACAGGCGGACACATAGAAAGGAGCAACATAATTGAATAATAATCAAAGCAAAATAAGATTTAACATGTTAAGAATATTAGTTTATATAATAG
Organism: Oscillospiraceae bacterium; assembly: GCA_009778695.1. GTDB lineage: Bacteria > Bacillota > Clostridia > TANB77 > CAG-508 > WRFS01. The sequence goes on from WRFS01000016.1 coordinate 11,972, forward strand.
CAATTATTTTATTAGTAGAACTATTTAATTTACAAATAGTAAAAGGCAATCTATATAGGGAAACTTCAAATAGCAGGTTAACCAGAGAAGCAGTAATAAAAGCTTCACGCGGATATATATACGATAGAGATGGCAATATACTTGCAGGCGTGAAAATGGCATACTGTTTGCAACTATATCGCAGTCAAATTAGCATTGAGCAATTAAACACAGGAATACTAAGCATGATAAATATTTTAGAAAAAAACAAAGACACATATGTTAACGACTTCCCAATACAAGCAAATCCAGTAAAAGATAATTTTAATAATGAAACTGATTTTAAAACATGGAAAAACAAAATGGGAATTGACGAAAACTTATCAGCAGAAGCGGTCTTAGACTTGTATAAGAAAAAATACAACATAACCAATGATAATGTAAACGACGTATTAAAAATAATAGCAATAAGATATGCAATTGAAAATACAGGATACAGTTCAACAAATCCATTAACTATTTCAAATGATATTAGTAAAAACAGCGTGTTGGAATTGTCAGAAAAAGGAGTAGGACTTCCAGGCATTAACATTAATATAGAACCTATTAGAGAATATGAAGATGGCAATTTAGCTTCCCACGTTTTAGGCTATATGGGTAAAGTTACTCAAACTGATATAGATAATTCTGATGGAGTATATGGAAATGATAGCTGGATTGGCAAAAGCGGCATGGAGTCTTTGCTTGAAGAATATTTACGAGGACAAGATGGATTAAAAGAAATAGACATGAACGTAGATGGCGGAGTTACAGAGGAATTTACCGATAAAGAAGCAGTAGCAGGGTCAAATATAACACTAACAATTGACTCGAAATTGCAAAAGGCAACGGAAGATGCATTAAAGGCAAACATACAAAAGATATCTGCAGGAGGATTTAGAACAAAGTCAAATGTTAAAGCAGGTTCAGCTATAGTAATCGACGTGAAAACTGGAGAAATATTAGCATTAGCGAATTACCCTGATTTTGATCCTCAAAAATTTATTGACGGAATTTCTACAAGCGATTGGAATCAATATCAAACTGCAGGAGCATTATTTGATAGGGCAGTTCAAGGTGCATATGCACCAGGTTCAATATATAAAATGATTACAGCGTTAACGGCACTACAAAAGGGAGTAATTACTCCTACACAAACAATTTTAACAAAAGGAGTGTATCCATATTCATATCATCCAGAATGTTGGTTATATGAAGAAACGGGACATGATCATGGTTCAATAAATATTGTACAGGGCATAAAATATTCATGCGATTATTTCTTTTATGAATTGGGAAGAAGGTTAGGAGGAATGGACGATGTAGCACAATATGCGAAATATTTTGGACTCGGGAGTAAAACGGGAATAGAACTTCCAGGAGAAGTAAGCGGAATGATAGCAACAAAAGCAAATTTAGAAGCAACAGGTCAAACATGGAATTTAGGAAATACTTTATCGGCAGCTATTGGACAAGGTCAAAATGATTATACGCCAATACAAATTGCAAAGTATATAAGTATGTTGGCAAACGGCGGAAATGAAATAAATCCAACTCTTATAAAATCGGTAGTAAATCCAGATGGCACAACAGTAGATACGCAGACAATAGAAAATTTTGTTGATAATAAATTAGGGTTTACACCAACAGAACCGCAAAAGGTTGATATCAGCAAAGCTAATTTGCAAACTGTATTAAAAGGAATGAAAGGTGTTACAGAAGACAATGATGGAACGGCAGCTGGAGCATTCATAAATTTTCCAATTCAAGTAGCTGGTAAAACTGGTTCTGCAGAAGCGGGAAATTATATTAATGCATGGTTTGCGGGTTTTGCACCATATGATAATCCAGAAATTGCAGTTGTAATAATGGAAGAAAATGGACAAAAAGGAAGTTATGCGGCGGAAGCAGCAAGGCAGATAATGAGTGCTTATTTTAATATTAAGAAAACGAAAGTCAATATGACTACACCAATAAATGAGGAATAGAAAGAGAGGTAATAAAAAATGAAGAAAACAGAAAAACAAGAATTAGGACTACATGTTATTGCAAAAGCTTTTAACAAAAGAATTGAAATGTCGAATACGAAATTTTACACAGGTTCTTTAAGGTCTGGACAAAAACTTGAATTTCAAGGAAGCGTTGTTGTTATAGGGGATGCAAATTCTGGTTCAGAAATTGTAGCAGGTGAACATATAATTGTACTAGGGATATTGAGGGGATTAGCACACGCTGGAGCGAGTGGAAATAAAAAAGCAGTAATTGCCGCAAAAGAAATAGGTTGTCCACAAATAAGAATTGCTAACATAGTAAAAGAATTAAATATTTATGAAGAAGAAGCGGAAGGGGACCAAAAGGAGTATGCATTCGTAGAAAATGATGAAATTATTTTGAAGCAAATAAAAGAACTGGCTTGAAATACGAATTTATGAAACTAGAAAAAACCGTTTATTAGATATGCAAAATAATAAATAAATAATTATATTAAATAAAAAATTTATTTATACACTAGCTGAAAAAGTCAATTAACAAAAAATAAATTTTTCAATTTTTCAAAAATAACGCATATAGCCATACGGCCGTATGCGTTTTAAGTTTTCCAAAAAAATAAAAAAACCGACATTTTCAGCGTGACAAACGAATAATGGATATATTATACTATACTTACATCAAGGAAAAGACGAAATATTTTATAAGGTTGGTGATGCCCTATGGATGTTCGTTGTGATGTTTGGACATAAAAATTTTAGAAAAAAATTAATTTTAAATTATAATACAATGAAACTTTGTTTTAAATTAACTTGTATTATGAGGAAAGAGGTTTGTTATGAAAAAAGGAAAGTTATCGATTATTAGTATTGTACTAATGACAGTTATACTATTTAGTATGTTTACAACAAGTGTTTTTGCTACAAGATACGCAGTTTGTTTAGGAACGAATTTTGGAACAACAGCAGCACCAACAATAACACCATCTGGGGAGAGATATGATGGAGACTTTACGCCGAATACAGCAAATGCATCAATTACATTAAGTAATATATCAGATATTTCTACAATAAGAAGTACAGCTTTTACAAAAGCATATTTAACAGCAACAACACCAAATGGTATTCCAAGAATTGGTTCTGAAGTTGTATTTTTAAATGGACATGCTGGCCCGAATGAAATAATCTTTTGTTATCAAAATAATTTCACATATGCAACTGGGGTAAGAGTTGGAGGAGATCAGGTATTTGATGGTTTTGATTGTGTTGGATTAAATAACGTTAATATGGACCATACGCAATTAATTACATATGCTGGCTGTCATAGTGGTTATGGGGATACTAATCTGTTAACTGCCTCAATAGCTAGAGGGGCTACTGTTGCTGTTGGATTTAATGATGAAATTCATTCTCGTGCTACTGATGGTCAAAATTGGTTATTAGCATACAATACTGCTTTAGGTAATGGGCTGTATGTTAAATCAGCAATAACTTGGGCAAATAGTAATGCACCAACTTCAGACTTAGCGACCACGGTTGTATATAAAGGACCAGCTGGAACAATCAACATAAAAACACCTATACTAATTGCTGGTGCAGTAACATCAATGAGGAATGCTACGCTAAACGATGCTATACCAGTGAAATCAAATGAATTCAACCTAAACGATATATTTTTGATTGAAGATGTGGTAATACCATATAAAGTTTCAAAAGAAATAACAAACGAAAACTTAGATAATTATAAAAAAGAATTTAATTTTTTAATAAAAGAAATTATAAAAATGGATAATGGTTTTAATACTAAAGATTATAAAGTAAGCACTCATTTATATAATAATGAGGATGGAAGTGGGTTTGTTCGCTTTGACTATTACATTGATGGTATCATTCAAACTAATAAAGTGTATATGGCTAATATTGAAAATAATAAGATAATAGACGTTTCATTAGTTGGTATAAAAAAAGAAAATTTGGATAATTTGAAAAATGTAGATAATAGTAAATTATCATCTAAAGTAAAGAAATTTGAGACGGATAACAAAAGCAAAGAAAATAGTTTTTCAGCTATAAATTACAATAATCAAAAAAACAAGGAAATAACATCAACTTATGAATATGATTTCAATACTGATACTTTGAGGAAAGTAACCAATCTTTCAGTTACTCTAAATTCTGGAATAATAATAACTGACAGTGAAGAAGTCATTATTTAATTAAATACCAATAAATTAGAGGGATGTGATATTTTTATATTGCATTTTTCTAATTAGTTATATATAATTTAATAATTAGGAGGGCTATATGGATAAAAAAATTACAATTGGTTTAGTAATATTTTTTATATTATTATTTATAAACAATACATTATTAGCATTTAATGTTACGACTAGTTCATTAAATATAAATTTTAAAAGTGATGAGGATAAAAATATAAAATGTACATTGTATTTTGACAAACCAATATATGGTGGCGTGTTTAAAGTTGAATATGATTCTGAATTATTTGAATTTTTAACAAATGATTCAATATATGGTAATACAAGTCCAGTCAATTATATGTACGATAATAATTATATTATTAATGGGGTTATATACAAAAGCTTAGATAATAGTAACATAACAAAATTTGAATTTTATTTTGTTCCTCAAAAATCCATAAAAAATGCTCAAATAAAAATAATAGTTGAAAAAGTCTCTACAGACAATGTAAATTATGAAGATATAAATATATTAAAAATTTTTTCGATTAACAATAATGTTATAGCAGGGAACGAAAACAATGTCATATTGAATAACAACAATATTTCTACTGAAAATTCAACAAATAATAATTATATAGCAAAAACATGGGAACAAATTGGTATTATAGCATTACTAGTTATTATAGCTTTAACCATGGTATGCATGATTATTTATTCTAAAAAAACAAATAATCATAGTAAATTTTAATATAAATAAGTTAATTTCCGCAGAATGTAAGTTAAATTTACAGAGAAAGGCTAGGTAAGGAAATGAAAAAGAAAACTTATTTGATTGTAATAATTATTATAATATTATTAATAATAGGTGTTGGATATGTAGTATACCCCATATATCCAAAGGATTTAAAATGGACTCAAGAATATGTAATAGGCAACCCAGGGATAAAGGGAACAGTTGATGTTGAAACGTTTGGAGATAATCCTGCATATGCAATAGGAGCAAATAAGTATGGATATCCTGTGTTTAAAGATCCAAGGAAAGCGTATAAACAATTCAAAAAAGATTATGCCGATACTTTAAAATTTATTAGAAATCAATTTAATATACCACTTCCTATGTGTAAATTTAATTATGATATATATGGGGTTTACGGCTTTCAGGTTGTGACAGATGATGAAAGTTTAAGGTATAAATCGTCCGAGGTTTCTCATTTTATCCATATATATGAAAATAGTTTTATAGCGGGACCATAATCAAATATGGGTGGAGTTCAAGAGAACAAAAGCAAAAGCAGTACTATGTATAAATTCTCGTCTTTTATTTCCTCTTTATACAAAAGGAATAAAAGGCCAAGAATCAATAAATCATCGAAAAAGAATTTCCTCCCAAAAATCTCAAAAATATTATCATCGGGTGTCATTTTTGGGTTCACCACCAGTATTTTTGAAAGTACCCATCATACCAGCAATATTCAAAAATTGAATATATTGTTCTATTTTAGATTTTCGGCTATCTTTTAAATATGGCTTTAAAGATGATAATAGACTAGAACTAGGATTGCTCTTAGAATTCATACCATTCATCATACTAGTCATTTTTAAAAGTAAAGCTGGATCTATCCCATTAAGATTAATAGAAGAAGATACGTCTTGTGCTTCTTCTTTTTGGGGAAGGCTTTGGTTATTAGTTTGTAAATTATTTATTACTTCTTTTAAATTTTCTGGGATGCCATCTTTTTCAATTAATTCAGAAAATTGTTTAACAAGATTAGACATATCCTCCATAATCCATAACTCCTTTTTTTATTCATCTTTTATATCTTTTATATCTTTTGTATTTAACAAATTACTCGCCTTTAAGAGATATTCTTGCAAATCTTTTTTATCCATCTTAGATAAATTATTCATTAATTTTGTTAAGTCCTCAGTATTCAAAGGAATCCCTCCTATTACAATATATGTATAATATATTATAATATTAAAATAAATTATTAATGTTACAGTTCTATCAGGATTTAACAAAAACTTCTATTGACTATAAAGTAAATTATGTGTAAAATATACAATATGGAGGTTTATGTTAAAATGAGCAGAAAAAAATTGTTAATTGCTATAATGATAGGAGTATTTCTAGTTGTAATTTTCAATTTATGTACAACGAGAATTATTGCCGCTGATGCTCAAGAGATAACATCTAATGCCTATACTATTATGGCGGGAAAAAATTCATTAGATGAAGATGTAACATATATAACAAAAGTAACACCAGACACTACTGTTTCAACATTTAAATCAAATATTCAAACGAGTTCTACGATGCAAATATATGATTTATCGGATGAAGCAGTTACGGCAGATGATGCTACTATTGCTACGGGGATGAGTTTAAAAATGGGAGATGATACGCAATATGTGATAGTAGTAACAGCTGATATAAATGCGGATGGAAAACTTACTATAGCAGATGTATCTAGATTAAAGGTTTATATGGTGGGACTTACAACCCTAGATGATGCTGAAATGAAGGCGGCAGACATAAATTATGATGGGAATGTGACGGCTGTAGATTTATCGGCAGCAAAACAGTTGGTAACAGGTCTATTACAGTTCTAATGGAATTAGAACAAAGTAGAGGGCGTCCTAGAATTGTCATCCTGAACCACTTCTTACAAAGCCTTGCTATGAAGGATCTCATATTTCGAGAGATTCTTCGCAAGTAAAATCTTCGTAGAAAGACTCAGAATGACATTGCAGGATACTCTCGGACGTCTTTCTAATTACATTAATCAATAAATAGGAAAGGAAAGGGGATTTATGAAAAGAATAGAAATTAGACTAACAACGATTATATTAGTGTTAGCCTGTGTTGTAGCTTTGAATTTTGGAATAAAAATCTTCGTTAATCCCTTATCTAGCATAAAAACAGGAGTAGTACAAACTAGTTTTTCAACTATTGAAAAAAGCACAATAGATGCAACGCAAATTAGTAAATTTGATTTAAGAGATGAAATTAATATAAATTTGAAAAATCAAAGCGATTCGGATCAGTGCTGGCTATTAGCGATGTCAACAGTGTTCGAAACTAATTTAAGTTTAAAAAATGGGGAAAATACAGAAATATCTTCAAGACATATGGATTACGGAAGTTCAATTAGTTTTAGCGATTTAGTAGACAAATCAAATAGAGCAAATAGAGAAGTTAATACAGGAGGGACGGCAGAACTTGCGTTAGCATATATGACAAATGGGACAGGCCCAGTTTTAGAAAGTCAAATGCCTTCATCCAATAATTTTGAAGACATGAAATTATCGGATTTTATAAAGCAACAAGCGGTTTATAGCGTAAATGACTGGATTCAAATTCCAAGTATTTATAAGCAAAGAAGTGGGAATGAAATTACTTATGCAGATGAAAATGGAAAGGCATATACAGAAGAACAGGTTACCAATATTAGGAATGAAATTAAGCAGCAAATAGTTGAAAATGGTGCAGTATATGCTCCGACGTATGCGGCGAAATTTGACAATGTATATAATCTTTCTAAACATGCATATTATGCAACTAATGCAAATGTAGGGAATGTAGAAGCGGATCATGCAATAGCAATTATAGGTTGGGACGATAATTTTTCAAAGAATAATTTTAAAGGGCCAACAAAACCTTTAAATGATGGGGCTTATTTAGTACAAGGTTCATGGGGAAATAATCCAGAGTTAGATAGTGGTACATATTATATTTCATATGAAGATATGTTTATAGAGCAAGAATTATTTGGAATAATAAACGTTGGTAAGGTAGATTACAGTAATATATATCAATACGATAATTTGGGGGCCAATCAGTATTTACAAGGCAGTTTTTTTGATACATTGTATGGGGCAAATGTTTTTAAGAGGCAAAATTTGGAAGATGAATATTTGACTTCCGTAGGGATATCAACTTGTTGTAATATGAAATATAACATATACATAAATAGTCAAGATGGAACAATAAGTTCAAGCAAATTAATAAAAGTACCAACTAAGGATGAAATATTATCTCCTGGATATCATAGAATATATTTTGATACACCTGTAAAATTGACAGGAGACAGTTTTGCGGTTGTTGTAGAATATATAGGCGTAAATGGAGAAAATGTTTCTATTGCTTCCGAAAGTAATAATTTACCAATGTATGAAAATGTGACATCTAATGCTGGGCAAAGCTATATTGGGTATGCAATGGATTTTATGACAGATATAAATAAGGACTTTAAAAATACTAATATATGTATAAAAGCTTTTACTAAAATAGCAACAGCAAGTACAGATGGGACAGTCTCTTCCAAGTTATATACAATAGATGAGAATAAAAACATATCGCAAATTAATTTAGGGACGTCAATTAATACGTTAGAGGAAAACTTAGAAATAAATGACAATTATAGTATATTAAAAAATGGAGAAGAAATAACAGACGGAAATGCACTTGTAGGAACGGGTATGCAAATTAAGACAGGTGATTCCATATACAATTTGATAGTTGCAACAGATTTAACTGGTGACGGAAAATTAACAATACTAGATGTTTCTATGTGCAAAATGGAATTAGTGGGGTTAGTTTAATTAGGACCACTAGAGTTAAAGGCAGCGGATATGAATGGTGATGGAAATATAACAATTTATGATTTATCAAAGTTAAAAGAAAAGATTATACAGTTGGAATAATACAATTTTGTTATAATTGATGAAATTCCAGTGATTAAACTATTACACTATTGCAAATTAAAGAACAAAAGTATATAATAAGTAAAGTAATGCTTCGCAGATTATGATAGTTCTCTGTTAAAAATAGTCAAAGAACGGAGTTTTAGTAACAAGCGAAGTAAGAAGGACACCCATTAATAGAGGGTATACTTCAATAAAATCCTATGAACCTCGTCAGGTTCGAGAGAAAGCAGCGATAAGTAGGTAATTTTGTGTGGGGTCTACCTTCTATTAAAGGGTGTCTGTTTCAATAAATTTCAGATACATTGTGTCGTTTAATGTTACAAGCAATGCTGTCAACTTAACAGATAATGATACAGCCTGCGTCATTCTGAGCCCTACTTCAGAGGCTATCCTACGAAGAATCTTTATTGAAATAGTAGATTCTTCGCAAGTTAGGCTCTGTAGAAGGTCTCAGAATGACATCTGCAAAGCATTGATACTCTACGGATACCGCTTAAGTTGACAGCATTGATGTTACAAGTTAACTTTAGCCTATACTATACTTCAAAGGCTACTTTGCTGAAAACCGTTAACCAGTAACGTTAAAATTCAAGGGAGGATTGTAAGTTGATATATACAGCTTTATACAGAAAATTTAGACCGACTCAGTTTAAAGAAATGGTTGGTCAAGAACATATTACTAAAACTATAAAGAATCAAATTATGGCAAATAGAGTTGGACATGCATACTTGTTTAGCGGAAGCAGAGGAACTGGAAAAACTTCAGCTGCAAAAATTTTGGCAAGAGCAGTAAATTGTTTAGATTTGCAAGAAGGGGAACCATGCAACAAATGTGAAATGTGCATGGAAGCATTAAACGGAAGTTTAACGGACATTGTAGAAATGGATGCAGCTTCGAATAATAGCGTAGAAGATGTTAGAGATATTAGAGAGACGGTTAATTTTTTGCCAGCCAAAGCAAAGTACAGAGTGTATATTATTGATGAAGTACATATGCTTTCAACGGGGGCATTTAATGCACTGTTAAAGACTTTAGAAGAACCACCAGCTCATGTGAAATTTATTTTAGCAACAACAGAACCTCAAAAGTTGCCAGCAACAATATTATCAAGGTGTCAAAGATTCGATTTTAAAAGGATTTCAGTCGAAGATATAATAAAAAGATTAGAAATAATTTGTTCAAATGCTAAGATAGAAATAACTAAAGAGGCATTAAAATTAATAGCGGTGTTATCTGAAGGAGCAATGAGAGATGCTATAAGTATATTGGAGAGATGCGTTCAAGATACGGAAGCCAAGGTAACGGAAGACAAAGTCAGAGAATTAGTTGGTATTCCAAAGCTTGTAAATATAAATAAATTAACCAAAAGCATATTAGAATATGATGTTAATGGCGCTGTAAGTATAACAGATGAGTTGATACAAGAAGGACAAGACCTGAGCAACCTTTTATGGGAAATCACAAAATATGTTAAAGACATATTAGTATATAAGGTAGGGGTCGGCGTCCCCGACGACCCAAATCCCACACATTCAGGTACTCATACCCATTCATCTCAAAAAAATCTCGAAATATACAACAAAGAAGAATTGACAAACATTGCAGAATTGGCAGAATTAGCGGCAAATGAAAGATTATTAAGTATAGTATATGAATTGTCGGAATTGGAAAATAGAATAAAATGGTCCAATCAAAGGCAAATAATTTTTCAAACAGGGGTTATGAAATTGTGTAATAAAGCATTATCTGGAGATATTTCTGAATTAGTAGAAAGAATAAACAAGGTAGAAACCCAGTTAAACAATACGGATATACCAGTTATAAAAAAGGAAGAAAACAAAAAATCGATTGTCAAAAGTGAAGAGGTTATAACGGTTAACAAAGAAGAAAAAACTGTGCCAATTAACAAAGAAGAAACTGTAGGGGCGAGCATTGCTCGTCCAAGCACTAAAATTGATAACGAGGAAAATGTAGGGGTGGGCTTCCATGCCCATCCAAACACTGAGAAAATAGAGGAAGCTGTAGGGGCGAGCATTGCTCGTCCAAGCACTAAAGAAGCAGAAGAAAAAGCAACCAAAACCGAGGTAAAACAAGAAGATAATAAAAAGGTAGAAAAATGGAGAGACATACTTAATAAGTTAAGGGATACTGGTAAGGTAGTATTGTATACTAATTTAATTAATACAAATGCAATAGAAATAAACGATATGATTATAGGCATAGAATTTAAAAATGGGCTAACTTCATTTGGAAGAACTATTGTGGAAAGCCCAGGAAATATTAAAGAGTTAGAAAGATTAGTTTCCCTAGAATATGGTAAAGAAATGCGAATAAAATTACTAGATAAAGACAATAATAAAAAATCAACAGATAAAATTAATGCAGAAAGTTTGATAAGTGAGTTAGACTTGCAAGTAAATATTATAGAAGAGTAAAATTTTAAAAATCAAATAAAAAAAGAAAGGATGAGGAAAATGAAAGGTGGATTTCCAGGAATGGGTGGTTTAGGAGGAATGAATCTAAACCAATTAATGAAAGAAGCAAAAAAAATGCAAGCAGATTTAGAAAAAACACAGGAGGAGTTAGCAGTACAAGAATTTGAGGCAACAGTAGGTGGAGGTGCCGTAAGTGTTAAAGTAAGTGGTACCAAGCAATTAAAAGAAATTAAAATAAAAAAAGAAATAGTTAATCCAGAAGATGTTGAGATGTTAGAAGATTTAATTTTAACTTCAATTAATGAAGCAATGAGAAAAGTTGATGCTGCACAAAGTGATAAGATGGGTAAATACAATATTCCAGGTATGATGTAAAAAAGGTACATTTTTAGCATATAATAATTGGAGAAAGAAGGATTGATGAATTATGAAGGATAAAGTTTATTCCGTACCAGAAATAAAACAAAAAATTACACCGATATTAAAAAAATCAAAAGTGAGACGTGCAGTTTTATTTGGTTCGTATGCAAAAGGAAATCCAACACCAGCAAGCGATATAGATATTTATATAGATAGTGAAGGGGTCTTAAATGGTTTTAATTTTTTTGCTGTATATGAGGTGGTGGAAAAAAAATTAAAGAAAAAAATAGATTTAATTGAAGCAATGGATGTAAAAAAGGATTCTAAAATATATAATGAAATTGTAAATCATGGAGTGATAATTTATGAGTAGTGAAAAGGATATTATTGTAATTAATAAGATGATTAAGTATTGTTATGATGCTATAAAATATACAAAAGGCGTATCGTATGAGGAATTTGTGGAAGATGAACGCAGTTTAGTGTTTTCTATATTTAGTTTATCTCAATTTATAGAAAATTTAAGAGATGTATTAGAAGATATTAAGTAATGTTGAATTAAAAAAGAAAGGTCAAAAATATGTCGTATTATTCGCCAACAATACAAAAATTAGTTGAAGCATTTGAAAGGCTACCAAGCATAGGACACAAAACTGCAGTTAGATTAGCATTTCACATATTGGATGCAGATGAAAAGGAAATAGAAGAATTCACTGGTGCCATAAAAAATGCTAAAGATAATTTAAAATTTTGTTCAAAATGCTACAATATATCTGACACGGATCCGTGTCAGATTTGTGGTAATGTTAAGAGGCAACCAAATATAATTTGTGTAGTTGAAGATGTGAGAGATGTAGTAGCGATGGAAAGGACCCATGAATTTAAGGGTATGTACCATGTGTTGCATGGCTCTATTTCACCAATGAATAGAATTGGGCCAGATGATATAAAAATAAAGGAATTATTGCAAAGAATTCAAGCAGAAAAAGTCGATGAGGTAATTCTTGCAACAAACCCTAAAGTTGAAGGGGAAGCTACTGCAATTTATTTATCCAAGTTAATAAAGCCACTTGGCATAAAAGTAACGAGAATTGCACATGGAATTCCCGTTGGTGGTGATTTGGAATATACAGACGAAATAACTCTAATGAAGGCGTTAGAGGGTAGAAGAGAGATGTAACAATTCATCAACAATCTTCTCCGTTGTGTGCAAATCCCTAAAATTAAATTGATTATTTTTTATTTTTATTAAATTTTCCATATTATTTGCTAATAAACTTTCAACTGCATTTGCTAGATTGTTTGTATCTGGACAATATAATCCAAGATGATTATCTAATATAAAATCAACATTTCCTTCTTCTTGCCCTGGGAGAGTGGCTGTTACAATAACTGGCAACGTGCAGTTAATACATTCCATTAGTGTATTTGGACTTCCTCTAACTACTCCAATATCGTGTGAAATTAGCAATTCTTCTATATCGGTAACGAATCCGTAAATTAATATTTTATCGTAATGGTCTGCAAATTTATTGCTTAAAAGTTCTTGTAAATTTTTATTTCTGCCACAAACTACTGAGATTTGAGCGTTTTCAATATTATATAAAGAAAGTATAATTCTTTCTAAATCTCCAGAACCTTCGCCACCACTCATTATAAGAAAATGAATTTTTTCTTTGCTTCTAATTAATTCTTCATCAATAGAATTAATATTTTTTGCTGTATCTAATATCTCTTTTCTTATAGGGATAGGCAAAACTACAATCTTATTTGAAGGGACGTTGTTTTTTTCAGCATACATTTTAGCTTGGATAGTAGGTGCTATTATTAAATCTGCTCTTGGATCAATCCACAGTGGAGAGATTGAAACTAAGTCATTGATAAGTATTGCAAATGGGATATTTAAATTTCTTTCTTTAATTAAATCTGCTATTGCTGATGTGAAAATTGGATGAACGGAAAGTATTATATCTGGTCTGTAATCTGCGACTTCTTCATAAAATTTCTTTTTTATAATATTTTTAATTACGGTGCTTTCTAATTTTTTAGTTTTGCCAGCTGTTGTATAAATAAGCTTCCAAAGTTTAGCAGACCCACGTGTAACAGGACCGTATAACTCTCCTATTTGCACTCCTGCTTTTCCAGCGAATTCTAGTCCTTCTACAGATTTAAAGTCTACGTTTTCTCTAGTTTTTAATTCTGCTTCTAATGCATTTGTAATGCTTTTATGCCCATGTCCAGTTATGTATGAGGTTATTATTAATATTTTTTTCATACTAGCCTCCAATAAAAATTTTTGTTTATTATATCACATGATAATAAATATTCCAAATATTTTTCGACATGATTTTTTGGTTGACGTAATCTTAAAATGGTGATATAATTGTAGTTATGAAAATTATTTAGTAATTGTTAAATCATTTTAAATGGAGGTTACTATGCGGGTGATTATGGTCATTGTGGCTGTAATGTGTTGCATGAGTTTTGGAGGAGGCTGTACGAAAGTTATTGTTGTACCACCAAAAGCAATAATGCCGGCACCGGCACCAGCACCAGCACCAGTTCAGGTTCCGCATAAATCTTCTTGGATGTTGAGGAGCGAGTTTTCTACCAGTTTGAGAAAAGCTGGAACAGGAAAGATTCACAACGTAAAACTAGCAGCTGAAATTCTGGAGGGGCATATTATAAGGCCCGGAGAGATGTTTTCGTATAACGAAGTGGTAGGAAGTAGGGATAAAACTCGGGGGTTTTTAGATGCTCCAAGTTTCCTCAACAAAAAAGTTGTAAAAAGTGTTGGAGGCGGAGTTTGTCAACTTTCTAGCACGCTACATGGTGCAATAGTATTAGCTGAGACTAAAGTGGCTGGAATTGAAGTGGTTGAACGACACAAACATTCTTTGCCAGTGCACTATTGTCCATCATGGGCTGAAGCTACTGTTTCGTACGGTAGCAAGGACTTAAAGTTCATTAACAATACTGGCAGTGATATACGAATTGCTACCAGAGTTGTTAGAGAAAATGGAGTTTGGAAGTTGACTGTTGAAATATGGCAGAAAGCCGAGACTTCAAGAAGGTAACTAAAAAATTAACAATAATTCAACCCCTTACTAAAATTGGTAAGGGGTTTTTTAAAGTTATAGCAAATTGCAATTAAACACTTTTCAACAAAGTAGCCTCCTTAAGTATAGTATATCTTTTAAAAAGGTGAACGACAGCCCATTGAGGCCCATGGAGTCTCCGGAGGCTTGGAGGAGCCTTTTTAAAAGATATACTATACTTAAGGAGGCGGAAATTTCAGACTAAACTGTTAACTAATAGCATATTTCCTATAACCTAAAAAGCAAAGCAAAATCATACTTTTAGTGGGGCAATCTCAAATTTTATAATAAATTTATTAAAATCTTCTGTTGAATCATTTTCTAAGCAATTTAAGTATTCGTTAAAATCATCTTCAGTCCTGCAAGCAGTGATTATAGCAGGATGTAAATTTGTTTGAAACATTAAATTAATTCCAAACTTTAAAGAATCAAGAATAGTTTTCCCTTCCTTATTTCTCATTAAAGAATACCCTTCTCTGAATCTAGACACTGAATAATGTTTAAAATATTCTAAAGGCAATATAAATTGCTTTTGTATAACATCTGTAAGATTCTTATAAGATTTTGGGAACTTATCAAAATATTTTTGCAAATCATTCTGGGTATAAGGAAGAAAAACTGTTTTGTCCTTTTCGGAAATAATTAGCATATTATTTTCTTCAATAACCTCATTAGAATGAGTGCTTTGAGCCGTTTGAGGTAAAGATGATTCTTCTGTATGGATGTTTGAATTAATGAAAGCATCAATTTTAGTATCGTTTATAGATACTTTATTTTCAACACTAGTATAATCTTCAGAAATATTATCTAGTATGGTTTGAATTGATTCTGCCTCTTCACTTTTCGAATCAGAGCCATAATTTAATTTTATCATAAAATCAACAATGTTAGGTTGTAAATTTTGCAAGTCATTTTTTAATAAACTCAAAAATTTTATATTTTCTTGAATAGTATTCAAAATCTCATTTGTAGTAGTCGGGTCAACCTTATCGATAACAGTTAAAACTTTTTCTCTTTTATTTTTTTGGAGATTTAATTTATTTTGAAGCTCTTTTATTTCCATTTCATAACTATCTAGAAATTCAAGGTCTTTTTTATTCAATAAATCTACACTTTTATTTGTTAATCGCATATTAATTTTTATTCCTTTCAAATGTAATAAATCTAATTACAAGTAAACATATTGATTATATCACAAAAGGTCCAATAAAATATTACAAAAATGTTAAATTTATATTACATTTAGACAAAATGTTACAAAAATATTAAGTTTGTATTGCAATTTAAGCAAAAAACTACCAAAATTTGTTTTTTGTGATATTATGATGTGGTACATAAATTTAAAAAAATTTAAAAAGGGGGAACGAAGAATGAAAAGCAAAAAAAGAAACTATGTAGTTATTGCATTAATAGTGTTACTTGTAGCAGTTGGAATAGGATATGCTGCATTGGGAGGGGTACTTAATATTACTGGTACAGCAAAAACAAACGCTTTTGATGTAAGATTTACTACAACTGATACAGGAACTATCTCAAATGATGGGCAAACTGTAACAGTAAGTGATGTCGTATTGAATGCACCAGGGGACTCTAAAGTAATAACTTGTACTCTTAAAAATCAAGGAAGTACAAATGCAACAATTGATGGATTTAAAGTAGAGAAAACTTCTGGTACACAAGCAGAACAAGATGCTATAGATATCACAGTTACGCCAGATGTAGATTCTACTTCAACATTTCCATTGAATTCAGGAGATACTCAAACAGTAACAGTAACAGTGAAATGGAATGACGATGCTACTTCTGCAGACGTAATAAATGCAGCAGTTGGATTTACAATAACTGCAAATTACTCACAAGATGTTTAATATTTAAGGAGGCTTTTTCCTATAATACAAAAGATGTTGTAGAATGGCATTCTGTAGCATCTTTTGTAATAGGAAATAAAGAACTTTATGCAAAAGTCAAGGATAGCCAATATTATAATAATTATAATAATTTCTATTTATACCCTTTTTGCTATTAATCATAGTTTTATTAGCAATAAATTATATTCGTATGTTATAAATCCACTTTTTTGGATAATACTTGCCAGTATATTATTTGTATTCATGAAGGGAATATATAAAAAGAAATTAAAAAAAGAAATAATTAATTATTCTGCTATAGCAGCATTAGCATATATTGCCATAACCTTGTTATCTGGACTTTTTGTTACATTTGGGAAAAATCCATATGCAACAACATTACGTGGTTTTCTGACAAACCTATGGATTTTTCGGAAGTGTAATAATATTTAAAGAATATATTAGATATAAAATAATTAACAATTGTTATGAAAAAGATAAAATAAAAATTGGAGTTGTATTATCAGTAATATTTGTAATATTTGAATCTTTCACATTAATACTGTTAAGTAATTTTAACACTCCAGCATCGATATTTAAACAAACATCAACAGTTATATTGCCGATAATAATAAAAAATATTTTGTTTACGTATATTGCAATAAATTCAACATATGTTGCAGCTATAGTTTACGATTTTTGTACGAAATTATTATTATGGGTGTCTCCGGTATTACCGAATAATCCGTGGATAGTAACTGTTATTATAGATATCACTATACCAGTAGTTTTGTTTTTATATATAAGGTATATTAAAAACAAAAAAGATGTTTTTTCAAATAATAAGAAGATAGTGTATTTAAATCCTAAGGGAATGATTCCTATGTTTGTTACGTGTATAGTAATTATTTTGTTTGCAATTCGGAATTTTTCCAATAAAACCAGTGGCTGTTGCAACAGGAAGTATGATTCCAAACATAAATATAGGAGATGTAGTAATAATAGAAAGAATTGACCCGGCTAAAGTAAAAATAAATGATGTGGTTGAGTATAGTACTGAAATAAAAAGTTTTGTACATAGAGTAGTTGAGATACAAAGAAAGTCAGATGGACTTTATTTTATAACAAAGGGAGACAACAATCTTGTTAATGACCCGGCTCCTGTTTTTCAGAATCAGATTGTTGGCAAAGTAATATTTAGGATACCCCTTGTAGGATACCCTGCTGTATGGTTAAATCTCTCAAAATAGGATGGAGTGAAAACTCTTATGAGAAAAAAACAGAAGAAAAAAATTAATAGGATAGCTAAATATCTTTACTTAAGCATATCTGTGCTGATGATTGTTTTTGCCATTGGCTCTATTTATAATGTGGCTTTTTCAAATGATACCAGCATGAAAAGTATATATACATATGATTCAAATTTCAAATTAAATTATAACGTTAATCTTATTAAAGATAATATATTAATAAAAAATAATATAGTAGATCCTAATAACATACCGATGGGACGAGTATATGTTACGGATTTATTAGATAATTTTGATATGAACTTTGGATATAATTACAAAAGTTCTACCAAAACTGAGATAGATTATACATATAAAATAACAGCTGTTTTAAAGGGTGTGTATACAGAAGATGGAGTTGATAAGGAAGTATTAAATAAACAATATACTTTACTAGAACCTAAAAGTGAAAGTGTAAATTCTGACAATGTAAAGATTGATGAGAATTTAAAATTAAATGTGAGAGATTATATTGAACAAATAAGATTATTTGAACAAACTTTGGGCATAAAGCTAAAATCTAATTTAGCATTGCTTCTTAGTGTTAATGTTAAAACCGTTATAGATGGAAAAAATTTGTCTGCAAATTATGTTTCGGATGTAAGTTTAAATATCGGTGAAAAAACAACTGACGTTTCAGGGAAATTAACTGATGATAAAACTGGTGGTCTAGAAGCGGCTGAGAATACAACTAAAGAGGTTAGTGCTCCATTGATTGTTTTCGATATAGTATTATTGCTAATTGCATTATTCGTGATTAGATATGTTTTGAAACAGACTACGGTGGTTAATATTATAAGAAATGAGTATAAATTAGAGTTAAATAAAATTTTGAAAATCTGCCAAGACAAAATAGTTCAAGTAAGCTCTCCGCTTCAAATTAGAGGAGAAGAAACAATAGAAGTTAAAGATTTTCAAGAAATTATTAAACTTTCTGAAGAGCTTTCGAAGCCGATATTGTGTTATATTTCTAAGCAAAAGGAAGAGTCGTTATTTGCGGTAATAACGAATGGAGTTTTATATAGATATATATTAAAAGGAGAAAAATAAGAGGATGAAATATAAAAGAACTAAAAAACATCATAGTGTTTTGATTGTATTTTGTATTATCGTGATTTTATTTATAGGCATGGGTACTGGATATGCAGTACTTGAAGGAACTTTTACAATAAAAGGCTATGCTCTTTTGCTTTCAAAAGATACTGATAAAAAAATTAAAAGGTTAAATGATGTTTTTGCTATTGTCTGCGATGATAGTGATAATTTTGCAACCTTTAATTTAAGTGATGGCAGTGTAACGGTCCTTTCTCAAGCAATTTCAGAAGATAGTGCAACTATTGATTATCAAATAAATATAAAGACTGGTAAGCCTAGAACGGAAGTAATTAGTTTTAATATAAAAAATATTACTAATTCTACAATAAAGGATGGAACATTTAGTTATACCGTTAATCCAAGTAGTACTACGGTTATAAATGGAACCATAGTAGCGGATATTCCAGCAACGATAGCTCCTAGTGAGGTGCGGAGCTTTTAATATAAATGTGCCTTTGAAGTTTAATAAAGCAGAACAGGTTTCTGTCGAATTGAAATTTACTTATATGGTTAATGATAAGCCATCAACTATTTATTTGGAAATAGGCTTAAATTATTCAGGATAAGCATATTGCAATGCCGCCACGGATATAGTATAATGTTAACATTATATAAATAAGGGAGGCACATATGTTTGAGAAATTAGAAGAGGTAGAAAAAAGATACGATGAATTAACAGAAAAAATTAGTTCTCCAGATATTATTGCTAATCAAGCAGAATGGCAAAAATATGTTAAGGAACATGCTGAAATAGAAGAAATAGTACAAAAATATAGGGAATATAAAAAAGCAAAACAAGCCATGGAAGAAGCAGAATCTATGTTAAATGACCGTGAATTAAAGGAGTTGGCACAAGCTGAGTTTGAGGAAAACAAAGAGAGACTTCCAAAATTAGAAGAAGAATTGAAAATGTTGTTAATTCCAAAAGATCCAGATGATGAAAAAAATATTATATGCGAAATTAGAGCTGGTGCAGGTGGAGAAGAAGCGGCTTTGTTTGCGGGTACGTTATTTAGAATGTATGCCATGTATGCAGAAAAAAGAAGATGGAAAGTAGAAATAATGAACGAGAATGCAACAGGACTTGGCGGATATAAAGAAATAACATTTATGGTAACAGGAAAAGGAGCATACAGTAAACTTAAATTTGAAAGTGGAGTGCATAGAGTTCAAAGGGTTCCAGATACTGAGTCTAGCGGGAGGATACATACTTCAACAGCAACTGTAGCAGTGCTTCCAGAAGCGGCGGATGTTGAAGTTCAAATAAATGATGCAGATTTAAGGATAGATACTTTTAGGTCATCAGGTGCTGGCGGACAGCATGTTAACAAGACATCATCTGCAATAAGAATAACGCACATGCCAACAGGAATAGTTGTTGAGTGCCAAAACGAAAGGTCCCAAACAATGAACAAAGAAAGTGCAATGAAAATGCTTAGAACTAAACTTTATGATATGGAATTAGCAAAACAACAAAATGAAGTAGCAAGTGCCAGGAAGCAACAAGTTGGGACAGGAGATAGAAGTGAGAAAATAAGAACGTATAATTATCCACAAGGGAGGATAACGGACCACAGAATTGGGTTAAGTATATATCAAATGGACTCGTTTTTAAACGGAGACCTTGATGAAATGATAGAGACATTAATTGCAACAGATAGAGCTGAAAAATTAAAAGGGGAACAAGCTTGAACAAAATTAAACAAGTTTATATTTTAGAAAGGAATGGTGGCAATAATGAAAAATGTGTATTTTAAACCGATTAAGGATTATTCAGATAAAGATTTAATAAATAAAACAACATATGAAATGTTAAAGAATATTATTGAAAAAGAAAATATTTCACTAGAAAAGACAACTCCTTTAAAGGTACATTTTGGAGAAAGAGGAAATGATACATTTATTACGCCAGAAAATTATGATGGCATAAAGAAGTATCTTAAAGAAAAAGGAATTAATACCTGTTATATAGAAACAAACGTATTATATAAAGGCAGTAGAACGCATACCAAGGATCACATTGAAACTGCAAAAGAGCACGGATTTACAGACTTAGACATAGTAATTGCAGATGGAGATAGTGATAATGCGTATGAAGATGTAGAAATTAATAAGGAATTTTTCAAGAAATGTAAAATAGGATATAAGTTTAGAAATTATAATAGTTATATCGTTTTAGCACATTTTAAAGGTCATGAAAATGCTGGACTTGGAGGTGCAGTTAAACAGCTAGGAATGGGATTTGCATCTCGTGGAGGAAAGCTAAATCAGCATTCAAATTCAATTCCTGTTGTAACGGACAAATGCACTGCTTGCGGGATATGTAAAGAGAATTGTCCAGTGAATGCAATAACAATTGACAGCAAGTCTATTATAGACCCTAATATTTGTATAGGATGTGCAGAATGCAGCACGGTTTGTCCTTTTAGTGCTATAACTAATAATTGGGGTGCTAACAACTTTTTTGAAAGGCTGGCAGAACATGCTTATGCTGCGGCAAAGGGAAAAACCAATATTTACTTTAACTTTGCATTTAATATAACCAAGGGTTGTGATTGTATGGGAGTTCATATGGAGTCGGTTGCTCCTAATATGGGAATTTTTGTATCTTCAGACCCAGTTGCAATAGATACAGCATGCATTGATACTTTACAAAAAATAACGAATTCTAAATTGTTCGATAAAGCAAGGGCTACTTTAAATCATGCAGAAAAAATCGGTCTAGGCACACAGGAGTATAATATAATAGAAATGTAATAAGAGAAGGAGATTAAACAAATGAAAAAACTAATAAGAAAAGAAAAAGGTATAACCTTAATAGCTTTAATAATAACCGTAATCGTAATGTTGATTTTAGCAGGGGTTGCAATAGGAGCACTAACAGGTAGTAATGGGTTAATTGGGAAAGTACAAAGTTCGGCAAATAAATATAATGCAGCAGCATACAAAGAACAATTAGACACGGATATAATAGATGCTCAAATGCAATTTTGGCAGGCTAATAGTAATGCATCAACGCCAACTGACCTTACATCAGTGCTAGAAGAAAAAGGATATGCAGTAACGGATAATGGAGATGGAACCATAACCGTAGAAAAAGATGGAGGAACAGCAGTAATAAATTCAGACTTCACCACAACTGTAGAAGGAGTAGCAACGAATACGACAACAAATACGACAACAAACCAGCAAGAAACAAATACTGATACAGGAGTAAACAATATAGTAACGCCACCAGTGACACCCCCAACGGTAAATTTGGGAAATGCAGATGGAAGTTGGAATGGAACAGTGGATACGCCCGTACTAGCGTCTGGAATGACACCAGTGGCATGGGATGCAAGTAATAATGAGATAACGCCAACAACAGAAGCAGAATGGTATAATTATGCAAATAATAAATGGGCGAATGCCAAAACAGCAGACGGAAGTTATTGGGTATGGATACCAAGATATGAATATAAAATAGATTATACAGGAGTGGAACAAGGGGTAAATACAGATATTACAAAAGCAGGAAAAATAGATGTAAGATTTATAAGTGTAAATACAAAATCTGGTTCAAGTGGTTATACAACAGATTCAAGTGGAATAACAAGAAGCTCGGATGGATATATAATACATCCAGCGTTTACAAACAATGTAAACCAAGGTGGATGGGATAGTGAAATATCTGGAATATGGGTAGCAAAATATGAAATGAGTATGGAAGATAATGCTGGAACAAATGTAAATACATCTAATGAAACAATAGGAAATGTAGCATTATCAACTGCAGTAAAGGCAGTAAGTAAGCCGGGTGTAATAGCTTGGACATATATAAATATAGCAAATTGTTATGAAAACTCACTTGATTATGGAAACAGTATAAGTCATTCAAATTACAATAGTCACTTAGAAAAAAATAGTGAATGGGGAGCAGTGGCATATTTAACACATAGTCAATATGGAAGAAATGGGATAGAAGTAACAACAAATAATAATTCATCATTGATAATAGGAGGGGGAGCAGGAGAAGCATATAAAACAAATACAAACCAAAGTTCGACAGGTAATACAAGTGGGATATATGATTTAAGTGGTTGTACATGGGAATATGTAGCAGGATTTAATAAAGCATATTCTGGAATATACTATACAGATTCAAGTTATTTAAGTGAGAGTGGAACAGATTTTGCAAGTACAGGAGGAAATAGTACAAAATATGCAACAGCATATAGCAATAGTACAAACACATACTATTATGCAACAACTATAACAGATTTTACAAATATAGGAGGTGTTGCTGTAGACGTATCACATATAGGTGACGGAATGCACGAGGTTTGGATAAGTGGCGAGTATAGATGGTTTTCAGACTGCTCTCATTTCGTTAGTACGTACGGGGGTCCGTTCTTCGAGCGTGGTGGTGCTGCCGGCATCGGGGCAAGTGCTGGTATTTTCTCTTCGAACGTCATGTATCGGCTATGCTATCGGCGGCAGCAGCTTTCGTGTGGTGCTAATTCCGCAGTAACTTTGAGTAATGCTAATTGGTAAAGAAAGTACAATAGAATGGCTTAATCCGTAGAAAATATGGGGTTTATGTATATAAATGTTATAAAAATGTAATAAAAATAAAATATTTCAGCATTTTTTGCTGAAATATTTTATTTCCGTAAATTCCCAGGGAATAAAATACTTTTAATTCGAAAATAACCTTATTGAATTTTATCTTGCAATTTGTTAAACTTAAGGCTATAAAGAAAGTCTATAAAGATAGGAGAATATAGTATGAGAAAACGAATTATAACATCTATTTTATTGTGTTTGGTTTTAATAACAAATACATTCAATTTAAAGAATTATGCAGTTCCGTCTGCCACAACAGGTCCGTCTGCCACAATAAATCCAGATGCCACAATAAATTTAGTGCAAAATCCAGGCTTTGAAGATAATTCGGCAACAATGGTTACACCGCCTAAAAATAACTTTTTAGACCCAAGTGGAGTGGCACCTTGGGAAACAACAGACAGTCTAAATCAAATAGAAGTATGGCAGAGTGGATTTACACCAGGCATTCCAGGTGGAGTTACTTTTACTGCACATAGCGGAGACTGGTTTGCAGAAATTAATGCAAATTCTGTAGCAACATTATATCAACAAGTTGCCGCTGTTCCAGGAGGATTATACAAATGGGGCGTATGGCATATGGGACGTAATGGTGATGACACGATGCACATTTATATAAATGGAGTTGCAATGTATCCATATGTAGATGGAAAACAATCAGATAACCTAGACCTTACAGATGGGCAAGCAGTATGGGGAAATCATATGGGATATTACATGCTACCGATTACTTCTGACCAAACTTCTATGGACTTCCAAATGCAAGCTATTTCAACAGCAAATGGTATAAATGCACAAGGAAACTTCGTAGATGATGCATCACTATATTTAATAGTAGAACCAACAATACAATACCTACATGTTGGAGATCCAACACCAGCAGATGATACATTAGCTATTTTTGCAACGGGAAATCCAGATGGGTATACATGTAGTTATGCAGATCCAAATCAGTTTGGAGATACAGTCGACAAAGCTGGAACAAATAATGTTTTAGTAGATATCTATGATAAAGATGGAAATTTAATTGGAACGGTTACTTCTACAATTGTTGCATCAGCAGATTTGAATGTACAATATGTAGATGAAAATGGAAATAATTTACAAACATTTGATACGGTAACATATTATCAAGAGAATTCAACGCCAGACCCAACTGAAACACTAGAGACATATGATGTTACACCAACTGGAGATATTACAATAGATGGATTAACATATGTATATGACAAAATACAAGCGGGTAGTGACCCGGTAACGGGAACAATGGATACAGATAAAAATGTTGTAGCGGTTTTAAAATTAAAAGAGTATGCGACAACAGAAAAATATCAAACAGAGGATGGCACACCATTATTACCAGACAAAACAGGAACAATAAAATCGGGGGATACTTTAACTGGTACTACTGAAACTGTACCTAAATATCAACCAATAGGATATAAAGTAAATGGAGGCTCTTTAATAGTTACACCAAGCACTCCAAGTATTCCAAATGTACAAGAAGATACAACTATTATATATATTTATATTCCTATTACTTATAAAATAACAGAAAATTATCAAGACACTGCTGGTACAAGTTTAGCGGATGAAAAAGATACCACAGCAAATGCAGGAGATAAATTTGATGGAACGGTTCAAGATATTCCAAATTATACTCTTAAAGAATACACTCTTAATGGTGTTAAGCAAACAGGAACTACTGCTCCAAGCATTGCAGATGTGGAAGGAAATTACGATATAGTATATATATATGAAAAGAACCAATATACAATAACAGAGCAATTCCAAACTATGGCAGGAACAACTTTATCACCAGATGTAAATACTACAAAAGATGTAGGGGATGATTTTACTGGTACACCTAAAACTTTACCTAAATATCAACAAATAGGGTATAAAATAGATAATGGGACTATAGTACTTGACACTGCACCAACTATCACAAATATTCAAGATAATACAACTATTACATATATTTATACTCCTATTAATTATAAAATAACAGAAAATTATCAAGATACTACTGGTACGAGTTTAGCGGATGAAAAAGATACCAGAGCAAATGCAGGAGATGGATTTACTGGAACGGTTCAAGACATTGCAAATTATACTATTAAAGGCTATAAGCTTGATGGCGGAGATATGACGGAAGGAATACCAAGTATAGCGGATGTAGAAGGAGACCACGATATAGTATATATATATGATAAAATACAATATACAGTAACGGAGCAGTACCAAGACACTGCTGGAAATACTTTATTACCTAATGTAGATACAACAAAAAATGTAGGAGATGGATTTACTGGAACGGTTAAAGATATTACAAGTTACACATATCAAGGATATACGATTAATGGCGGCGTTATGCAGTCAGGAACACCAAGTATTCAAAATATACAAGGAAGTCAAAATATAGTATACATATATAAGAAAACTCCAACTCCAGCTCCTACAGTTGTTGAAGAAACTCCAGATTATACAGTTGTTGAGCATTATCAAACGCCAGACGGAGCAATTCTAATTCCTAGCGTAAATACTACAAAACAACCAGGAGACAATTTTTCTGGAAATGTAGAAACTATACCAGGTTACCACATAACAGGATACTCAATAGATGGTGGACCGATACAAACTGGTATGCCTAGTCTTTCTGATATAAATAACAACCATAATATAGTTTATACATATGAAAAAGACCCAGACCCAGTGATAACATATGTGGTTACTGAAAACTATCAAACACCAGATGGAACTATTTTAGTACCTAGTAAAGATACAACAAAAAATGCAGGAGATAATTTTGATGGTGTTCCATCAACTATACCTGGCTATACTTATCAAGGATATACGATAGATGGTGGGGCAATACAGCCTGGTAACCCTAGCATAGAAGATATACAAAGTGACAAAAAAATAAATTATATTTATCAAGAAGTTGTAAATCCAACTCCAATTCCTAAGACAGGAGAATCTGATATTTATAAATATTACATTTTAATTGGGGGAATTGCACTTACAATTTTTGCCATCGGATATGAGATAATTTTTAAAAAAGGAAACCGTAATGAGAATTATAATTAGAAAGAGATTAGTTATTTATATTATAATATTAATTGCCTTATTAATGGCTGTTTTTACACTTTTTTCTTATGATAAAAGTGTTGCAGCGGTTCAAGATGCTAAATTAGCAGCGGGAGTGCAAAGTTTCTTTGACCAAATAGATGTTGGGGTTCAAGATACAGGTGCTCAAGATACAGGTATTCAAGATACAGGTGCTCAAGGTACAGGTGTACAAGATACAGGTGTACAAGATGCAGATGCACAAAATACAGGCGCACAAGATGCAGATGCACAAAATATAGGCACTCAAAATACAGGCACTCAAAATATAGGTACTCAAAATATAGGTGTTCAAAATATAGGTGTTCAAAATACAACTGCACAAAAGAACACTTCTACTTCTAAAACCGCAAAGATTGATGGACAAACGATTTTAGGCGTTATAAAAATTAGTAAAATTAACATACAGTATCCAATTATTCAATATGTTAATGAAAATTCATTAGATATAGCAATTTGTAAATATTCGAGCGATAAAAATTTAAATGATTTTGGAAATGTAGTAATTATTGGACACAATATGCTTAGCGGATTAATGTTCCATAAGCTAGATAAATTGGGTAATGGAGATAGCATCCAAATTACAGATGCTACAGGGCAAACAATTACATACAAAGTAAATGATACTTATATTATAAATCCAACCGAAACGGATTGTTTAAAGACCACAGATTCAACAAAAAGAGAAATAACTTTAATTACATGTTGTACAAATAATTTTAACAAAAGGCTTGTGATAAAGGCTGTACAAGTGTAAAAAAATTTTTGTATTAAACTTATTAATGAAGAATAATATTTTTTATGGGGGTAACAACGTGGAAATATTATTAAATACAACATTAATAAGTTTATTTTTTGGAACATACAAAAGAAATGCAAGAAATCTTTAGAGACATAAAGAAAGTACAAGATACTAAAATAGAAATTGATATAGAAAAATTAGTAAGCGTTAATTGACAAAAATAATTTTATAGCGTATAATATTACTATATTGTGAAATAATAATAAAAAATATCACTACAAAGTAATACTGTGAAAGAGGCAAAGAAATATGAATTGTTATAATATTGTTTTGAATTATATAGATATCATAGAAAATGATGAGCCAATCTTTATTGAAGATGTAAAAAAACATGTGGCTACTTTTTATAATGGGAAAGACCTAACAAAGGTATTTAATAATGTAAAAGCGGTTTTAAATAGACTAAAAAAAGAAAAGAAGATTGCACAGGCGGAAAAAGGAATATATTATAAACCTACAATGACCATTTGGGGTAGAGAAACAGTGCCACCATTTCATAAGATTAGACGATATAAATATATAATAGATAAAGATGGAAATATGAAAGGATATGTAACAGGAGCAAAGCTTTTTAATTTAATGGGATTAACAACGCAGGTGCCACGAAATATGGATATAGCAACAAATGCTTGTCCTAATAATAATAAATATGAAATTGATAAATATAATGTTGTTATTAGAAAACCTAAAATAAAAGTAACAAATGATAATTATATGTATTTGCAATTATTGGATATTTTAGCAAATAATGATAGAATACATGTGGAAGTCGAGAATGAAGAAGAAATACTATATAACTATATAGAAGAATATAAATTAAATTTTGAAAAGTTATTAAAATATGCAAGAGAAACAAACAACAAGAAGGCGTTAAATAAGTTGTGGATTCTTGCAAGATAGGAGTTTTTATGTATTTACATTTACAAAAGGAACAATTTATAGATCTTATAAACTCAATAAAAATGAATACGAATATTCCAGATGATTTATTGGAGAAAGATTATTACGTATGTTTAGTTTTAAGAGAGTTAGCAAAAAATCAAGATTATTTAAAGGCATATTTTAAAGGCGGAACGGCATTATATAAAATGATAGATAATATGAATAGATTCTCTGAAGATATTGATTTAACTGTAGAAGTAATCGAAGGGAACTCTAAAACAAGCAATAAGAAAAGATTAGAGAAATCAGCACTAGGATATGAAATTGAAGGGCTGGAATTACAAAAAGATAAATGTGATCAGAGAATGTCTAAGAGTATAACAGCATTTTATAAATACAATTCTGCATTCGAGGGTGCTGATATTCCATTACATAAAGCAGGAGAAGTGCAAGTAGAGGCTACATCATTTACAGTAAGTGAACCAACTGAAATTTGTATAGTAGAACCACTTATATATAAATTTGCAAGTGAACAAGAGAAATCAATATTAGAGAAAGAGTTTAATATAGGTAAATTTAAAATTATAACTCAAAAATTGGAAAGAATATTTATAGACAAATTATTTGCATCACAACTATATTTTGCAAAGTCAGAATATGTGGATTTAGCAAAGCATTTATATGATATTACAATACTAATGAGGCAAGATAAAATTCAGAAATTATTTGAAAATAAAGGAGAATTTAATCAAATAGTTGGATATAAAAGAAAAGAAGAAACATTTAGGTATGGTGGAGTGGATGAAAAGATTGCAATAAAAGACTTTGGATATTTTAATATGGAATATAATGAGGAGTTTTTAAAGGATTTCAACTATATGCAGGATAAATATATTTACAATTCTGAATATAGAATTAGTGTTGATGAAGTAAAAGAGGCATTAAATCAGATACAAAGAAAAGTATAAGCGAAGAAATGGAGGTAATTATGCAGCACGAAATGCAATTAAAGGGAAAACCATCAATATGAAAACTTGTAATATGCAGGGCGTGGAGCTATCCACAATAAATATCGTTTAATATTTCAACTACGAAACTATAATTATAAAAAAGCTTTAACAAGTGTAAAATAATTTTTGTATTAAACTTATTAATGAAGAATAATATTTTTTATGGGGGTAACAACGTGGAAATATTATTAAATACAACATTAATAAGTTTATTTTTTGGGACATTTGGAACTACAATAGGAGGAGTTATAGGAATAAGTTTTAAATCCACTTCAAATAAATTTTTAAGTTTTGTACTAGAATTTGCGGCGGGTTTAATGATTGCAATAATATGTTTTGAATTGATTCCAAAGGCAATAGAAATCTCTAATATCTTTAACATTATTATAGCAATACTTGTTGGAGTGGCAATGATGATTTTTTGTGACAATATGGTCAAATACAGATACAGCAAAAAAACTAATGTACAAGTGAATTCGTTATTGAGAACAGGAATTGTAGTGGGTATAGGGTTAGCCATACACAATTTTCCTGAACGGACTAGCTATTGGTTCTGGCTTTGATGTGTCGCCGGTATTGGGCTATTCTCTAGCAATAGCAATAGCTCTGCATGATATCCCAGA
>WRFS01000017.1 GCA_009778695.1 Oscillospiraceae bacterium
CAATTAAAATAGTCCGCTCCCGGTGTATGTATATCTTTTTAAAAAACTCCCTCCAAGCCTCCGAAGACTCCATGGGCCTCAAAGGGCTGTCGGGCAGTTTTTTAAAAAGATATACATACACCTCGCGCTATTCCATGTACTTAAGCGTATACTATACTTAAGGAGGCTACTTTGCTGAAAAGTGTTAACTGGTAACGACA
This sequence comes from Oscillospiraceae bacterium, assembly GCA_009778695.1. GTDB lineage: Bacteria > Bacillota > Clostridia > TANB77 > CAG-508 > WRFS01. Next base: position 201 of record WRFS01000017.1, read on the forward strand.
ATCACATAAAAGATATATTACCGCCACTCGTGCTATTTCATGTACTTATGGTATTATCTTAGAAATTTTTTTAATAAAGTAGCTTTTGGTGGTTAGTATATGTTTTTAAAAAGCGTACGACAGCCCTTTGAGGCCCATGGAGTCTTCGGAGGCTTGGAGGAGCTTTTTAAAAACATATACTAACCACCAAAAGCGGACATTTTAGAGAAAACCATTAACTGGCAACAATTTGAACAAAACTAATATTATATATCAGGAGGTTTTTAAGAAAATGGATAAAATAATATATTTAGATCATGCAGCAACAACGGCTGTTAGTGAGGAAGTAGTAAATGAAATGCTACCATATTTTAATAAAATGTATGGTAATGCATCTGGATTATATCCTCTTGCCGTACAATCAAAAAATGCAATAGAAAATGCAAGAAAAAAAGTAGCAAGGGCAATTAATGCAACACCAAATGAAATTTATTTTTTAAGTGGCGGTAGTGAGGGAGATAACCTTGCAATAAAAGGAATAGTAAAGGCAAATAGGAATAAAGGAAACCATATTATAACTTCAAAAATAGAACATAATGCTGTGCTAGAAACTTGTAGAACTTTAGAACAAGAGGGTATAAAAGTAACTTACTTAGATGTTGATTCCGATGGCGTTGTAAACTTGGAACAGTTGAGAAATAGCATAACCAGAGATACTATATTGATAAGTATAATGTATGCAAACAACGAAATAGGCACAATTCAACCAGTTGAAACAATTGGAAGGATTGCTAGAGCAAGAGGCGTAATATTTCATACAGATGCAGTACAGGCAATTGGGAATATAAGAATAGATGTTAGAAGGAGTTATATAGATTCATTAATTATGTCTGCTCATAAATTTTATGGACCCAAAGGAATAGGCGCAATGTATGTTAGAAAAGGTGTAGAGTTTAGCAAATTAATAGATGGCGGACACCATGAAAGTAATAAAAGAGCTGGGACTGAAAATGTACCAGGTATTGTAGGTCTTGGAAAAGCTATTGAAAGTGTGTATAATAATTTTTATGCATATAATAGAAAACTTATTGATATAAGAGAATATTATACAAGAAAAGTGGAGAAAGAGATACCAAATATAAAGATAAATGGTCATAGGTTTAATAGATTAGCAGGGAATATGAACATATCATTTGAAAATGTTAAAGGAAAAGAATTAATTCAGGAATTAGGGGGAAGAGGCATATGCGTGTCGGCAGGTTCTGCTTGTAATACTGGACAAATACGCCCATCTCATGTGTTAAATGCAATTGGTCTTCCGAATGAATTAGCTGGGGCTGCAATTAGAACTACTTTTGGTAGAGAAAATACAAGAGAAGAAATTGACTATGTTGTGGGAGTGTTAAAGGATGCAGTGGTGAAGCTAAGGGGATAAAAATTTTAATGCATTTTGCATATCTTATTTACTGCGATTCCGCAAACAAAAAATTGTACTAAAAAGAATATACTCATTCTGAAAAGTATAATTGAAATATTAACAAAATCGTATGATATGTATGAATTCTTATATATAACCAAAAGCAGAACTGATATAATGCCTATAAAATATGAAAGAGCAAAGCCTTTTTTCATAAACTCAAAAATTTTCTTATCTAAATCTTTAAAGATATCAGTAAACCATTTTGGTAATTTTGGCAACTTTAACATAAATGTTCCTCCTAAAATACAAATAAACATCCATATACTTATGTTAACATAAGTAGGATGCTAAAATCAAAGGTAAATATTGGAAGTAGAGGCAGATTTCATGTTTGTCCTAGGGGAACTTCATGTGATTACTCTAGGCAAAATGGATTTAGCACTTACTTTATTCACGTTTACTAAAATAAGCACAACTAACGTTTGGAGTTAAAGTGGTAGAGGATGTTTCATTAAAATAACATTTCCCATCTTTTTGATAAATACAATTTGAGGAACAATTTATATTTGTCAAAATTTTCACCTCGATCATATTATTACATGTTACTACTTAACGGTTTCGTCCCAAATGTCCGCTTGTAGTGGTTAGTATATATTTTTAAAAGACTCCTCCAAGCCTCCGAAGACTCCTTGGGCCTCAAAGGGATGTCGTTCGCCTTTTAAAAATATATACTAACCACTACAAGCTATTTTGCAAAAAAGCATTAAATAGTAACGTTTACATATATATTATGAAAAAAATCTACGAAATTATGTATTATTTATAGAACTTTTTTAAAATTGCATAATATAATGATATAAAGGGAGGTAATACATTATGTTCCATTTATTCAAAAAGACCATAGCAGTATGTCTAATAGGGCTTGGATTAGGAATGTTGTTAGTATTATTGCTTCCAATATCAGGTTGGCTATTTTTAATGGGTATTATTATAGTGGCTATTGGGTTAACATGGTTATCTTGTTAAAAAGGAGAGTGTATAGGTATGAAGATTGTTGTAAAAAAAGCTCCTAGATTTTTAAGGGGATTTATAAAGTTTTTATTTAGAGTGAAAGATTAATACATAAAGAAATGAAGGTGTCCGAGACACCTTCAAAATTATGCTTTTACTATATTTCCTGAACGTAAACATTTTGCACACACTTTTATTTTTTTAGGTTGCCCATCTACAATTGTTTTTACTGTTCTTAAATTGGGCTTCCAAGTTCTACTAGTTCTTTTACTAATGTGAGAACGAGTAATACTAAGTTTATTTCCAAAGCTTGGTTGTTTTTCGCAAATTTCGCACTTTGCCATTTAAAAGCACCTCCTACATGTAAATTAAATTGACTAATCATTAGTATACCATATTTCATATTAAAAAACAAGTCATATTAAAGCTTTTTTTGCCTCTACATATTCAACTCCCAATGCTTCAGCCACTTTATCATTTGTACACATTCCATTATGCGTTGTTAACCCACATAATAAATCGTGATTTTTAAGTAAACTATTTATAATGTTTTCTGAAACCAACTTTTTCATATATGGTAAAGTTGCATTTGTTAATGCATATGCAGAAGTTCTAGCAACTGCTCCAGGCATATTGGCTACAGAATAATGTATAACACCGTGTTTTTCGTAATATGGATTTTCATGTGTTGTAACTCTATCTATTGTTTCTACACATCCACCTTGGTCTATAGCAACGTCCACTATTACAGAGCCTTTTTTCATGGCTTTAACCATTTTTTCCGTTACCAATGTAGGTGCTTTTGCACCTGGTATTAATACAGCACCAACCAATAAATCTGCTTTTTTAACCGATTCTGATATATTGAAAGAATTGCTTATTAATGTTGTAATTCTTCCACCAAATATGTCGTCTAAATATACAAGTTTGTTTTTAGAAATATCTAATACTGTTACCTTTGCACCCATTCCACATGCTGTTTTTGCAGCATTTGTTCCAACGCTTCCGCCACCAATAATTACTACTTCTGCTGGAGAAACGCCAGGTACTCCACCTAAAAGAATTCCTAATCCGCCATTATTTTTTTGTAATAAAGTTGCACCAACTTGTATAGACATTCTTCCTGCAACCTCGCTCATTGGGGCAAGTAATGGTAATGAACCATCTGGGGCGACTACTGTTTCATATGCGATAGATGTAAGTTTTTTATCAATTAAGAATTCGAGTAATTCTTTATCTGCTGCTGCGTGTAAATATGTAAATAAATATTGTCCTTTTTTGAAATAATCATATTCTTCTTTTATTGGTTCTTTTACTTTAACAATTAAATCTGCTTTATTGAATAAAGTTTTTTTATCTGCGATTTCTGCTCCAACTGCCTTATATTCTTCATTTGTTACTGAGATTCCTAATCCTGCAGAATCTTCTACTATTATTGTATGTCCTAGCTCAGATAGTTCATATGCACCTGCTGGTGTCATAGCTACACGATTTTCGTTGTTTTTTATTTCTTTTGGTACTCCTATTATCATGAAAAAAACCTCCTCTATATATTGATATTTTTTAATAAAATAAATATAACATTAATTTTGAAAAAAAACAAGGGTGAAATTTAATTGTATTTTATATAATTTTGTGGTATATTAATGGAAGATTAGGAGGTAGTTATGATAGCAATAGCATCAGACCATAGAGGTTATAAAATAAAAGAGGGAATAAAAAAATATTTTAATGAAAATGAAATTAAATATATAGATTTTGGAACTAATTCAGAAGAAAGGACAGATTATCCAAAAGAAGCAAAATTGGTGGCATTAAGCATACAAAAAAACGAATGTGAAAAAGGAATTTTAATTTGTGGTACAGGGTTAGGAATGTCTATAGTAGCAAATAAATTTAAAGGTATTAGGTGTGCTGTATGTTCGAGTGAAACAGCTGCTAAATATTCAAGATTGCACAATAATAGTAATATTTTGGCTCTTGGAGCAGGTGAAATAAGTTCAACAGAAGTTATTCCTATAGTGAAAATCTGGTTAGGAACTGAGTTTGAAGGTGGAAGACATGCAGAAAGGTTAAAAATGATTGAGGAAATAGAGAGTGAAAATTTCAAATAAATGGTCCCCAAAAGTATTTGCGAAAACGTGGGAAAAAGGAGTGTGACGAGGAGACGTGTGGGGAGATATAGCAATAGCATTTTTATTGGCACTTATTACAGCATTTGTTTTTACACCATATTCAATAAAATTAGCAAAAAAAGTTGGTGCAGTTGATATGCCAAATGACGAAAGAAAAATTAATAAAACTCCAATGCCTCGACTTGGAGGAATTGCAGTAATCATAGGATTTATTGTATCTATGAGTTATTTAGTAATAGTAATGTCAATAGAAGGAAAGTTTGATTTAGCTTCGAATTATCAAATGTTATGTGGTTTTTTATTGGGGGCATTTATTTTAGGCATAGTATGCTATTTTGACGATATACATAATGTTTCACCATTAGTAAAATTACTTGCACAAATAATTGCCGCTTCGATTGCAGTGTGGGCAGGAGTGAGAATAGGGAATCTTAATATCCCATTTTTATATAAAGTAGGTCTAAATGGAGCCTTTTCAACAATATTAACAATTTGTTGGATAGTGGGAGTAACGAATGCTATTAATTTAATAGATGGTTTAGATGGATTATCTTCAGGGATTGCAATAATTTCAAGCGTTTCACTATTAATAATATTTACGTTAAATGGTTCACCGCTTATTGCTATATTGTTAATAACAGCACTACTTGGATCTTTGGTAGGCTTTTTACCATTTAATTTTAATCCCGCAAAAACTTTTATGGGGGATGTGGGTTCTAACTTTTTAGGATTTTCATTAGCGATTATATCAATACTTGGAGTTGCCAAAACATATACACTTATAGTAATTGTAGCACCACTTATAGTTTTAGCGTTGCCAGTATTCGATACGTTATGGGCAATATTTAGGAGAGTTATAAAGGAAAGATCTTTCAAGGCCATAATTAAGCCAGATGCAGGGCATTTGCATCATAGAATAATGAAAAAAGGATTTACACAAAAACAGGCAGTATTTATTTTGTATGGAATAAGTGCGGGACTAGGTATGTTTGCAGTAATATTGCTGGAAAGTGGCTTTTGGAAAGCAATATCGTTCTTGCTAATTGTTGCGGCAGTAATAGCTATTGGATATAATAGTTTAATAAAAAACAAGGAAAAGATCTAGAGTTTTATTACGCTAGATAGTTTAAAGGTATATATCCACTCTTATACCGTTATAAATAATTTTGATAAATTTACAAATTGTTTATATTATTCGGAAATAGCTACATAAGCATGTATTAAATATTTAGAAGGATCTTTAATACATATTTCATCATGTAAATAAATCGAATACACTGGGCCATTAATATTAAGATGGTTTTCTTTTGCGTAAGCTGCCATTTTTTCCGCCAAGTCACCAAAATCGCCATAATAACCACGAGCAATGCCAGTTAGATATTTTCCGGGTTTGCTTTTACAATTTCCATTTGGATCCATTGAAAAAAAGTGTTTAGGCATTCCAGGAGCGATTAAAAATGACTCCATGTCTTCATGGTATCCAGCAATAGGGTAATTAAGGTTTATATGAGAATTATTTGCATTATCACAAAAATGCATAAAGGGTTCGTAAAACGGTTCATCTTTTTTCCATTTATTTTCTGGACCTAGAATAAATGAATAAGCGTTTTTATGCATTACAGAAACCCTTCCTGTGCCATCCCATGAGTTATCTGTTAAAAATAAAAGTAAGTTAGCTCCATCATTTATTAATTCATATCTAGTAGTTATTACAGATATCATTTCAGTCAATTTTTGTAGTTCTGCATCTAATATTTTTTTCTGTCGTTCAAGCAAATTTATAATTGATTTAGGAGTTCTTTGTTGCTTCAAGTTATTGATTTCATTTAATGGTAGCCTTAAATAGCTTAAAACAGCAATTAAGTTAACGGAGGTAATTTGCTGTGGGGAATAGGATCTATAATTATTTTTATCTCGTTTAACTGGAGAAAATAACCCTATGTCATCCCAGTAACGTAGAGTAGAAGATTTAATCCCAGAAAATTTAGAGAATTCGTGAATAGATAAAGACTCTTTCATAGTTATTTTAACTCCCTTCATTTGGATTAGAAAATAAAAAACAAATTTTATTTCTTCACATAATACTAGCATAATCCTTAAAGCAACTTGAATGTCAAGCTTTTTTTTTAATTTACCTTCTTTAGTGTTACTGGTTAAAACTTTAGCCTGAAATTTCCGCCTCTGGAGTATAATACAGCTTTTAAAAAGGCTCCTCCAAGCCTCCGAAGACTCCATGGACCTCAAAGGGCTGTCGTTCACCTTTTTAAAAGCTATATTATACTCCAGAGGCTACTTTGCTGGAAACCGTTAACTAGTAATTTTTTAATTGAATCTTCCATTATTATAATATCATTTTATTTTTAGTAAAACTTTTTGAACCAATTAAAAAAAGCTGGTGCAAAATACTTTTTTAAGTATCTTACTCCAACTATTGGTATTGAACCTTTCAAATTATGGAGGTGCCTATCGGATTTGAACCGATGATCAAGCTTTTGCAGTATTAGATGTGTGAGGTGCCTCTATGTTACAATAGAGTATAATTGGTTACAACTGTAGCGATAAACGACTGTGGATTTACTGTGCTTTTTGGTGTTATGTTTAGAAAAAGTGCATCTAAATGCATCCAAGTGCAGTACATCTGCAGTCATTTTGCGGTCAAAAGCAGGGAGAAGGAGAGAGTATGGGTTATTCATTAACCGTATATCCTGCTAATTTATAACCCTTCTTTCTTTTTTCATACATCTTATTTAACAATTTCATATTATCAACATAGTCATAAACTGTTACCTTATCTTTACCCTCATGATCTCTATGTAATCTTCCAACATATTGAATAATTCTGCCCTTCCATGATATAGGCATTGTTAAAAATAATGTATCTAATTTAGAATCATCAAAACCTTCTCCTATTGAACTACATGTAGCAATTATTACTCTGGTTATATTGTTTTCATCTGCTTTTTTTAAACTCTCATAAAATAATACTGTTTGTTTTTTGCCCATACTTCCTTTGAATTTAACTATTTCAACATTTTCATCTTTTAACATTTCTTCTAGAACATTTAAGTGTTCAATTCTTTCGGTTAATACTAAAGGAGTTCTTTTTTCATCTATACATTTTTTAATATCTTCTACGATTAAGCTGTTTCTATATGAATTATTCACCATGTCATTATATATTTCACCAGTTATAACCTTATTTGTTTCTTCTTGTGGAAAATATTCATATCTTGTTTTTCTTACGATAACTTCATGTTCAACTTTTTTAAATCCTTTTAACTCTCTACTAGTTACTTTATGTCTGATTTTTCCACACTGCATGTAGATTATTGGAACCCAACCATCTGCTCTTATAGGAGTAGCAGTTAAGCCATAAACATTTTTTGCCTTAACTTTTTTTAATACTTGTTCAAAACTAAATGCTGATATATGATGACATTCATCAATTATAACCAGTCCGTAATTTTTAATTATTGCATCAATATTATCTTTTTTAAACAATGTTTGAAGTAGTGCTATATCTAATTTTCCATTTTGTTTATCTTTGCCACCGCCCATTTGACCTATTTCTTTTTTATCTATACCTAGAAATGTTTGTAATCTTTCTTTCCATTGATCTAATATTTGTTTTCTATGCACTAAAACTAAGGTGTTAGTTTGTTTATTTGCTATGATACTAGCACCAATAACTGTTTTGCCAAAACCTGTAGCGGCAGATAATACACCATTGTCATACTGCATTAATTTATCTAAAGCAGTTTCTTGTTTAGAATTTAATTTGCCTTTAAATTTGAATTCTTGATATTGACCTCTTTCTCTAGTATCTTTTATTATTAGTTTTGTATTGTTTTTATCACATATGTCTTGTATATCGTCTAATACTCCTCTTGGAAGTATTAAAAATCTAGCATCTTCATCAAAGCAGGTAATGATTCTAGGTGTATTGTATACAGGCATTCTTAATTTCTGTAATTCATAAAATCTAGGATTGGTAAAACTTGCTAGCCTTTTTAGATATGTAACTTCATTAGGTAATAATTTTAATTTCTTTATATATATTTCATTATCTAAAATACACTCTACATTATTTTCAAATATTGTATCCATTATATTTGTTCTTGGAATAATATCTTCATTATCACTGTCTGTTATAGGCTCTTCAAAATCTTCTAATTTATATTTTGAAACAAAATCTGATATGGTAGTAATATTCATTTTCTTTATATTACACAATATTTCTAGTTGATTTTTATATGGTTCGAAATATTTATTCACAAATACTGTATTGCTATTGCTTACTGCATTTTTTTGAAATGGTAGTGCAATTAAATTTCCAAAACCACCTTTAGGCATAATATCTTGATTTGGGAATAGCCTGTCATAAGAATCTAAGCTTATTTCTTCTTTTTCCATTGCTTTAGTTATAAGTATAGTTCCCATTTTTCTTGCAAGATAGGCTGGCACTTCTTCATTGAAAAATATCCACACATGTGCGCCATTTCCTGATCTTGAACGCTCTACATATGCAGGTATATTATAATCTTCTGCTATTGATACAAAAGCAGTTACATCTTTTTCATATGTCTTTTTATCAAAATCTATGGCTAAGAATTTACAATTATCTCCTGGAAGTAATGGATATACACCAACAATCATATCCCCTTTTAAATGTTTTTCTATTTCTTTTTCTGTAAGAGGAAGTAGTTCTCTATTAACACAATCACTGCATTTTATATTTGTTTTTCCCTTTTGACATTTATATTCTCTAAATTCATTTTTACATACTGGACTATACCCAGATTTTCCTGTTTTAAAACTTTCCCATCTTTTAGCATAAATATCTTTTCTGCCGCCAAACAGTTCCATAAATATTTTTATTTTTTCCGCTTCTGAAAGAGCTAAAGTAGGAGATGGTTCCACATCTTCTACTTTAGCTATATTGTTAGCATTTAGTTTTTCCTTTAATATTGAATTTTCTCTTTTTAATTCTAGTATTTCTCGTATTAAGTCTTCTTTTTTAAGATGTTCATACATTTACTTACTCCTTATTCATGGCTTTCTAAACACAAATAAATACTCATGTGCTATGAGTAAAAAATTATTATCTATACTCTTTTTATACCAAAAGCCAGTTGCCTTACAATTGTGTTGTTCTTTTATGATTGTTTCCTTTAGCACAAAGCCTTCATTTAGGAATTTCTGCATTACACTAAACCCTAGCGGTACTATGTGCTTATTTTTTCTTGTATCTCCTATAAGTATTGCACAATACTTATCTTTTTTAAGTACTCTAAAACATTCCTTAGCTACTTTAGTCATTTCATTTAAAAATGGTTCTATAGTTAAGTGTGATAAATCTCCTTCAATATTTTCACTGTATTTAATAATATTAGCATAAGGAGGATGAGTACATATTAAATCTATACTTTCATTTTTAATTGCTCTAGGGAGTTTCCTAGCATCTGCTAAATATAATATTGGTTCAGTATATTGTTCTAGCTCAAAGTCAAACTTTAATCTTTGTTTAGTTATAGTGAGAGCTTCTTTATTTATATCAATTCCTATTCCTTTTCTATTTAACAGCTTAGCCTCTATCATTGTACTACCACTACCGACAAATTGATCTAATACAACATCATTTTCCTTAGAATACCTTAGTATTAAATTTCTAGGTATTTCAGGAGCCCAGTTCCCTCTGTAATCTCCTTTATGAGTTGCCCAAGTGCCTCTTTTGGGAAATGACCACATTGTAGTGGCTTGCATTTTAAAATCTTCAGGTTCTTTTTTAATACGCAATGTTATTTTGCCCCTTTCTGTTCAGGGACTGGTAGTCCTAATTTTAATAATGGTATATATTCAAAATAGTAATGACAACCAACATTTAAGATGTAATCTAAAACATCTTTATATTTAGGATTTTTAAACCACTCTCCAAGAAGATATATATATTCTACTTCTATATTAGCTTGTGATAATAATCTTTGATATTGTTTTTTCTTAAAGTCACAAGTTTGTAGTTTTTCATCCACAGAACCTTCGACCTGTTGAAACTTACATTCTATAATAAAAAGAGTATTATTTACAATTACAAATATACAATCATCAGGGAGCAACTTTTTGGATAATATTTCATCCCATTTAATATTATATTCTTCTAAAAAAGTATAAAACTTATGCTTGCTGAAAACTCTAGCAACCAATTCATTGTTATAGTAAACATTACTGTCCTCAACTTTATATCCTTCTTGTAATGCTAAAAATTTAGCTAAACTTGTTTTTCCTTCAAAAGCCAATCCTGTTTTTGTATTAGCTCCACCTTTACCGCCTTTTATCAAATTTATTTACCCCTTTCGTTATACTGTTGCTACTTGCCTCATTATATTATTACCTGCAAAATAATCAACTGTATTATATTGACTGTTATCATAATTAGTTATTAATAATTCAGATATAGCACCTCTTTTAGTTGCATCTGAATTTATAAATCTGTTAGCATATACTTCATTTAAAGTATATCCATTGTAGATATCTTCAAAGAAATTATCATTGTTATTTGTTACTTTTGGGTTAGAATTGCTTAACATTAGATAAGCCCCTTTTGTATCGAGAACACTATAGAAATTTGCTAATTCTTTTTGACACTCATCGCTAAAATCATCTTTTGCATATGATACAAAGGCTGATGTTTTAGATAGTGGTCTATATGGTGGATCGAAATATACAAAGCTATTTTCATCAATATTTTTTTCACAATCTCTATAATCACTATGTTCTATTATAACATTTTGCAATGCTTCGCTTACATTTAGTAAGTTCTCTTTATCACATATAGTAGGCTTTTTGTAACTCCCTTTTGGGACATTAAACAATCCTTTTGAATTTACTCTATATAGTCCATTAAAGCATGTTTTATTTAAGAATATAAAGAGAGATGCTTGTTCCACTTTTTTATCTTCATAGCCCTTAGATATGCCATTATTAAATTGCTCTCTTTTAGCATAGTAATATTCTTCTCTAGATGTATCATTTAATGGGATATATTCGTTCTGTAATTTATCTAAAGTTTCAATCAATTCATTAACATGGTTTTTTATAACCTCGTATGTATTTATAAGTTCTTTGTTTGTGTCATGTATGTATATTCCCTCAATGTTGTACTTGTCAAGAATATGGAACAACATTGCACCGCCACCAACAAATGGTTCTACATATTTTTTTATACCGCCAGTTTTAAATTCAACTGGTAGTTTTGCGTCTATATCATTTATAAGTCCTGATTTTCCGCCCACCCATTTTACAAACGGATAAATGTTCCTTTTCTTCATAAGTTCAACTCCTCTTTTATTACGTAGGAAATTTCTTCTTGGCATTTGACTTCAGTAACAAGAAAAGTTACCGATAAAAGATCTACGTTAGATTTGCTAAAGTAGCTTTACCACTTTTCTTATATTGACATTATACTATATTTTCATCTCATTATCAATCGAACAAAGCGAAAAAAATATTAAAAATTATTTATATTTATAAAATTTCTTTAAACTAATTCCTCGAGGACAATTCGAGCAGCACCTTGCGGCTGATCATCGAAACCGCCGGAAAAGCTGTATGGCGTCCAAGTACCCTCTTGGGTAATGTCTTTAAACGCATACATCAACGGAGCCAAGGCTCTCTCATTGTTCATTTTAAGAAAGACCAGTTTTATTACTCCGCCTTCTTCCAGCAGTAGCCCAGAAATATATCGCATACGGTCGTATGGAGAATTGTATTGCTCTTCCATATAGCCGGTAAAGACATGTTGGGGGTGTCGTTCATGTGGATATAACCGATAAAGTCTGCCTCTCGGTTGCTCCACCGTCCGCCTTGCTCAAACTTTCCTGAGATTTTGAACAGTTTTCCCATAATTATTCCTCCTTAAAGTTTTTTGGTAGTGCTGATGGGAAACAGTTAACAATGTAACTTTTTAGATTATACAACATTTCTAGTAAGTGATTGTAAACAGAGACATGCAACATGATTACTCAGATATAAAAGTTGCTTAAAAACGATTGTAGAGCCTTGAATTTTGGTAGTTTTTAATGCAATTATTGAAAATAGAGCTAAAAAACTAAAATTATGTAAAAATGCTTTGGTGCAGACATAGGTGGGAATAGAAGGCATAATTTTTAATGTAATTGAAAAAGCTATTTTAATGTAGTTTTAATGTAATAAACCTGAATATGACAGATTATTTAAGGGAATTTCTGAATAAGTATAAAAATAAATACTGCCCTCAAAAGCAGTATTCAGAATAGTTTAAAATGTTTAAGTTCATTTGTGAATAAATATGAAAAATAGTAACATTTGGAGGCGCCTATCGGATTTGAACCGATGATCAAGCTTTTGCAGAGCCATGCCTTACCACTTGGCTAAGGCGCCAAAAAAAATGGAGCGAAAGACGGGGCTCGAACCCGCGACATCGACCTTGGCAAGGTCGCACTCTACCAACTGAGCTACTTTCGCATATCTTCTTAACAACAATAATATGATAACAAAAAAAAGACGTAAAGTCAAGATAATTCTAAATTATTTATGTAAAAATATCGAAAGTAATTGTGAATTGTGCCATTATATGTTATAATTGATAAATGTTTAAATAAGAGGGTGTTAATTCTCTTAAAATTAGTATATGCAAGAATAAAGAAAGTAGAGATAGAAAATGTTAAAAAAGATAAGAAACGTAGCAATAATTGCACATGTTGATCATGGAAAAACAACATTGGTAGATGCCATGTTAAAACAAAGTGGGATTTTTAGAGAAAATGAACAAACAACAGAAAGAATGATGGATTCTAATGATTTGGAAAAAGAAAGGGGCATTACCATCTTAGCGAAAAACACTGCTGTTATGTATGGTGATTATAAAATTAATATAGTAGATACACCTGGACATGCTGATTTTGGCGGAGAAGTTGAAAGAGTATTAAAAATGGTAGATGGGGTACTTTTATTAGTTGATGCATTTGAAGGTGCAATGCCACAAACAAGGGAAGTATTAAAAAAATCGTTGGCATTGGATTTAAAACCGATAGTGGTAATTAATAAAATAGACAGGTCTGGAAGTAGACCATATAAGGTTATAGACGATGTATTGGAGCTATTTATTGAATTAGGTGCAAATGATGAACAATTGGATTTTCCAATAATTTTTGCATCAGCAAAATTAGGTACTGCAACATTGAAACTAGAAGAATCTGGTACAGACTTAAAATGCTTATTTGACACAATAATAGATAAAATAACTCCACCAAATTGCGATGAAAACGGAACATTCCAAATGTTGGTTTCAAACATAGATTACGATGACTATGTTGGTAGAATTGGAATTGGCAGAATTGAAAGAGGAATTGTTAGAAAAGGCGATTCTGTTACACTTTGCAAGGAAAACGACCAACAAGAAAATGCAAAAATTTCCAAATTATATACATATATTGGGTTAAAAAAAGTTGAAGTTGATGAAGTCAAAGCAGGGGATATTGCAGAAATAGCAGGAGTTACTAATGTAAATATTGGTGATACAATATGTGATATAAATAATCCAGAAAAAATTGATTTTGTTAATATAGATGAACCAACGGTTTCTATGTTGTTTAGTGTAAACAACGGACCATTTGCAGGGAGAGAAGGTAAGTTAATTACTTCTAGACATATTAGGGACAGGCTATATAAAGAAATAGAAAGAAATGTTAGTTTAAGAGTGGAAGATACATCTTCAGCTGATTCTTTTGAAGTTTCAGGTAGAGGAGAGTTGCATCTATCCGTATTAATTGAAACAATGAGAAGAGAAGGGTTTGAGCTTTTAGTTTCATGTCCAAAGGTTATTTTTAAAGAAATAGATGGCAAAACTCAAGAACCTATGGAAACTGTGGTTGTAAATATAACAGAAGATACTGTTGGGACAGTTATAGAAAAACTTTCAAAAAGAAAGGCTGAAATGGAAGATATGGTGACAGAAGAAGATGGTAGAGTTACCATACAATTTAGCATGCCTTCAAGAGGGTTAATTGGATATAGAACCGAGTTTATGACTGATACTAGGGGTAATGGAACATTAAATCATATGTTCAAGGATTATGAAGAGTTTAAAGGTGAAATTCCGAGAAGAACAAGAGGTACTTTAATTGCCTTTGAAAAAGGAATAAGCACAACTTATGGATTATATAATGCACAAGAAAGAGGAGAATTATTTATAGGGGCTGGTACTGATGTGTACAAAGGCATGATAGTTGGATTGAATTCAAGAGGTGAGGACATAGCGATAAACGTGTGTAAAGAAAAGCATCTAACTAATACAAGAGCTTCTGGCTCTGATGATGCATTAAAGTTAGTACCTCCTATTACAATGTCATTAGAAAAGGCAATTGAATTTATCGGAGAAGATGAACTAGTTGAAGTTACACCAAAAAATATTAGGCTTAGAAAGAAGATTATTAAATAGTATGATACTAGAAGTAATAAAAACCAAAGCTTTAGCTGATAAAATTCCAATAATAAAAGATGATGCATTAGCAGAAATAATAAAAATATTGCAAGAAATAAAACCAAAAAACATGCTGGAAATAGGGTCTGCTGTTGGTTATTCTGCAATATGTTTTGCCCCATACGTGTTAAATAAAATTGATACAATAGAAATAGATGAGAAAAGAGCAAAAACTGCCATTTCAAACATAAAAAAAGCGGGATTAACAAATAAAATCAACTTAATTATGGGAGATGCACTAGAAGTTTTACCAAACTTAAAAGAAAAATACGATGTTGTATTTATTGATGCTTCAAAAAGCAAATATCCAATGTTTCTTGAACATGCATTGGCTATAACAACAGAAAATGCCACAATAATAGCAGATAACGTATTATATTTTGGCTATGTTTTAGGAGATTATAATAAACATAAACAAAGGTCGGCAGTAACAAATTTAAGAAAATTTTTAAATATGGTTAACTCAAATCCAAAATTAAAAATTAATATACTTGAAGTAGGAGACGGATTAGCAGTAATAAGTAAAGAAGATACGAAATAATTCTAGTTCGCCTCTAGTTACAAGTTAACACTTTTCAGCAAAGTAGTCTCCTTAAGTATAGTATACTCATTTACATTCAATTCCACATTCAATCCATGAAGTATTATTTTATTGCTGCCAATAATTTTAACATTATAATTAAGATTATTATCTAAATAATAATTGGTCTTACTACCAAGTGCAGTGTTTTCCACTACATAACTTGAGCCTTTTAAAACATTTATATTTACCTTATTTGAAATGCCACTTATTTCAACATTACTATTTAATTCCCTATATGTCATATTTATAGAATCTATAATTCCATTTACTTTTACATCGCAGAAAATATTTTCTGAATTAAAATCTACAATTGCACCAGTAACATTAATATTGCTTGTGTTAACATCTTGTATTGCCAATTCACCTGCGGTTGCATTTACATCTAATTCATGAGTAAAATCTGCTGGAACATATACCACCAGTTCAAGAGAATTGTTACTGTAGCTACTTAAATTTACATACTTAAGAAAGCCTTTTTCAGCCACATCAATTGTTAAAACATCATTTTTAGTACTAAAGAGAACCTCAATATCTGTCTGCATTATAGAGTTATAACTCCCATTTAGCATAACTTTAACATCTTTTGTATATGTTGTACATATAACAACAGAGTATGCTTTTTTAGAATTTATTTCTATTTTCTGTATATTTGGCTCTAGTGTTATTTCTTGTTCTTTATTAATAGTATAATAATTTAATTTTACATTCGTTAACTCTACGAAAAGTAATACTGCAGCTGCACTAAAAGTTACTAGCATAATTATTATCAGGGCAATATAAATCTTTCTCATGCTCGCCTCCTAGTGTTATTTTACGTAGCCATTTAAAATGATTAACAATTCCTTTATTAAATTTACCTAAAATCCAAGTGGCAAAGCGAAAAAATAATATTCCAAAACATGTTAAACCAATTCCTATTAGAGCCGCAACAATAGACAATGTCCCTGAAAAAATGAACATTGTGCCTAAAACTAATTCCACAATTCCAACCATGAAAGCAATTATACCAATAACAATTGCAAGTGTTGACAGAAAAATCGAAATCAGTAAAATTATTTCAACAGCAATCGAAGCTACTAAACCAAAGGTTAAAGTAAAAAATATCGCAACTGTTGCTATTAGTATTCTTAATAATATATTTTTATTTTTAGAGAGATTTGTTACATTAGGAAAATCAATAGTTTTGCCGAAGTAATAGTCTTAAACTTTTTGCAAATTCCTTTAGTAGTGCAAAATATTCAGGAGATAGAGGCGGTCTTTTTATAACAATTAAACTCTTACATTCTTTTTCTTTTGTAATATTAGGTTTCTTTTTCATGAGTTACCTCCTATTATTAAATTAACATTGCATGCCTAAATATTGAAGCTAAAGTATCAACGATATATAGTCCACATAAAATATAAAATATAGTGTTCATAAGAGTATAAGAAAGTTTATTTTCTAAATTTTGCAAATGTTTCTTAATGAATGGATGAATGTAATAAATAATTATTAATGACAGAAATCCCCAAATTATTGAAATATATAAAGAAATTCTACCATTTAAGTTAAAGAAATCACCAGAATAATTCCAAAGCGTCATTTTAAAAAAGGCTTCTAATGCAAACCCAACAATGTATTCAAGTGTTGAAAATAATATTATAGCTGAAAAAAACAGCTTAAGTTTATTCTTTGTATGTGGCTTCAATGTTAAAATAAGCATTAAAGCACCATATCCATAAATAGGACATATTGGACCAAATAAAAATCCTCTTTTTTCTAAAACACCAACCTTGTACCATACAAAAAAAACTTCAATAATCCAACCGATAAATGCATATATAAAAAAATAGATAATTATATTTTTTGTATAAGATAATGTTTTTCTTTTAATTAATCCTATATTTTCTGAAACCATAGAAAGCTCCTTAACAATAATATAATACCAAAATTTTAAGAAAAAGTAAATACCAATTGAACATTAAAGTAAAAGATGATATAATTATACCAAGTTAAAATAAACGAAGGGACAGAATATATTATGGTTAAAGTTAGAAATATAATAATAGTAGTAGTAATAGTTGCGATAGTTGGTTTTGGGACCTTTATGGTTATGAATTTATTAAAAAAAGAACCATCCAACAATTCATTTTCTATAAATTATTATAAGTTCTATAGCAATAATAAGTTTGGAGTATTAGACAAAAATGGAAAAGTTGTTATCGATGCTACTTACAGCGACATAATAATTCCTAACCCTGAAAAAGATGTTTTTTTTGTTAGTTCAAGTGGAGAAGATACAAAGACGGGAGATATAAATTATATTATTATTAATAAAAATAATGAAAAGATATTTCAAAATTTTACTGACGTTGAACCTTTATTATTAGTAGGTGTAAATGATGCATATCCATATGAAAAGCAAGTTTTAAAATATGAAGAAGATGGCAAATATGGATTGGTATCTTATGATGGAAAAATAGTTACAAAGGCTATATATGATGAATTAACGTGTATGGAATATAAAGAAGGCGAATTTCTTGTAAAAAAATCAGATAAGTATGGAGTAATTAATGTATCAGGGAAAAGTAAAATAGATACAAAATATGATGTAATAATGAGTGATCAGTTTTCTACTGATGACAATGGCTATGATGATTCTGGATATATAGTAGCAATAGAAACCAATAAAGATATCTTTTATGGATATGTGAATTCGAAAGGTAAGTTGTTAACAAAAATAGAGTATGATGATATTAAAAGAATTATTGAAATAAAAGATAAAAATAATGCATATTTAATAGCTTTAAAGAGTGGAAAATATGGAGTTGTGCAAAATGATAAGGAAATTATAAGCTTCAACTATCAAGATATACAATATGATGAAGATTCAAATTTATTAATAGTTAAAAGGAATTCAAATTATGGAGTTTTAGATATGAGTGGAAGGACAATACTTCCTATTAATTATACTTCTGTTGACATTGAAGGTATATATATTATTGCAACTCAAAAAGATAAATCAAAAGTGAAGTTTGATTATAGCGGAGTACAAGTAAAAAACGATAAATATAAGTTAGTAGAGCAGGTAGCTGGAACGGATTATTATACTTGTCAAAATAATAATTATTTATATGGAGTATTAGATAAAGACTTTAATGTGTTAATACCTACAAATTATGATTATATAGAGTATATGTTTAATGATTATTTTATGGTTAGAAATAAAGATGGTAAATATGGACTTATAAACAGTAAAAACCAAACATTAATAGATTTTAAGTATGATGTTATGGAAAATATTAAGGATTCAAAATTAGTTCGAACATTAGATGTTAAAACCAACGATTCGTATATTTTTGATGAAAATTTAAAGCTTATATTTGAAGGCGTAGATAGTAGTATAATGCCTGGAGATGGCTTTATAAAGGTCTATTGTGAATCTGGAATAAGGTATTTTGATTTAGTAGGTAAAGAAATTTCGGGCAAAGAGGCGTATCCTAATAATGCACTAGTAAGTTTTGAAGAAAATGGCAAATGGGGATTTAAAGATAGAGCTGGAAATGTTGTTGTAGAGCCGATATATGATAGGGTAACGGAATTTAATACACTTGGATTTGCAGGAATAAAAATAGGGGAAAAATGGGGCAGTATTGATTTTAATGGGAATGTAGTTGTTGAACCAAAATATTTTATTGATGATACGGATGGAGACCCAGACTTTTTAGGAATATATTATAGAACGTATTTTGGTAATAGTGAACCAGTGTATACGGATATGCAATAAAAAAAGATGGTGTCCTAAAATTATTGTTTTTGGGTTGCCGAGGACGTCGACCCCTACATTTTCGTAGGGGCTGGCGTCCTCGACAGCCCGAAATTTTGTATTTTAGGACACCCTCTTTTTAATCCAGTTTATCCCCTTTCGGGCGAAATGTTCCAATAGGAATTGAAGGAGGTTTTCTATGATATTCCGCTAATTTTCTCTTCATCTCTGTATTTAGACACATTTTACACGGCACTTTACCAATACCGTGGCATAGCTTACATTTTTGTGTTAAATCAGAAGGTGATTTGACATCGCTGGTTAGTGGTGGTGCAGTATTTTTACATTTGCAATCAACAAAACCAGTGTCATTACATAAAATACATTTTGACGTTGGGTCACTCATAGCAGTCTCCTAAACAATGGATTTACTTTTGTACTGCCTCTAAAAAGGCACAAATATAATACAATTTATTACACCGACTATATCATATTTAAATCAAATTGTCAAATTTTACGCTATCATCATCTATAAAAATAACAGATCATTGGAACCGTCCCTAATAATGATTTCGACAAAATCTGACAAAAGTTGATAAAAATAGACTGCCAGTAAGTAGTTATTAATTCAAAAAAATTAAAATTTCATAAAAAAGCTATTGCAAAATATAAAAAAAGAAATTATAATGACGAAGTAAATAATTTACAAATTTTATTGAGGAGGAAAGAAATAATGAGTGAAAAGATTACGGTTGCAATTGCAGATGACAATGTGGAGTTTGCAAAGACATTGACGAATTATTTAGGGAGAGATGAACAAATTGAAATTGTTGGAGTAGCGAAAGATGGAAATGAAGCAGTAGAATTAATAAAAGATAAACAACCAGACGTTGCAATATTAGATGTTATAATGCCACATTTAGATGGCTTAGGAGTATTAGAAAAACTTGGGGCACAGGAACTGGAAAAGAATCCAGTTTGTATTATGTTATCAGCTGTTGGGCAAGACAAAATAACTCAAAAAGCAATAAGTTTAGGTGCAGAATATTACATAGTGAAACCTTTTGAAATTGATGTTTTAGCAAAAAGAATTAAAGAATTAAAATTTTATAACGTAGGGAGTGTGAAAAATTCATTTATTTCAAGGGAAACTAAAAGTAATTATATCACAATAAATCCAAGACAAAGAAAAGGTGAAACCAATATTGAAGCATTAGTTACAAATGTAATACATGAAGTTGGCGTTCCAGCCCACATTAAAGGGTATCAATATTTAAGAGAAGCTATAATGATGGTTATAAATGATATTGAAGTAATAAATCAAATTACAAAGCAGTTATATCCAGATATAGCAAATAAATATAAAACAACACCAAGTCGTGTAGAGCGTGCAATACGTCATGCGATTGAAGTTGCGTGGGCAAGAGGTCAACAAGATACAGTGGAAAATATTTTTGGTTATACTGTGTCTGCAACAAAGGGAAAACCTACAAATAGCGAGTTTATTGCGATGATTGCTGATAAGTTGAGGCTGGAAATGAAGACGGCAGGGTAGTTTCTGAAACGCTATAAAGAGAATGATTACAAAGAATCCGAAATTTTGAAGTAAACCTATAAAGTGACGAAAAATAACTATGGATTTAGTGGAAAATCGGCAATGAAACCTATAAATGGTTTCTTCGTACACCTATAAACTTCTTTCATTCATTGGGTTAATGTTTTACAAATTGAAAACATTAATTTAATGAAGGGGAGGAGTTTTTGTTATGGAGCAAATTGATTATGACATTGATGATTTTATTTGCTATTGTCAAGCAAAGAACTTGGCACAAAAGACTTATGGGAGTTATGAGCAAACATTGAGGTTACTGGCTCATTATCTAAAGAACACTCATAAGGTAAAGGGAGCAGGAGATGTACGAGAGATACATCTTAGGGAGTACATAAAATATCTAAAGGAAAGGGGTAAATATACTGTTACATCAAATGAGAACAGTAAACTTGTAAATTTTCCAGAGAATAGGGAAGATTACAAAAAAGAGATTGGAATTACAACAATAAATAATTACATCAGAAATTTTAAAGTGTTTTTCAATTATTTGTATGGAGAGAGACTTATAAAAAGTAATCCAGTTATTAGAATTAAGGAAATAAAGAATGTTAGGAAAGTAGTTCGGATATATTGATGATATAAATATGAATAAACTTTTAAAGTGTTTTGATTTAAGTAAATTTCATGAGTACAGAGACTTTACTATATTTAACTTAATTTTTGATACAGGGAATAGGCTATCAGAAACTTTATCAATAGTACATACAGATATAGACTTTATAAAAAGAACAATATTATTAAGAGCGGATACAACAAAACGGGAAGAAGGATAGATTCGTATTTTTTTCGGCGGAAATGAGTAAGTTGCTTAGAAGATGGTTAGAATTTAAAGACCGATACAGAAATTCAGACTTTGTATTTTGTACAAATAAAGGTAAACCATTAACAGTTGGTAATTATGAGACTAATTTTAAAAAGTATGGAGAAAGAATTGGATTAAAAGAAATTCACCCGCATATGCTTAGAAATAACTTTTCAAAGCGATTTTTAAAAAATGGTGGAGATATTTATACTTTATCAAAAATATTAGGACATTCGAGTGTAAAAGTCACGGAAGAGTCGTATGTTGACTTGCTAGAAGATGATTTAAGAGAAAACTATCAGCGATACTCTCCTTTGGCAAATTTAAAGAGGGGTAGGTAGAAAAAATAATGAATAAAATAAGTGAAAAAGAATTGAAAGAAATATTAAATACATATAATAATAAATCTATTACAGTAAAAATAGAAGGGGTAATCGGTGCAAAACTTACAATAAATAAATTAAAATATCACTACAAAAGCGGAATTATATATTTATCCGATGAAATAATGGATACAGAATTGGAAATAAATATTGCATTTGTTTATATATGTTATGAAAGTGAGAATAAGACAGGGTTAGAAATTAAGTTGGATAACGACCAAGATGTGACAGTTGAATTGTAATTTGAAAGGAATCTTCTATTAAATAGGGGATTCTTTTTTGTGGAAAAATTGAAAAATTACTTGACAAATAAAAATAACAAATATAGCATGTATACATATTAAAATCAATACTTTCAGACCGTCAAGAATTTGACAAAAAGATTTTTTCATGGTAAAATATAATAAGGTGCAAAAATATAAAACAAAAATTTAAAAAATTGGAGGTAATTAATTTAATATAAAAAAATAGAGAGTCTGTAAACTCTCTACAATGAATTTCATATATAACTATATTTCTATGTATACAGAAAATTCTACTAATAATAAGTATACACCGAAATATAGTCCATGTCAAGAAAATTTAAGCTTAAATACTTGAATTTGAATTGATGGGGGCTATTTTTGTACTCGAAAATCAAAGAAACAGATAGAAAGATAGATAGGTAGTCAGATATTAGGAAAAGTAATTTTTATAAATTTTAAGAAGGAGGTTTTGTTATGAAAAGACAAAACAAAGTAGTGGTATTACCACAGGTAGAAGTCATATCTGATGATATGCAAGAATTAAAGGATGTTCGCAGAAAGGTACGAGATGTATTTTGGAATGTAAAAACAGATTATAGCATGTTTCAATTATCAAAATGTGAGTTGGTTTCAGAAGAAGTTGCTATTTATCAACCATTTGAAGAAGTGATGAAAGAAATCGAAAGTCAACAAAAAGTAAAAAACTTTGTTATTGCATTTAATGAAATGAAAAAGGCTGATAGAAAGAAATTTACATGGCAACAAACTGCAAGCATTTTAAATGATGAAAAAGACGAACTTAAAGATATGAATAATAAAGGAGTGCATATATCAACTGTGTGTGAATTATGCTTGCATACTGCAAGTGAAGTATTGGAAATGTTAGGAATCCCAGTATTTGATGGTGGCAAATTTTTACCAAACGGGTATGTTAATGTTTGGTATGAACCAGAGTTTGATGACAAGTGGAAAATTAAAGATATAAATGTAGTGTTGTACATAACACCTAAAGGACTAGAAAAGGTTGACTATGAAATATCAAGGGCAAATTGGTATGTATAGAATGATGTAGAAAAATAAAAAGGTTATGGGTTAGAGGAGCGTAAAAACCTCTCTACCCGTACCTAAAAATAAAAGGAGACAATAAAAAATGTTTAAATTATTAAAAATAAAACCAAAAAAAGAAGTGGATTATGTATCAATTTATTCAAGTGCTTATAGAACAACACTTGATAGGTGTGTTAAAAGTATTACAACGGTAGAAGAGTTAAAAGAGAACAAGTTACTTACAAAAAGATTAATTTATTATGGGGTAAAGTATGTAGGAATTTTAGAGTGTTCAGATTTAAGAATATCAGATTATAACATGGCAAAAGATATTTTAGATGTTACACAAATGGTTAAAAGCTTTGCAATGCTACTAACACCAAATGAGTTTATGACGATATTTCCAATAAGAAAAGATTACAAAAGTGGGAAATTTGGCTGTAAAGATTATTTTTATACGGTTGAAAAAATTAATGAGATAGGGGCAGGTAGCATAATAGGAAGTAAGAATGTAGACAAATTTTTATGGGATTACAGCAATGATGAAGTGTGTGAATTTGTTGTTAATTATATGTCAATAATAAATTATTTTTGTAAAGTGGAAAAAGGATTTAGTCCACTTGAGGTATGGTGTGAGGAACAGGGATTCGAGTCATATGTTATCTATACAGATGAAGTGACTAAGAAACAATATTGGTATGATAAGGACTCAAATAAGATGACTCCAGTTAAGCAACCAATTCCAAGATATTTAAAATTAATAAAAGGTGGTTGTGAATGATATTAAGGGATTTTTAGAAAGGTGGATATATGGAAACAGAAGAAAACAAACTAAGTATAATGGAGCAAATGCGTATAGAATGGGAAGAAAGAATAGAAAAAGAAAAATATTTATGGGATGAGTATTGTAAAATGCCGCTTCGAGCAAATATAAATAATATTAGAACAGATTTATTCTATGTTTCTATATATCCTCATCCTTTTACAATTAAGCCAGATAAACCAGAGACATCACAAATTGTTCTAGGAATGTTTAACCTACCTACAATACTTACATTAAAGGAATTAAAAGATTTGATTGCAAGAGGGGGAAGGACGTTTTTTGGTGGATATTTTCTTAATAGTAATTATTATAAACAAGTATATGGCAACATTACAGAAGAAGCAATATTGCGTGAAACACTATTTGCGTGGCAAGTATTGTATCAAAAAGCAATAGGAACATCAAATCAAGAAATACAAAATATGCGTTGTGGTAAAGAATTTGCTCTAAAAACAGAATTAAAGAATAATATTACAAATTTGGAGAAGTATTTTGGAATGGTACATATTTTTGCCCTTGATGTAGATAAAAAGGAAGATGAACAAAAGAATAAAGTTAATCTTCCATATGGGCAATTATTTCAAGAAGTAAAGCAAAAATTAATAGACTTAGACCTTAATACACTTCTTGCATATAGAACATTCAGTAATAACCAAGATGAAGGCATAGAAAAGTTTAGATTACTATTTAAAACAGATGTACCAATATTTGACTGGGATTTATTCCATGCAATGATATTTGGATTACAAGATATGTTTGAAGGTTACTTCGATGATAATTGTACAAATCCAAATAGAATGTATTTTGGCAGTACAAATGGGATAATAGAAGATGATGACCCTATTTTTGGAGAATCTGTAGAATTGGATAAGTTTTTTCAAATACTAGCACTATGGTATGAAAAAATATACATGAACAAAGTAATGGATAAGGATAATCCTAGGAAACATTTTCAAAGAGATTTTAAGTCATATATGGCTAGCTTAGGTATAAATACCATTAATAATGTACCTCACGTTATTAAACGTGTTTTAACACAGGAGCAAGTTGACCTATTACATAATCATAGAATGGAAACAAATAATGCTAGTATATTTCCAGAATATCATTTCAATCTAAGCGGAGCAGACCATGAAAAAATATTTGGAGAAAATTTGGGGAATTCGGTTAGTTCTCTATATTATATATACTATAGAACAATAACCAAAATCCCCAACAAAGATGAACAAGAATTTTATGAAATTTGTATGCTGAATGAGAGACCAACAAGAACAATAAAAGGGGTAGTTGTAACATCGGATGATGTGGATATAACAACTGACTTAGATGAGGATACAAATGTAATAGTTGATAACTTTGTTGCTAACCCGAGTCGTAAAAGGTTTGTAGGAAATCAAAATCAAACTATGAAAATGGGGAAAAGGTCAGTAGATATTGATGTGTTATTAGGCAAATGTCAGCTAGTCAGAGAACTTGAAGAAAATAAGCCAAGACACTTTGAAAATAAAGAGATTTTAGGAATAAATTTAAACTTAAATCGCTTAATTGTAAAATTTAAAGATAAGCAGGATAAACAACATCAAATTGTGGGAAAAGACTATTTTAAGCACTTAATGGGAAGATATTGTAAAGTACATCCAGAAGAAACTGAGAAGAATTGGGAATGGCATGCAGACTACAATGAGAATAAATATCAATTCTCTAAAAGATGTAATGGTTATTGTAAATACTGTAATAAATGTGAACATGCAAAGAATATGGTAGATACTGTAACAGTCAAAAGGGCAAATATAACAAAGAAAGATGTATCAGAAGATTATATAACGCTAGATGAGGCAAGGGGAATATTAGAAATAATAGAAAGGGGAGCTATCAACAATGAGGGTGAACGATGTAATTGGTTTAAAAGACTGGAATAATACTAATGTATATATTATAAAATCAGGAACAGGAACAAGTAAAACGGAAACAGCAAAGAGGTTAATAAAAGAGATAGAACAAGACCAAAACAAAAAATTCAGAAATATTTTTTATGCTGTACCTACAAATAAATTAAAAAGAGATATAGCAAATAATAGATTTGGAAAAGAAATTAAATTTAAAATGACTCCAGATTTTGATGAGTTAAAAGATAGAGAATTAAAAAGAAAGTTAAATTTCTATCAGGAAAGAGGGTTGTACAAACAATTAAAAAAATACATAAAAAATTTATTAAGTACAGGATTTGTTTTAGATGTAAACGATTCAATAATATTAAATGAATATGTATGTTGCCAAAAGGAGCTAAAAGATTATAGAGGAGTAATATTGACAACACATAAAAGATTTATATATATGCCACCTCAAGCATATATAGATTCTATTGTAATAATAGATGAAGATTTCATAGAGACGTTATATGAGGTTGTAGACTTTACAGTCGGAGACGTAGGATACGCTAGTGCAAATATACCAAGTTTAAAAGATTTGATAGATTTTAGAATATCAGAAATTGTGGGAAAACCATATAAAGAGATAAATAAATTAACTCCATTGAATTATTATTATGATACTGTGGATATAGCAGAAAATGAGATATTAGAGAACGATGTAAATATCAACATATTTGATTTTTTAGATTCAAGTTATGTTTACATGTACAATCCTGTTGATAATGCAAATGAGGAAGTTTCAGATACAACAATAATAAGATGTATGTTAGTAAGACCTTTGCCATTTATGCACACCATAATTATGTCGGCTACAATAAATCAGCATATGTGGAAAGATATACTAAGTGAACAATCAAGAAAGGTATATTTTGCAGAAGTGCCAAAGGTTAAATATGCAGGCAACTTAAGACTCATGGGGAAACATAGTTATTCGAGAGAATATTTTAAACAAAACGAAGGGCTTTTTAGGCAAATTGTGGACAAGCATAAAGATATAACAAACATGAATATAATTTCATTTGAAAAAATGTTAATTGAGGAAGGTATTTCTGGTGAAAACATACATCATTTCTTTTCTATGTTAGGAGTGGATACATTAAATGGAAAACCATTAACTATTATTGGAAAGCCAGAAAAAAATGATTTGTATTACAAATTTTTAGCGTATGCTATTTATGGGGTAAACTTTGAAAACACAGAAAGGGTTTATATGGAAGTAGAAACAGATGAGTATATTTTTTGGTTATATACTTATGAGCAAGAGGAGTTAAGAAATATACATATGTGGGTAATACAAACAGAGTTAGAACAATGCATTGGTCGTGCAAGATTAGTAATGCCAGAAAATAAGGATACCATTGTAAATGTGTATTGTGGATTTCCTCCTTCACAAGCGGAGATAGTAATAGATGATGAGTTAGATAATATTCCAAGTAAGTGGAAACCAAAGAAAAAAGATATATAAACCCCATATTCGTAAAGCTATACCTTTGTGAATATGCTAAAAACACCTTTAAATTACATTCGTAAAGGTTATAAAATTATTTTACGAATGTTCGTAAAAACGCTTGACAATTTACGAATACTATTGTATAATGAATACATGGTAAGGAAGGTGTTTTAAAATGGAAGAACAAAAAAAGTATGGATATGCGAGGGTTTCAACAAAAAATCAAAATGAAGATAGACAAATTAAGTCATTACTAGAATACGGAATATCACAAGAAAGGCTATTTGTGGATAAAGTAAGTGGAAAGGATTTTAATAGAGCAGAGTATCAAACAGTAAAAAGAATGTTAAAAGATAGCAAAGGTAGTTTACTTGTTGTTCCATCAATAGACAGACTTCGGAAGAAATTACAAGGAAATAATCAAAGAATGGCAAGAAATAACAACAGAATGTGGGGCTGATATAAAAATATTGGATATGGGATTATTAGATACTAGATTGCACAAAGACCTTCTAGGTACATTCATTTCTGATTTAATCCTTCAAGTGTTATCTTTTGTGAGTGAACAAGAGAGGAGTAACATAAGAAAAAGACAGGAAGAAGGTATTGCAGTAGCAAAGGCTAAAGGAAAACATCTAGGTAGACCGAAAGCAGAAATAACAGATGAATTTATGAAAGAATGGAAGAAATGGAAACAAGGAAAACAGACAGCAAACCAAACAATGATAAATACTAAAACAAAAAGAACTACTTTTTATAAATTAGCAAATGAATTAGAAAAAAGCAAATAGTTATTGACTAAAGCACTACTCCCGCCCGTATTAAAAGTGTTTCGAGGCAGGAGTTTTTTTATATTGGGGAGGGTGTACATTCAGCTCGATAGAAAAATTAGTCCTCCAAATTTTCTAAACCATACTCAATAATTTGATTAACAACACTATTAAAACTAATTTTGTTTTCTTCTGCTAGTTTAGTAATTTTATCATATGTACTACCACTTATTCTTATGGTTCTAGTAATAGTATCATTACTTTTTATATCAGATTTAATTTTTAATTTACTCATTTCATCACCCTAAGACATTGTACACAAAAAATATTTCAAAATAAGTGTACATTTTTGTGTACAAAATAAAAATAGTGTGGTAAAATGTAACTAATTGTTAAAATATTTGAAAATTGAAAGGTGGTATTGTAATGGGGTCAGTGGTTGTATTTATAGTAATATTATTTATAGTAATAGTAGTTCTAAGTATTATAGGTGCTGTTATAAGAGGTAGCACATTAAAGAATATTAAGGGAAACGCTACTCAAAGAGAAGAAGATACATTGAGAAATAAAAATTTTGTTGCAGACAAAACTATATCTTCTGAATGGTGGCGAGTAATGATAAATAAAAAGGATAAACAGCTTGCTTTATGTAGTGGGATAGTTTCAATAATTCCATTTAATGAGATACTAGAATGTGAAATAATTGAAAATAGTAACACAATTAAGAAAGGTGGAGTTGGGAGAGCAATAGTTGGAGGTGTTATAGCTGGAGGTGTTGGAGCTATTGTAGGGGCTAGTACAAGAAAAAGCAGTAATATAGTTAACTCATTACAAGTAAGAATAGTTACAAGTAATATTGAAAAACCTTTACATACAATAGGTTTAATAACTGAAAACACCAAAGCTTTAAAGGGCGAAATGACAAAAAATAATCCATACTATATTGAGTCGATGAGATTTGCAAATGAAGTGTATGCAACAGTGATGGCTATTATAAATGAAAACAAAGCAGAATCTACTAATGTTCAAAACGGTAAAGATGAAAGCGATAAAAACTTTATTGAAGAAATAGAAAAGCTTAACAAATTAAAGCAAGATGGAATAATCACAGAACAGGAATTTGAACAAGGAAAGCAAAAAATATTATTTGCAAGCAATACAGATAATTTAAAAGATAATTCTAATGAGGTACAAGTTCAAAAAAATATAAATAAGGATAATGAGTTAAATAATATATTTATGAGCTGTAATGGAAGCAGAATTGAAACTGTAAAAAGGATAAGTAAAATAAAAGGTATAGGGTTACGAGAAGCAAAAGAGCTATTTGATGAATGGGAGAAGAACAATTAGAACAAATGGAGGTACGAATATGGAAGATAAAAAAGTTAGTGGAACAGCTATTTTTGTTGGTATTTGTATTGCAATGTTTCTTATAACTTTGATAATTTTAATAATTGGAATAAATAAAACACTTTCAGATAGCTATCCAGAGAGTTATAAAGATAGAGAAATGAAAGCATTTCAAATACAAATGAACGAAGACCCAAAGACATGGAATGCAACAGAAAGAAAAAGGTTTGATGATTTTATGGATTGGCAATCAAAACAGTAATAAAACGAGAGAGCAGGAGCTTATTCCTGCTTTTTCTGTACTTAAAATTTAGAGCAATTTGGAGACGTTTTAGAAAGGGAGACATAGTTCTTGTTGTTTCAAAATGGAGATATGATTGTAGATTAACGTTGATGGAGAGGATATGTTCTCCGCAGGGTTATATGACAAATATTGTAGGAAAATGATATATTATGAAATATCTTGTTTTGTCAGGAGCGGGAAGGGTTTTAAGGTATATTTAATGTAAACTTATTTAAACATTAAAATATTATTTTTAAGTTGTGTTTTTTATGATATAATTAGTAAAATAATAATTTATTAAAAAAGAAGGTAGATAAATATGAAAAAAATTAAGATTAATACATGGAGAAAAATTTTATTTTATGGTTCAATGTTACTTTTTATAATATCATTCATAATACTTTTTCGACAAGAAACAACTAATAAATTAGAACTGATTTTTGGGACTTTTTTTATTGGGTTATCAATAAATTTATTTTCTGCTATGTTGTTAATTCTTATGTTAGACAGAAAAAAAGAACAACAAGAAATTGAAGATAATAAAAAAAGAATAGGATTTATCATTAGGGATTTAGAGGATAAAATAAGAGGATTCAATGTTTCAATAACTTATATGTATAGGAAAATAATAGGTGAGGCTAAAGATTCAGATGTTATATATAAAAATATAGATAAGTTTTGTGAACAAATAGAAAAAATTGACTTATTGAAAAGAAGCAATACGAGGAAATGTACAATATCTAATGACAGGATTGATATTAAGAATTTTTCTCATAATATTACTTGGAAAGAATATTATGAGGTTACTTATAAAAACTATCTAGCGGAAATTTACAACATTAAAAAGAATTACTTTTATGTTCTAAATGGGGAACTAGTAGAATTAATAGATAAACTATTGCAATATCATAATGGAGACAGATATATCGATATGGCATATCAAAATATTTGTATTATATATATGATGAATGATGAAATTGTACATGAAGAAAAACAGAAAAATAATGTGGTCGATTCAAAAGAAAATATTGAAATAACAGATTTAAAGCATATATTAATTCAAACAAAAAATATAATGAACTATCTGAATGATTATGCCTTAAATAATAAAACTTGAATTTTGTTGTACAGTAAGTATTTGCGAGTGGAGGTGTAATAAGAATGAAATATGAAAGTAGATTTAAAACAAATTCCGTTGATAAGAATGTGGAAATTTATACTGACAAGGAAACAGGAATACAATATTTGTTTGTCGAAAAAAATTGGGGATGTGGTTTAACAGTGTTATTAGATAGAGATGGAAAGCCATTAATAGATAAAGATTTAGAAATAAAAGAACAATAAGCTTATTACTTTTATTTTGTATTCTATCGACAAAATTTAAATAATTGCTATATAATATTAAAATAGTAGTTCAATGAGGAGATATCTTATGCTAAAAGTAAGTATAATAGTTCCTGTTTACAATGATGAAAAATACTTAAAACGATGTTTACAGAGCTTATTTAATCAAACATTAAAAGATATTGAAATAATAGCAATAAATGATGGTTCTAAAGACCGAAGTTTAGAAATACTGTACGAATTTCAAAAAAAATATGCTAGTAAAATGGTTATTGTAGAACAGGAAAATGGTGGTGCAGGAAGTGCAAGAAATGCAGGAATAAATATTGCTAATGGTGAGTTTATAAACTTTATTGATGCTGATGACTATTTGGAACAGAATGCTTTAGAAAAAATGTTTAACATTGCTAAAGAAAATAATGTTAAGCTAGTTCGTTGTAATTATAAATCAATTATTGGTCCATTTAAAATGAGATATTCTAATAATTGGGGGAAACTAAAAGGAAATCAGATAGTCAACATAAAGAAAAATAAAAATTATATAATTACAGAAACCCCTGCAATTACTAACAAATTAATAAGCCGTGATATCTTTGAAACTTTAAGATTTCCAGAAAAAATTAAGTGGGAGGATTTAGCAATAACTCCTGTTATAGTTGCTAGTGCACAAAGGATTTATCATATGGACGAAGCATTGTATAATTATAGAATTCATAATAATACTACAATATCAGATTTTATTAAAAAAACTTCTAAGATATCTGATATATTGCAATGTGTTGAATTATTAAAAAAACATATGAGGGATAGAAAGTTAGATATAGAATATAAAAAGCAAATTGAAGCTATATATATATTGCACTTATTATTTAGAGTTGAAAATGTTATGACATGGATTGGGTTCCCGAAAAAAGATAAGGTCATTATAATTAATTTAATAATTAATGCTATTGAATTAGAATATCCTAATTGGTTGGAATGTAAGTATATTCAAGAATATAAAAATGTGAATATTATCTTTAATCACAGTATGAAAAAATTAGACAGATATTTAGATGATAGATTTAGGCAAGAAAAGGAAATGCAGACAATAAATGGAAAAATTAATGAAATATTAAAATAAATATTATATAAAAAATTTAATAGGAGGTATATTTTTATGGATATTAAATCTACATTTGAACTTATTCAAGGGAATAAAGAAGCTTTTGTTATTATCGTTACCCTTTTAACTACAATAGCTAGTAATCTTTTAGCGATGTTAGAATATTTTGTAAATAAAGCATATTGGGATTATTTTTTTATAGATGATAGTCAAAGAAATAAAATGCGTTCTGGTTTCAATCCAGAGCAATTGTGCTATGGAATAATAGTAGTTATAGTGTTATTTTTAGTTTTTGAATTGACAAAATTTAATAAAAATTTGTTAATAATAGTTAGTATTATAGTTTATATTGCTATAATTTTTATTTTAAGGTTTGTAATAAGGTCTTTTACTAAACCACTCCGTGATGAAATAAAGATATTGAACTCGGGAGAATATAATAAAAATTGTAGAAAAATGCTTTTTATGGTTAGTCTAACTGTAATTTTAAATTTAATTATTTTTACCATAGGTAGTTACATATATAATAAGGTGTATTCAAATATCATATGGCTTATCATTCCATTAATTATTATGTTGATTTTAACAATAATGTTATTATATGGTTTTAAAAAATCTCAAATAAAAAACTATAAGATGTTCAAGACAATAAAAATAGGTAATGAGGATTTTATTATTTTAAACGAAAATGTTGGATATTTTTATTGTGTCAAATATGAACCAAATGAAGGGAACATATGTATTGATAAAATAAAATTAATAGAAAGTCATAATCAGGGTTATGATATGGCGATAATCCAGAAACATCAAAGGAAAATTGGAAATGAGACTTTTTAATTAAATTAAAGATATAACGTTAATTAAAATTTATCTATCAATATAAAACTTTGATTTAAATTGATGAAAAATTTTAAGACTAACAAGCATTTATTGGTCTTGATTTTTGTAATTTTATCATATAAAATAAACCTATCAATAAGTAAAACATAAACCTATGAATAATTTGCGGATTTACCAAATTTATTGGTTGGATAGAGCATCCAGATATAGCAAATAAGTATAGAACAACACCAAGTCGTGTAGAGCGTGCAATACGTCATGCGATTGAAGTTGCGTGGGCAAGAGGTCAACAAGATACGGTGGAAAATATTTTTGGATATACTGTATCTGCAACGAAGGGAAAGCCTAC
Source organism: Oscillospiraceae bacterium (assembly GCA_009778695.1). Taxonomy (GTDB): domain Bacteria; phylum Bacillota; class Clostridia; order TANB77; family CAG-508; genus WRFS01. The sequence goes on from WRFS01000017.1 coordinate 33,925, forward strand.
GAATAGCGAATTTATAGCAATGATTGCTGATAAGTTGAGGCTGGAGATGAAAAGTGCGTAGTACGACAGTTACAAGATTGATAAAAAAAGAAAGTGTCACGTTTTGAATTCTACCTCGAAAAGTAGAGTTCATTTTAGGACACCTTCTTTTTCATTTTATATAACTATATTAACTAATCAATTGGAACAACTACTGCTGGTCCAGTTCCTTTCCAGTTATCTACCTCAAAATCACATAGTTGTACTATACCCATTTTCATTCTTGAGAGATCCAATACTGTCAATTGCCCATCCCAACTAACATCACATGCTCTTTTTTGATTATCTGTTAATGTTATTGGTAAGCCAACTATAAAGCTTTTTAATAGTGATAAGTCTGTTATTGTCAGTTCTCCATCTTCATTAATATCACCTACTGCTATTATTGTATATGTTTCTACTCCATCTGTTGTTGTTGTTCCTGTTGGAATAAAATCGGTATCTGCTAAACTTATCCCATTTGCATTTTTAAAATCTGTACATGCAGTATAAGGATCCAAGGCTTTAAATTGTGCAACTGTCGTATTTGGCATTATTCTGACATATGTTGTTGTATCTGTTACTGCTGGAAGTATTTTTATTTCTGGAGAAAATATTTCCCCATTTTCATCTTGATTGCTAGGCGAAAGATCATTAACTTGGTTTGAAACTTTTACATCCTTTAAAGATACTCTTGTAGTAACATCTTCTGTGTCTGTTGATGCTGTGGCTGTTTCTTTTACCTTTAATGTTACTTGTAAAAATTGATGGTTTGTATTAATAAAGTCATCTCTGTCCATTACTATTGCCATACGGATTGTTCCATTATCATTGTATTCCGTATTATATGTTGGGTCTGACCAACCATTTAATCCAGTAATTACAGGATCATAAAATACATTCTCATCATAGTCTATAAATGCTGCAATTGCATTTACCCCATCTTCAGAAGCAACATTTGTATTAGGGTCATCATTTGTTATTTCAAAGTTTATAAAATTGTTAAGACTAAAGTAAACGGTAACTTCGCTTCCTTGTGTAACGCCATTGGTTTTATCTATTTGTGCAGTAACATCATATCGTGGTGTATCTCCTGCACATGCTAAAACTGCTGGCATGACTAACAAAGAAATCATCATAAGTATTAATAATGATATCATCACTATTCTTTTTCTCATTTTTTTACCCCCCTAATTTTTTAATATTTTTTGTGTTTTGTTTCATATTGTAATTTAATTATAAAGGCAAACCCGCAACAAATCAAGCATGTGTTATTTGTGATATGTACAAATGTTATTTGTAATAATCGTTGATGTTAAATATATGAGTAATTGTTGCATTTTTGAAGACTTTTTGGTATAATGTATGCGTAATAAGGCATTGTGCCTTTTGAAGGAGCTAGTAAAAATCAACCTTGGAGGAAAGAATGGACAACAGCACTAAAAGCAGATCTGAGTGGTATCGGAGTAAAGTAGAGGAGTTTGTTAAGTCATCAGACGAAGACTTTCCGATTTTGTTATATACTAAAGAGATAACAGCGGTTAAAAGGTGGATCAAAAGTAGAACAGATCTACTGTTAGGAGTGGAAGTTGGTTCGCAGTTGAGTAATGAAGATACAAGGAAGTTCGTTCGAATAATCAAGAAAGGTTCATCGAGATAGTGGCTCGTACCCTAGCTACATAGTGTGGCTGGGGTATTTTTTTGCAAGAATCATTGACATTCTTCATAAGCGGTGATAAAATTTATTAAAATAAAAGTTACTATATTTAAGGATTTTTGCTCAAAATGTCCGCTTGGGGTGGTTAGTATATGCTTTTTAAAAAACTCCTCCAAGCCTCCGAAGATTCCATGGGCCTCAAAGGGCTGTCGTTCGCTTTTTAAAAAGCATATACTAACCACCCCAAGCTACTTTGCGAAAATTTATTAAAATCTTAACAACGAAGAGGAGTTAAACATATGTATGAATCTAAAGAAATTGAAAAAAAATGGCAAAATTATTGGCTAGAAAACGAAACATTTAAAGCAGTAGAAGATAAGAATAAGCCTAAATATTATTATTTAATTGAATTCCCATATCCGTCAGGAGCTGGTCTACATGTTGGGCATGTTCGTAGTCATATTGCATTAGACATTATGGCTAGAAAAAAGAGAATGCAAGGCTTTAATGTTTTGTACCCAATAGGTTGGGATGCTTTTGGAGCTCCAGCTGAACAGTATGCAATAAAAAATCACATACATCCGAAAGAAGCAGTTAAAGAAAATATAGCAACATATAAAAGTCAAGCATTAAAAATAGGAACATCTTTTGATTGGAGCCGTGAATTTTCAACGACAGATCCAGAGTTTTATAAATGGACACAGTGGCAATTTTTAAAATTTTTTGAACATGGAATGGCTTATAAAGATAAAAAAAGTATTAACTGGTGTCCAGAATGTAAAGTTGGACTATCTAACGAAGATTCAGAAGGAGGGATTTGCGAAAGGTGCAAGACTCCTGTTGAACAAAGGGAAAAAGAGCAATGGTTACTTAGAATGAGTGATTATGCTGAAGATTTAATAAAAGGATTAGATGATACTGAATTTCAAGAAAAGATTAAAACAGCTCAAATAAATTGGATTGGGAAATCAACAGGGGCTGAAGTAGATTTCAAAGTTAAAGAAACTAATGAAAGTATAAAGGTATTTACAACAAGACCCGACACCTTATATGGTGCTACATTTATTGTATTGGCACCAGAACACCCAATAATTAATAGCAATGCTAATCTAATTAAGAATTTAGATGTAATTAGTGAATATAGAAATAAAACAGTGAATAAAACAGAATTTGAACGTACACAATTAAATAAAGATAAAACAGGCGTTGAAATTCAAGGAATAACGGCGATTAATCCTATTAATAATAAAGAAATTCCAATTTATATATCAGATTATGTAATGATGAATTACGGAACTGGAGCAATTATGGCAGTTCCGGCACATGATGAAAGAGATTATGAATTTGCTAAGAATTTCAACATTGATATTATTCCAGTTTTAGAAGGTGGAAATATTGATAAAGAAGCTTACGTTGGTGATGGAGTACATATTAATTCGGAATTTTTAAATGGTTTAAACAAGGAAGATGCCATAAAAAAAATCATTCAATATTTAAAAGAACATAAAATTGGCAATGAAAAAGTAAACTATAAATTGCAAGATTGGGTTTTTTCTAGACAAAGATTTTGGGGAGAGCCTATTCCTTTGGTATATTGCGAATCTTGTGGCTGGGTGCCAGTAAAGGAAGAAGATTTGCCAGTGTTACTTCCAGATGTAGCTGAATATGAACCAACTGAAACAGGGGAAAGTCCTTTAGCAAATATAGAATCGTGGGTGAATACGGCTTGCCCAAAATGTGGAAAAAACGCTAAAAGAGAAACTGATACCATGCCAAATTGGGCAGGTTCATCTTGGTATTGGTTACGTTATATGGATGCAAAAAATGATAAAGAAATGGCAAGTCAGGATGCTTTAAAATATTGGGGAAAAGTAGATTGGTATAACGGTGGAATGGAGCATGCGACGAGACATTTATTATATGCTAGATTTTGGAATCAATTTTTATATAATATAGGGTTAGTTCCAAATAAAGAACCATTTAAAACTCGTGTTGCTCATGGCATGATTTTAGGAGAAAATGGCGTTAAAATGAGTAAAAGCTTAGGAAATGTAATTAATCCAGATGATATAGTAAATACTTATGGAGCAGATACATTACGAACATATATGATGTTTATGGGTGATTATGAAAAAGAAGTTGCTTGGAGTACAAATGGACTTAAAGGTTGCCAAAGATTTATAGAGAGGGTTATTCGTTTAGGTGAGAAAGTTATAGATAAAGACCAGTATTCAAGCGACATGGAAGGAATAATTAATAGAACTATAAAAAAAGTAACTGAGGACATTAATGCTATGAAATTTAACACAGCAGTTTCAGCCATGATGATTTTGAGTAATGAATATGAAGAAAAAGAACATATTACTAAAGCGGATTATCGTATTTTATTGGTATTATTAAATCCATTTGCACCACATATAACAGAAGAGTTGAACCAGGTTTATGAATTGGGTTCTATGATATGTAAATCTGATTGGCCAACATATGATAAGGAAAAACTATTAATCGAAGGAAAAGTTATTGGAGTTCAAGTAAATGGCAAGTTAAGAAGTACAATAACAATCAGTATTGATGAAGATGAAGAGAGTATCAAACAAAGGGTTTTACAAGATGAAAACATAATAAGAAGTATCGGAAATCAAAAAATTGTTAAGATAATTATTGTAAAGAATAAGATTGTAAATATTGTTGTTTAGTGCTTGCAATCTTGTATGGAATAGGGAGAGTTCAAATGAAAAATTTTATAAAGAAGACAAAAGGCATTACGCTTATAGCTTTGATAATAACAGTAATAGTATTGTTAATATTAGCAGGCGTAGCAATAGGGAGTATAAATGGAGGATTGATTGACAAAGTAAAACAAGCGACAGCAGAATATAATAATTCGGTTAATACCGAGGGTGATACAATAAATAATACAACAGGTTGGTTTGATAATGTAAATGGTGGAAGTAATGAAGGTGAAGGAAGCCAAAGTAATTTAGGAAGTACAGATGGAAGCTGGGACAATGTAGCAAAAGTAAATACACCAAAGCTTGCGGCGGGAATGACGCCAGTAGCATGGGATGGTGCAGGTAATGAAATAACACCAAATACACAAAGCGAGTGGTATGATTATGCAAATCAACAATGGGCAAATGCAAAAACAGCAGATGGAAGCTATTGGGTATGGATACCAAGGTATGAATACCAAATAGATTATACAGGAGTAAAACAAGGAGTTGATGCAGATGTATCCAAAGCAGGAAAAATAGATATAATATTTATACCAACAAGCACAAAATCAGGATCGGATGGATATACAACAGCAACGAGTAAAAGGCAAGTGGTTAATGGAGTGACCGTAGATACAGGAATAACGGTGAGTAGTGATGGGTATATAATTCATCCAGCTTTTACTAATGGAACAAATGATGGATATGCAAATGGAGAATGGGATAGCGAATTGGCTGGATTTTGGGTAGCAAAATATGAAACAAGTATGGAAAATAGTGCTGGTGAAAGTGTAAAGACAACAGTAAGTTATGCAGTGAGTAATGTAGCATTATCAGATTCAGCAAGAGCTGTAAGCAAACCAGGGGTAATACCTTGGCAAAATATAAACATAGCAAATTGTTATGAAAATGCACTTAATTATGGAACTAAATTAGAGCATAATGAATACAATAGTCATTTGGCAAAAAACAGTGAATGGGGGGCAACAGCATATTTAACACAGAGTAAGTTTGGAAGAAATGGAAAAAATGTAACATGGAATAACAGTAAGGATGGAAATTTAGTTTATACAGGTGGGGGAGCAGGAGAAGCATATAAAACAAATGTAAATCAAAGTACAACAGGCAATGTAAGTGGAGTATATGACTTAAACGGTGGCTCATATGAATATGTAGCAGCATTTAATAATGCATATGTAGACGGAGGGACAGGCTACTTTTTGGGTACAGATTATATAAGTGCAAGTAAAAATAATTTTGCAAGTACAGGGGGAAGTAGTACAAGATATGCAACAGCATATAGTAATAGTACTGGAACATCTTATGCTACAAACTTATCAGATTTCACGAATATAGGTGGGGTAGATGTAGATGTATCGCATATAGGAGACGGAATACAGGAAGCTTGGATAAAAGGTCAGTATGGCTGGTTTCAAAGTTGGATAGGTTTTACCTATTCGAGTTTTCCATTTCTTTGTCGTGGTGGTCTTGGTTTTCGGTACTGGTAATGGTGCAGGCATATTTGCTGTTAACCCAAGCGTTCGGTACTATGAATAGTGGTCAAACTAGTTTTCGTATGGTGATTAGTCCATAAAAAGGTGGAAGAAATTATAAAATAGAAAATATTACTAAAAATGATTGATAAAAAATTAAATAAGTAATATAATGTTGTAAAAGAATATAAATTATAATAGTAAAGAATTATTGACAAATGAAAAATTTGTATAAAAAAAGGGGGGAAAAGTCATGTTAAATATATGGCAAACAATTGGTATGGGCGTATTATTAGCGGCAGGTATTCTTATAATTGCATCATTTGTAATGATGATAAGTCAAAAACCTAGTAGCGATCAAGATACAACAGCAGAATAGGACGTAATTTATTTAACGATTTTATGTTGACAAGGCTATTGCTAAATGTTATAATACAATCAAGTTGTTTAATTTAAGTTTTTTCCCTAAAATTATGGAGACAAAATCATGACTACGGTAAATGAAGCAAAAGAGTTGGCAGAATTGCTAAAAGAAAACGCAAGAAGAAATTTAGGAGAAATGAATAAGTCGAAGGAATGTAGAGATACAGTTCAATGGTGGGTTGATGAAATAAATAAAAAGCTTGAAGAAATTAAAACATATGTTAATAACCCAGGTAAACTTTGCGTAGACAAAGAGGAGTGGTGTGTTAAGGGAAGTTGGTTTGGCAAATTCCATGATGCGGTTGTCTTAGGTGTTAAACTTCAATTTGAGAGAAGAGGTTTTAAAGTAAGGCATGTCTTTGATAACAGCCATATTGAAGAAAAAGATGAACAATATAGAAGGCGGTATAGTATTTACATTTCGTGGGAAGAACATATGGATCCTTGAAAGTTCAGGATTCGAAAAAACAAGCGAGAGCAATGGAAGAAGTTAATTCCATGCTCTTGCTTGTTTTCAGTTGATTTTATACGATGGGTTATTTCGTATTTTTTCACATGTCAATTTTTTTTGAAAATGTCCCAAAAAATTTAAAACATAAGCCCTAATTTTTTGTAAAAGTTAGGGTCATTCTTTTGGGGCAGGGTACTACAGTGATTTTTTAAATTTGCTGTCGCACC
>WRFS01000018.1 GCA_009778695.1 Oscillospiraceae bacterium
ATATTAGACAAAAGCATGATTGATAATATAATTGAACATTGTGTTTAAATCTTGGGGAAATATTACAATTACATTTCATTTTGACAATAGGTATTGACAGTAAACTTTTACATAGTATAAAATGAGACAAATACAAAAGAAAAAGGAAAGAAAATTATGGAACGAAGCAAAGCTTTAACTGCAAAGGTTTTAATTGTAATAATAGTAATATTAGTGATTGCGGTTGTAGGACTTTTGGCATATATAATATTTGCAAATAATAAAAATAATTCAACTAAAAATGACACCTCAAATGAAGGTGGTACTGTAAATATAGCAGATGTAGGAAATAATACAACGGTTAATAATGATAATCAAACAAATACAAATACAACAGACCCATATGCAAATTATCCTAATTTTGCATGGGTTAGAACAACAAGTATTGATGAGGGTGGGTATAATAGCTATTCTGCATATATAGATAATTCAGGAATAATACATATAACATATGATGATTGGGGTACTTCATCAAAACAAGAAATTACAATCAGCTCTTTATCGGAAAAAGCAAAGTATATTTGTGCACAAAACATACCATTTCAATCATTTGGTGATGACCTACTGCTAGTATTAACAGAAAGTAATAATTTATATATAATAGATAATCTTTATGCTTCTGACGGTAATGGTGGAGCGATATTAAACAATACACCTAACATTCAAAAGGTATCATCTGATATATTAGAAATATATCAAGATAAAACGTATACTGGTAGGAATCTTGGTGGTTATATGTTTTTAGGGATTTATGCATTAACTGGAGATGGAAAACTACTTAGCATAAATGAACCAAATGTACTTGGATTATCATATGAGGAGTGTACACCATATAAAATAATTGATGAAGGTGATTACCCAATGCAAATAACAAGAGATAATTATTTAAGAGATGACAGTAATATACAAATAAATTATGTACTAGACAATAACAAAAATAAAATTACCGTACAGTACTCATTTGCTTTTCAGGGCAACAACTATGAGTATTCTCTTGATGGAAATTGTGATTACATTATTACACAAGATAACAAAATATATAAAGTAGACCATTACAACGGTATTAATGACTACAAAATTGATTTATTAAATAACAAAACGGTTAATGATATAAATTACGATAACAACAATAAGGTAATCACCGTAACATACACTGACAATACAACAGATAAATTCAACGTGGGACAAAACTTTGATGCAAGTACAAACAAATATGGATTTTAGTATATGCAATTATACCAAGCAATTGAAAATAATTTCAAAAACACTTTGCAAAACAAATAAAATTTGTTAAAATAAGCTTAAATAAAGGGGGAAACTTTATAGTAGTACCGCTTTATTTTTTTAATAGATACAAAAATATTGTAACGAACTATTGTTTTATTAATAAACTTATGATATAAATTATGTTATAAGAAAAATATTTAATTTGTAAAAAAAATTTTATGAATGGAGAAGATAGAAAAATGAACGAATTAGAAAAAATGAAAAATGAAATTTTAATATATACAGATGAAGGTAACATCAGAGTAGAAGTTTTTTACGAAGATGAAAATGTATGGCTATCTTTAAGCAAAATCGCAGAACTATTTGGAAGAGATAAGTCAGTTATTTCAAGACATATAAGGAATATTTTTGAAGAAAATGAACTTGACAATTCAGTTGTTGCAAATTTTGCAACAACTGCTAGTGATGGAAAAGTATATCAAGTAGATTATTATAATTTGGATATGATTATAGCTGTTGGCTATAGAGTTAATTCAAAAATGGCAACGAAGTTTAGACAATGGGCAACTAAAATTATTAAAGATTATATGATACAAGGCTTTGCTTTAGATGATGACAGATTTATGCAAGCAAGGAAAGGCGATCAAGAATATTTTAAAAAATTACTTGAAAGAATAAAATTAATCCGAACCAGTGAGCGAATGTTTTACCAGAAAATAACGGATATATTTGCCGAATGTTCAATTGATTATGATAAGACAAGCGAAATTACAAGAGATTTTTACTCTACAATACAAAATAAATTTCATTATGCAATAACCAAAAATACAGCTGCCGAAATAATATATAACCGTGTTAATAGTAAAAAAGAGAACATGGGACTTACAAACTGGCAGAAATCACCTGATGGGAAGATTTTAAAAAATGATGTTACTATTGCTAAAAACTATTTAGATGAACAGGAGATAAAAGGACTAAATAATCTTGTAAACATTTTTTTAGATGTAGCTGAAAGCAAAGCAGAAGAAATGACAGTTATGAAGATGAAAGACTGGGAAAAACAAGTTATAAAGTCATTGTTGCTATTAGATAAAGAAATCTTGAATGGACAAGGCTCTGTATCTCATGAACAAGCCAGAAAAAAGGCTGAAACAGAATATAATAAATTTAAAGTTATTCAAGATAAAAAATACTTATCTGACTTTGACAGATTAGTTAGTGAAGTTATTATCATTGAAAATAAAGAAAATAACGATAATAATACTAAATAAAAAAACAAAAAACAGTTGAAAAAATGTAAGATAAAAGGTATAATATTGACATACTGATGTGAGTCAAGTCAAATTTTTTGGAAGGAAAAAAGCATATGTACGAAGATAAATATAAAATGACTGTTAAACAAAATATTTTTGTAGCAAAAAGAAATATTGTTGACTATATTTGGAAAAGTGCAAACTTAGAAGGTATTAAAGTAACATATCCAGAAACACAGCAATTATATGATGGTGGAAATGTAGCACATCTAAGGGTTGATGAAATAGTTACAATAAACAACTTAAAACATGCATGGCAGTTCGTATTAAACAGTATAGACAAAGAAATAGATTTAAATTATATTTGCAGTATAAATGCATTAGTAGGAAGTAATTTGATTGATAATGCAGGAAATTTAAGAAATCATCATGTGAAAATTGGAGGAACCTCTTGGCGACCAGAACTTCCTATAAAAAGCAAAGTTGAAGATTGTATAGAAGAGGCAAGGAAAATAAAGAATTCAACTGAACAAGCAATTACTTTAATGTGTACTTTAATGAGGTTGCAAGTATTTTCTGACGGAAACAAGAGAACTTCAATGTTGGCAGCAAATCATGAAATGATTAAATCTGGAACGGGAATTATAACAATACCAATAGAAAGCAGAGCTAAATTTGGTGAAAAACTCGTAAAATATTATGAAACAAACGATATGAAGGAACTAAAAGATTTTATATATAATGAATGTATAGATGGAATAGATTTTTAATTAATAATATGTAAATAAACATGTAGAATAGCGTGAGTGAAGAAAGGTGTTGTCCGAGCCACGAGGAGGAAACACCTTTCGTAACGGAAGCGGACTATTGTAGATGATTTTTAATGGGAGGATAAGATAAAGAAAGATGAGGATATATGAAAAAAGAAAAACTAATTAGCATAATTGTTCCAATTTATAACACCGAAAAATATTTGAAAAAATGCTTAGACAGTATAATAAACCAAACTTATCAAAACTTAGAAATTATTTTGATAAACGATGGCTCAACAGATAAAAGCTATGAAATTTGCAAGAAATATAAAAATAAAGATGACAGAATAATATTAATTAATAAAAAAAATAACACCGGACAATCAGATGCAAGAAATAGAGGACTAAATATTGCAAAAGGAGATTTTATAGGTTTTGTAGACAGTGATGATATAATCCATAAAGATATGTTCAAAATTTTACTAAACAATATTAATAATTATAATTGCGAAATTTCAATGTGCAATATATTAGAGGTAGAAGATACGCCTAATGTTAAAATAGATGTAAAAGTAAGTAAGGTTTCTAAAAGTATAAAGATTGATAGAAAAACAGCATTAAATGAATTGTTGTTAGATAGGGAATGTTTTAGAAATTACCCAGCAGTAAAATTGTTTAAAAGAGAACTATTTAATGATATAAGATTTCCGAAAGGAAGGCTATACGAAGATATTAGAATTATATATAAATTATTTGAAAGGGCGAATAATTTAGTATATGTTAATGATTATATGTATTATTATATACAAAGGAAAGACAGTGTAGTAAACAATGTAACAGAAGAAAGCATATTAGAATATATTGATGTAATATTTGAAAGATATTATTATATAAAAGAAAAATATCCAGACTTGCAATTAAATAATGTGTATTCAATAGTTAATGTGGTAATAAAGATGAGTAGATGGGCGATTAGAGGGAATTTTTTGGATTTGTATAATGGAAAATTAAAAGAGTATCATAATGTATTAAAAAAAGAATTAATTTCCGTAGATGAAGGAGAACTAATAAAATTAATGACTAATTTTGAAAAGATGAGTTTATATATGTTAGAAATAGATAGAGACATTTATATAAATGTTATTAAAAGTTTAATGGTTAAAAAATAGAAAGGATGAGTAAAAAAGAATGAAAACTTCAATAGAATGGTTAAAAGAATATGCGGACATAAATGTTTCAGCAAAGGAATTAGCGGACTTGCTTACGTTAACTGGTACAAAGGTTGAAACGATAGAGGAAAAAGGTGGCGGAATAAAAAATGTAGTAATAGGAAAAATACTAAGCATAGAAAAACACCCAAACGCAGATAAATTAGTAGTTACAAAAGTTGATGTGAAATCAGAAATATTGCAAATTGTAACTGGAGCTCCAAATGTAAAAGAAGGAGCTATTGTTGCTTTAGCAAAACATGGAGCAAGTTTGCAAAAGGGATTACTTCAAATTAGAACAAGCAATTTAAGAGGAATGCTTTCACAAGGAATGCTATGTTCGGTTGGTGAATTAGGCTTAACAACGGTAGAACTTCCAGACCAAATAGAAAATGGAATAATGATTTTAAATCCTAAATATGAGGCAAATTTAGGTGAAGATTTTACAGAAGCGTTGAAACTAAAAGAAACAATAATTGATTTTGAAATAACACCAAATAGGCCCGATTGTTTATCTGTGGAAGGCTTGGGAAGAGAAACTGCCGTTTCATTAAACGTACCATTTAAGGCACCACACAAGCACTTGGATAACATGCAGGTTCCAAATAAAGATGATATTGAAGACCTAACCGTTAAAATTTCAGCACCTGATTTATGTTATAGATATATTGCAAGGGTTGTAAAGAATGTAGTTATTAAAGAATCACCCGACTGGATGAAAAGAAGGCTAATTGCATGTGATGTTAAACCACACAACAACATAGTTGATATTACAAACTATGTTATGTTGGAAATGGGACAACCAATGCACGCATTTGATATTAGAAATATCGAAGGTAAAGTTATAGATGTAAGAAAAGCAAGAAAAGGTGAAACCATCACTACTTTAGATGAAATAGAACAAAAGCTTGATGAAGAAATGCTAGTAATTGCAGATAGCAAAAATGCAGTAGCAGTAGCAGGTGTAATGGGTGGCTTAAAATCAGGCATTTCAGACGATACAACGACTGTTGTATTTGAGTCTGCGGTATTTAATGGTCCAAGTGTGAGGAAGACTTCAAAGAAAATGAATTTAAGAACAGAAGCATCAAGTAGATTTGAAAAGGGATTGTCTGTTGAAAATGCCCAGAGGGCAATGAATAGGGCAGTTGAATTAGTCGAATTGCTAGAATGCGGGGTGCCAGTTGAAGGCAAAATTGACGTGTATTCAGAATCGGATGTGGTTGAAAATAATTGCACAATAGAATTTGATGCAGATGTAATAAACAAATTTTTAGGAATTTCAATTTCAAAAGAAGAAATGGAAAATATCTTTAAAAAACTTGACTTTAAAGTAGAAGGAAACAAAGTAATTCCACCATATTATAGGCGAGATGTAGCAGTTATGGCAGACTTAGCAGAAGAAATTATTAGAATTTATGGATACGACAAACTACCATCAACACTAATAGATTCAGATACAACTGTGGGTGAAAAAACAAAGCTTCAAAAAATTGAAAGCTTGTACAGATGGGCATTAAAGGATTATGGCTTATCAGAAATTTATACATATGGATTTATAAATGAAAAAGACTTTGAAAATACAAATATGGATTTTAAATTATTAGAAAAAGAAATTGTAAAAATAAAAAATCCATTAAATGATGAATATACAGTTATGAGGACTTCAACAGTTCCAAGTATGATGAAAATATTGAGCATTAATAATTCAAAGAAAAATAAAAATGTTAAATTGTTTGATATTTCTAGAATATACAGGGATGTTGCAGAAAAAGTTAAAGATGGAGAAATTCCACTTGAAGAAAAGATTTTAACAATTGGTATGTATGGAGAAGATGTTGATTTTTATAGCTTAAAAGGAATTATTGAGAACTTGTTAGAAACAGCTGGTATTGTGGCATATGATATAGTTAAAGAAAAAGAAAATAAAACATATCATCCAGGGAGAACTGCTAATTTAAAAGTTGGAATGGATGTATTTGCAACATTTGGTGAAATTCATCCGATTGTTTGTGAAAACTTTGAAATTGCTGAAAGAGTATTTGTTGCAGAGATAAATATAGATAAGGTAACAAGATATGCAAAGCAAAATAAAAAGTATACAGAAATTGCAAAATATCCTGCTGTGGAAAGAGATATGGCATTAGTAGTAAGTGACGAAATTGAAGTGGGGGAGATTGAAAAAATAATAAAGAAGAAAGCAAAGAATATATTAGAATCTTGCATTTTATTTGATGTTTATAAAAGTGATAAAATAGGTGAAGGTAAAAAAAGTGTGGCATATTCGTTGCAATTTAGATTGAAGGATAGAACGTTGACAGATGATGAGGTTAACGTGGTAATGAATGATGTTTGTGTGGAGTTGGATAAGGCATTGGGTGCGAAAATTCGTGCATAGTGCTTGATATTTAGCAAACTTGCCTAGTAGTAATAGAGAATTAAGCTATTATAAAATCTCCGAAACCCAAAAAGCAGAAACTGCTGTGGGTTTCGGAGATTTGTCATTTGACGGAACTATTTAAATCTAGCAAATCAAATATTAGTGAACATATTTCTAGAATTTTTGAAGAGAGAGAATTAGAAGAAAATTCATTTGTTCGTAATTTCCGAACAATTGCAAATGATGGGAAACAGTATGATACAAAGTATTATAGTCTAGATGTAATTATTTCAGTTGGATACAGAGTAAAATCAAAAGTTGGTACACAATTTAGAATATGGGCAAATAAAATCCTAAAACAATACCTTCTAGAAGGATATGTAGTAAATAAAAGAAGATTAGAATATTTAGAAAAAACAATAAAATTAATAGACATTGCAACAAGAATTGATGAAGAAGTAGGAAAGGAACAAGGACAATTTTTGTCATAAAAAAGTAATGAAAAAGTTATATTGGTGTAATAATAAGGACTCAAATATATAGTATAATTAAAGTATAAATATTATACGAGGAAAAGAAATATGAATAAAAAATCAAAAAATTTTATGTATGCGATGGCTATATCTGGCAGTATATGGATTTTTCCAATAGGTATAAGCACCATTACATCAGATTGGTTCACTGATTTACCATATATAAAAAATACAGAAATGTTAAATTTATATTTGAAAGAATCAAAAAATGCAGGAATAATTCATGAATATTCTAAAGAAGAAAGAGATTCATTATATAATGATGCCGCTGATATAATTTCAAAAAAGTATGGCAGAGTAATAGAAAAACAAGAAATATTGAATAGGTTAAATGAAAAAGGAAGTGCATATTATGCAGATGTTGCAAAATTTGCTGGATACTACAGAAATTCAAATATTTTTTTAGCGGAGTTTTGTTATGAAATAGTAAAGAAAAATACGCTCCATGAAATAATACATAAAATACAATTTTCAAAAGGATTTATTATAAAAGATTATATAGAAATGCCAGGGTTTATTGAGGGCGCAACAGAAAGTATGGCAATAGATGCTTTTTCAGATAGACAAAGAAGCAGGGACGAAATAAATTCGATTAATTCAAATCTTACAAATAGTACAATGTATGGTTATGAGGTCCTTATTGTGAGGCAAATGGGTGCTTTGTTAGGAGATAGCAAGTTATTAGAAGAATTCACATTAAATGGAGATAAATCTTTTTTAAATGAATTTGAGAAACAATATGGAAAAGATTTATTAAAAAAACTTATTAGTTTTACGAATTTCGCATATGAGTTTAAAGATGAAAGACATCCAGAACAGAAGTTTGAAGAAATTCAAAATCTTTTATTACAAGAAGCATTTGATAAAAAATTTGAAGTCGCTTGTCATGGAGATGAAGCGAGTTTAACCGCATATCTTACAGAATTAAATGACTTTAAATCTGTAAGAGGAGAAATAGAAGGTGGCATTTTTAATAAAAATTATAAAGGAGATTATTATAAGGATTATTATAATGGTAAACTTTCAAAAATAGCAAAAATATTTGATGAAAGAAAGTATAATAAAAAAATATTAAAAGATTTTGACTATAATAAAAAAGAAGCTGAAAGATCTATTGAATTTACAGCTATGGTTACGGTGATGACGATGGAAGAGCCAATATCTAATCTTGAAGAACAAAAAAATATAGAGAGAATAAAAAATGGGAATTATCCAAAAGAACAAATTCCACAAATATTATTAAAAGAGTTATTTGATAATAAATTTAAAAGTATAAAAAATGAAATAGATGCAATGAGTAAGTTTAAAGATTTGATAAATCATAGGGGGATTGTGGGAAAAGAAGCATATAAGGAGTATTATATCAATCAATTTTCAAAAGTAGAAGAATTATTTAAGAAAAAAGGGTATAATTTGAATGCATTAAAATACTTTCAGTATGACAGAGTTGAAGAAGTGTTAAAACATCCTGCAGATGAAGATGCTGATGTTCCATATACTCAAGGAACAGATTCTAAATACAAATTACAAAATCAAATGTTTGAATTTCGTAAAAAAAGTATAAAAGAAAGAATTACAGAAGTTTCGTCGAAAGTAATAGATTTTTTTAAAAACTTAACAAATAAAACACCTAAGTTAGATTCGCCCAAAACCTCGGAGTTATTAAATTCACCTAAAAAAGAAGGTAAAATCTGGGATTTTGCAACCTCTATAAAAGTGGATGGAAAAACATTGGGGCAAAATCCTTATATAGAGGAACGTACATTCAAAACAAATCAATCCAATGTTCAAGAAAACTCAGATAATGACAGGGGATAAATTCAGAAAATTTAATGTAAAAGAAGACTTTTACACTCCGTAAAAAAATAACCCCCTGTTTCACGACACTGGGTTATTTTTAATTTAAATCGTGGCAAACCACTTTTGTGGTTACCGATTATCTATTTTTATTATACACATATTATTTATTTTTGTCAAATATATTTTACATATCCTTAGTCATTTCTTCTAATCTAAGTAATTCTTCCCATCTTTCGTCGGTTTCTTTTTGAAAAGCTTCAATCATCCATTCGTTACCCTCTTTAAACATGTGAGCAAACCTTTTTTGAGGTTTTAAAAATTCCTCTACTGGCAATTTTTTAGCTGGCTTATAATTTACAATGTATTTTCCGTTTATAACTTCATATAAAGGCCAATAGCAGGTGTCTACTGCTAGTTTGTTTACTTGCATTAAATCTTCAGTAGGGTATACCCAACCTCTTGGGCAAGGTGCTAACACGTTTAAAAAGCATGCACCTTCCGTATAAATTGCCTTTTCAGATTTTTCATAGATGTCTTTAAAATTTGTTATAGCAGCAGTTTGAGCAACATATGGTAAATTGTGTGCTACCATAATTTTTGTTAAATCTTTTCTAGGTTGCATTTTACCAGGGATAACTTTTCCTGCTGGAGATGTTGTTGTGTCTGCAAAATGCGGAGTTGCGGAAGAACGTTGAACGCCAGTGTTCATGTATGCTCCGTTATCGTAGCATACGTATACCATGTCGTGCCCTCTTTCCATCGCACCAGATAGACTTTGCAATCCGATGTCGTAAGTTCCGCCATCACCACCAAATGCAATAAATTTTGTATCTTTATCTTGTGGAAGTTTCCCAGTTTTTTTCATAACTTTATATGCTGCTTCCACACCAGATAATGTTGAGGCTGCGTTTTCAAATGCAGAGTGAATATATGAGTCTGTCCAAGAAGTGTATGGGTAAATAAATGTTGAAACTTCCATACAGCCTGTTGCATTTGATACAACAGCAAAATCTTCTTTTTTTAATGCTCTTAAAATCATTCTTGCAACTATTGGTGCACCACATCCAGCACACATTCTATGTCCTGCTGAAAATCTTGATGGTTTTTCAGTCATTACTTGTTTTAAATCATACATAATTTTTTAATTTCCTTTCTTTGGTGTCATCCTGAGTACTACTTCAGAGACTTACTTACGAAGGATCTCATATCTTATAGTAGTTGCTTACCAATAGGGGATTCTTCGCAGGATTGTCCTTGTAGTTAGGCTCAGAATGACGTGGATTCCGTTCTAACACCTACATATCTGTATGGATTTCCGATATCGTTAGTTTCAACAATTTTCAATAAATCCGAATATACTTTTTCTATATGGTCTTGCTTAGTATCTCTACCACCAATACCATAGATGTAGTTTACAGCTTTTACTTGTGAATGTTCAAGGTATAGGGCAGAGGTAATGTCTGTGTATAATGCACCACCTGTAGCATTTAAAGGGTCTGCTTTATCTAGTATGGCTACAGCTTTTAAGTGAGAAAGTGCTTGTGCTATTTCTTTTGCAGGGAATGGTCTAAATACTCGCAATTTTAATACTCCAGCTTTTACGCCAGTTTTCCTTAAATTGTCTGCAACAAATTTTGCTGTTCCTGCAGTTGAGTTCATACATACTATTGCTATTTCTGCATCTTGCAATTTGTATTCTTCAAATAAACCATATTCTCTGCCTGTTAATTCTTTAAATTCTTGTGAAACTTGAAGTATTACATCTTTGGCATTACGCATAGCATCTGCTTGTTGTCTTTTATGTTCAAATAAATATCCTTGTAAGTCTAATGGCCCAACTGAAATAGGGTTGTCTTTATTTAATAGATAATTTTCAGGATTATACGTTCCTATAAATTTTTTTACAACATCGTCTTCAATTAATTCAATATTTTCAATAGCATGTGAAGTAATAAATCCGTCTTGGCATACCATTAAAGGTAGTTGAACGCTTTTGTTTTCTGCTATTCTGTGTGCCATTATTAAGTTATCATATGCTTCTTGGTTGTTTTCTGAAAATAGCATAATCCAGCCAGAATCTCTAACTCCCATTGCATCTGAATGGTCGTTGTGAATGTTGAGCGGTCCAGATACTGCTCTATTTACCAATGACATAACAATTGGTAATCTTAAACTTGAAGCAATGTATATCATTTCCCACATAAATGATAGTCCGTTTGCTGAAGTAGCAGTCATTGCTCTGCTACCAGCAGCCTGGGCACCAATGCATGCACTCATGGCACTGTGTTCACTTTCAACTGCAATGAATTCTGTATCTACTGTTCCATTGCTGACGAATGTTGAAAAATATTGTGGAATTTCAGTTGAAGGTGTGATTGGAAATGCTGCAACTACGTCTGGATTAATTTGTTTCATTGCAACTGCTGCAGCTTCATTTCCGCTTAATCTTTCTCTAATACTCATAATTTTTTTTCCTTTCTTGGGGGACGGTTCTAAATGTAAAATTTTTTACATTGGGGACACCCCTTTTAAATCATTTATAGATATACTATTAAAATATAGTTCATCAGGGTCTAAATCCTCTCCAGTAGACCATTCTATATTTATACCACTGGTTTTTACTTGTTTAAAGAGCTCTTTATTTTTTAACTTTGAGTAAAACTTTAGTTTGAAGTTTTTTTTCATATTATAAATTTTTTCTTCACCATTATCAAAAACAACGAATAATTCATAATCATTTAATGCCTTAACACTTATAGGTTTTGGTACTATCAAATTTAATCAACCCCCTTATTTTAATGGATCTATTTTAAAATATTCACCATCGGATTGCAAAATTTTCCATATTGCAATTAATTCATCGTGATGTATTGCAATCCAAGCATCTACCATTTTTTGCTGTTTATTAGGTAAATTACCTTCTATTAAGTTTCCATCTAAATCAATTGTTGCAGAATATTCTGCATATTCAGCATGTAAATGTGGTAGATTATGTTGAACATTATCTTTAAAAAACATTTTTATTATTATTCCATAAAACTGAGAAATTATTGGCATATTCTATCTCCTTTCACCATTTGTACGAACCTTTCTTATTCCATGGTAATTGCCTTAAAAGGGCAGACTTTTGCACAAACTCCGCAGCCTTTGCACATGTCGTAGTCAAAGTCTTCTCTTTTTTTATCAGAATTAATTGGAATTGCATCTTCTGGGCAAACAGGGAAGCAAAGCCCACATTGTGTGCATTTGTCAGTTATCCAAATTGGTTTGATTGAACGCCAATCTCCAGTTTTGAAATGTTTGGAATTTCCAGAGTCGCATATTGTTCCGCCAAGTGTAATTTTTTCGTAGGGTGTGGTCGTATCTATATTATTCATAAACTTTCGTCCTTTCTTTTTTATTCAATCTTCATTACATTATCCAAAGCCATTTTCAGAGCCTTCATATTGCCTTCGATAACTTCTGGTTTTTTTGCAAATTTATGCTCAAATGATTTTTGCATGTCGTCTAAAAATTCTTGTTCTGGCATAATTTGGCTTACTTTTACTATTGCTGCAAGAGTTGGTGTGTTTGGAAAATACTTACCAAGTGTTTCTATAGATATTTTTCTTGCATCAATTGTGTAAACATTACCCTTGTAGCCTTTTAATACACTTTTTAAATATTCTTTATCTTTGGTAGTATTTATAACTATGGCACCAGTCTCTTTTAAACCAGCAGTAACATCAACGCTTTCTAATAAAGTGTCATCAATTACAACAACGTAATCAGGTTGATAAATATTAGTGTGTATTGTAATAGGCTCGTCACTGATTCTATTATATGCAGTTATTGGAGCACCCATTCTCTCAGGTCCATATTCAGGAAAGCCTTGAATATATTTTCCAGTATTAAATGAAGCGTCTGCAAGTAATAAAGAAGCTGTTTTCGCACCTTGGCCTCCTCTACCATGCCATCTAATTTCGATTAGTTTATTCATGTGTTACCTCCACTTTCGTTATTTTATAATTAATTAATGTTGTTTGTCAAGAGGAAAATTTGTCTAATTATATCATTTAAAAAAATATTGACATTAAAGTTACTTTAAGCGTTATACTATAAATATGGGGGGGATTTATAATGTTTAAAAAATTTTTAGGAGGAAAACGAATGAGAAAAACAAATTCTATGGCTGTAAAGAGGACAGAGAAAGAAGAATTTTATATACAAGATAAAGGAATAACATTAATAACATTAGTAATAACTGCAATAGTACTATTAATATTGGCGGGGGTATCAATAGGAGCCCTAAATATGGGATTAATAGGCAAAGTGCAACAAGGAGTGGAATCATATAATAAAACAGCAAATGAAGAATTAAATGCGGTAGACTCTGCAACTGGAGCTTTGCATAGTTTAATTAGTGCTGGAGTAAATGGTAATAAAATAATAAGCGATGGAAGTTGGAATGCAACAGTAAACACACCAAAGCTTGTAACAGGAATGACAGCAGTATATTGGGCAAAAGATAGTTCTGGAGATATAGATACCGTAAATCCATTAAATAATACTTATGAAATAACACAAGATGATCCAAATTTCAAAGCAAAAAACTGGTATAATTATGTGGCACAAACAGGAACAACAGATGGAAAAACAAGCAGATGGGCAAATGCAAAAACAGCAGACGGAAGTTATTGGGTATGGATACCAAGATACGAGTATAAAATAGATTATACGGGCGTAGAACAAGGAATAAATAAAGATCAAACAAAAGCGGGAACAATAGATATAAAGTTTATAAGCACAAACACGAAGGTAGGCACAGCAGGTTATACAACAGATGCAGATGGAATAACAAGAAGTACAGATGGATATATAATACATCCAGCGTTTACAAACAATGTAAACGCAGGTGGCTGGGATTCTGAAATACCAGGAATATGGGTAGCGAAATATGAAATGAGTATGGAAGATAATACAGGGGCAAGTGTAAATATATTTGGTAATACAATAGAAAATGTGGCAATAGGAAATGTGGCAACAGGAAATACATTAATAGCAAATGGAGAAAATGATAATGGGATAAAGGCTGTAAGCAAGCCAGGAGTGACCAGTTGGAGATTTATAAATATAGCAAATTGTTATACAAATTCATATAATTATGATAGAGTAAAAGAAAGCCATTTAATGAAACGTAGTGAATGGGGTGCGGTAGCATACTTAACTCATAGTCAATATGGAAGAAATGGAGTAGAAATAACACTAAATAGTGATAAATTATATTACACAGGAGGAGGAAACGGAGATTTATACAAAACAAGCACGAATCAAAGTTCAACAGGTAATATAAGTGGGGTATATGATTTAAGTGGTGGAGCAAGTGAATATGCAGCAGTATTTAATAAGAAATATTCTGGAACATATTTTACAGATTCAAGTTACTTGAATACAAGTGGGGGAACTTTTGCGAGTGCAGGAGGAGATAGTACAAAATATGTAACAGCGTATAGCAACGGTACAATCACATATAATGCAACAACTCTAGCGAATTTTACAAGCACAGGAGATGTTTCGCATATAGGAGACGGAATACATGAAGTTTGGGTAAACAGCATTTATGGATGGTTTTCTGACTATTGTTGTTTTGCTAGTTCGAGCAGTCCATTTTTACAAGATGGTAATTCTGTATCCAATTCTGTATATGCGGGTATATTTTCTTCGAATAAGATTGACGGTAGTGCCAACCGGG
The DNA here is from genome assembly GCA_009778695.1 of Oscillospiraceae bacterium. GTDB lineage: Bacteria > Bacillota > Clostridia > TANB77 > CAG-508 > WRFS01. The sequence goes on from WRFS01000018.1 coordinate 14,924, forward strand.
GGTCTCGGTTTTCGTGTGGTGCTTATTCCGTAAAAACTAAAAGCATGAATTTTTATTGTAACAATTTGTGAATAATAAAATATGGGAAATTATTGAACACTTTTCAACTACTTTCAACCATATTCAACTACTTTTTTCAACTAATAAAAATGTTTTTTCCATATATTATATATGTATGTACAAGAAAAGATTTCGTTAGAGAAAATTTTCATTGTATAAATATATATTAATAGGGGGAAGATGATATGATTAAACAGGGGAAGGAATCAATAAAGGTTCCAAAAATAAAAATTATTGCAATAGCTGTATTTATTGTGATGATTTTTAATTTAATTGTACCAACAGCATTTGCAGTAGCAGAAAATATTTCAAATACAGAAATAACAAGTGATAGTGCAGAAGATTGGGCAACAGACGAAACAGAAATGCCAACAATAGTAGGCGAAGACGCAAATAAGAGAGAAGAAAACATAAAAACATTTTGGTTAGATAATGGTGCAGAGGTAGCAGCCATATATCCAGAAGCAGTACATTATATGCAAGATGGCAAATTTGTGGATATAGATAATAATTTAACAGATGCACTAGATGAGATGTCAGACCAAATACTAAAAAACAAAGCGAATAATTTTAGTATAGAACTTGTAAAACAAACAAATTCAAATAAGTTATTTACAATAAAATCAAAAGATTACAAAATCAATATGAGTTTAAATAATGCAAATAAAGTAAGGGCTACTCAAAATTTTGCATCTTCTACATTGTCAGAAGGAAATAAAAAATATAAGGGTAGTGAAAAGCTAAACTTAAAAAATCTGCAATCATCAGTGACATACGAAGGCATACTAAATAATATTGATATAGAATATGATGTACAGTCTACAAAAGTAAAAGAAAATATAATACTAAAAAATAGTGAAGCTATAAATCAATCCATTATATTTACTTTAGATGTAGGAAATAAGTTAAAAGTAGAAATGACCAAAGATAATCAGATATTAATATATGAAACGGATATAAATAAGCCAGTATATATAATGGATAGGTTATTTATGTATGACAGTATGTTAGAAAATAGTGGAGACATAGAAGTAAAATTAGAAGCAACGAAGAAAAAGGGCGAATATACTTTAACAATATTACCAAACAAAGAATGGTTAGAAGATGAAACGAGGGTGTATCCTGTGACAATAGATCCAACTGTGAAAGCATCAGTAACAACAGGAATACAAGATACGTATATATACAATGGAGATGGGAGCGATGCTACAAGACATCTATTATATGCAATTAGAGTAGGAAGTAATAATTTGTTATCTGGACCAACAAGAGGATTAATAAAATTTATATTACCACAATTAAACTCTGGAGACCAAGTAATAGATGCAACCTTATATATAAGCAATTATATGGCATCACCTAATTGGACACCACCATCATCTGCATTTAATATAGATGTGCATAAAGTTACAAGTTTTTGGAATGAAGATTCTGTATTTTGGAGTGGGATAAACACTAGTTATGATTCCAAAGTAGAGGATTATTTTACATACAGTTATGATTCAGCAAATCCGAAGAAGCAAAATTCAGTAAATATAACAAGCTTAGCAAAAGATTGGTATACAAACGGAAATAATTATGGAGTAATGTTAATGGACAATACAGAAGCAACAGGTTTAAACAGAACAGATGCATATTTGTTTTCTACAAATACCAGTAGTTTATATGTGGATAGTTTTCCAAGTGTATTGATAACATATAGAAATCAAACTGGATTGGAAGATTATTTAAGTTATCATACACAAAATATTGGACGAGCAGGGACAGTATATACAAACGACTATAATGGGAATTTAACATTGGTGCATAATGATGCGACAACACCCGGAGATAGAATGCCAGCGAGCATATATCATGTATATAATTCAAATGATAAAGATATTAACTCAAAATATGGGAATGGATTTAGATTGAATATGTCTACAACAATTACATTGGAAACAATAGGTGGCGTGTCATATGCAAAATATATTGATGAAGATGGAACAGCACATTACTTTACACAAACTGGAACATATACCTATGCAGATGAAGATAATATAGGATTAACATTAACGTTAAATGGGACTACATTTACAATGCAAGATTTGGCAGGAAATAAACAAAATTTTGAAAAAAGGACAGTTGGAGGAATAGCAACTTGGGGGCTAAAAGAAGTATTGGATACAGATAATAATAAGATAGTAATTGGCTTTGATTCAGGTTCACCAAATGATTTTGTAATAAGAACTATAACAGATGGTGCAGGTGCTATTATAACATTAGATTATACATCTGGGAAATTATCTTCAATAACGGATACTGTATTTCGAGTAACACAATATAAATATGATACTTCTGGCAATTTAACACAAATAATATATCCTGATACAAAAACAGCAACGTATACATATTCAAATAAGCTGTTAACATCGGTGAAAAATATGATGCTTTGCATGTAGATTATAGTTATTATACAAATAATGTGGCAAGGGTTTCTAGTATAAAAGAATATTCATATACAGGTGGATTGGGAAATCAATTATCTATATCTTATGCATATAATGTAACAACATTTACAGATGCTAGATTTTATAAGCAAAATTTAACATTTAACGATTTTGGACAAGCAATAAGCATATCAGATTTTGGAACAGGTTCAACAGAAGATATGAATAACGTATATGGAAAAAATTATGAATATGGACAATCAGCAGGAGCAAAAAATAAATTAACATTAGATGGGAAATTAACAAAAGCAGTAAATAATTTAATATATAATGGTAGTGCAGAATATGACGGGAAATGGTCATTAGCACATTGGGGTTCAAGTTGGGGCTCAGGAAGTCTTTTTGCAGGAACAGCGTATTATGGTAGTAGAAGTTTGCGAATAATAAGTATGTATGATACAAATATACAGACAGTATACTTAAATACGGCAGTTGTAACAAAAGGAAAAACATATACATTATCAGCACGAGCATTACCAGTACTTACTACATGTTCACAAGGGGCTGTATTGGTAGTAACGTATACTGATTCAACTGGAGGTAGCGTTAAATTAACGTCTACTCAAAAAATAACGGCTGCAAGTAATAACACATGGGATAAAATAAGTTTTACATTTGATTATCCGGCAAATGCAACAAGTGATTTGTCTGTAGGAGTTGGTATATTAGATGCAAAGGGGACAGTATATTTTGACTGTGTACAATTAGAAGAAGGAAATATAGCAAATTCATATAATTTAGTTGAGAATGGCGGATTTAATAATAGCATGAATTCATGGACTAGGTCAACTAATGATTTGTTTTCTGGTGTGATTGCGGAAAATGGGAATAATGTATATAAACTTTTATCGAATGAAGGTAAATCACTGGACTTGCATCAATCAATAAATCAAACTGGAAACAAGCGGAGATATATATAATATAACAGGTTGGTATAAAGGAAATTCAATTAATTATGGGACTAGAGTTGAAAAAATTAGAGTGGTAATTTCGCTTACAAATGGAGCTGGTCAATATATAGATATTCCATTAAATGTAGGAGATAATGCATGGCAATATGTATCACAACAATTTATTACTGAATATGCATATAATCTCATAACTATATATTTAATGTCTAGTTATAATGTAAATACAACTTATTTTGACAATATAAGTTTATATAAAGATGAATCTGGGAATAGCTATACCTACGATTCAAATGGAAATATTGTAACTTCAAAGGATAATGCACAACAAACTAGCTCATTTAATTATAACGGAAATAACAATTTAATAAAAGGGACAAATCCAAATGGTGGAACATTAGACTATACATATGATACTACTTATAGAAATAGATTACTAAAAGTTACAAGCAGTACAGGAGTATCAAGTAATTACACATATAACTCATATGGCAGTGCAACATCTGCTAAGGTAATGGGTGCTAACAATACAACATATGTTCAAACAGATGCAGCATATAGTGCTGATGGAAGATATCAAACATATTCTTATGATACAAGAGGTAACCAAACTACATTTGCATATAATACGGGCACAGGAACAGTAGCATCAGTAACAGAACCAAAAGGTGGAAAAGTGAATTATATATACGATAGTATAGATAATTTAGTAAGCACCTCACAAACAGATGGTAATAAAACATACTCAAATGGGTATACTTATGAAGATGATAGACTAAAAACGATAACGCATAATGGAACAACATATACATTTAACTATGATACTTTTGGGAACATAAGTAATGTGAAAGTAGGTTCACAAACATTAATAGCATATTACTATACGCCAAATAATGGTTATTTGAATAATCCATATTATTGGAATAATCAAAATATATTTTATACATATGATAAATTCGATAGATTAGCTACTCATAAACGTGCACAAGGAACATATCAATTTGGATACGATGCAAGAGGTAATTTAGCATATACAAAATCTCCAGATGGAACAACAGAAAATTATATATATGACATAGCAGATAGATTGTTGAGTTTTAGTGATACAACTGGATTTAAAGGCAGTTATACATACGATGCGAATAGCAATATAAATAGTGTAATATATAATTTAAATAGTACAATAAATAAAATCAACTATAATTATGATAAAGATAATAGGATAACAAATGTAACATTTGACAGTAATACACAAACGACAACTTATGACACATTATCAAGAATGTCAACTGTTAAAACAACAACAGCGGGAGGAAGTTCACGAACAACAACATATGGATATATAAACACAAACACTGCAAATAGAACGACATTTTTATTAGGAAGCATAACAAATGGTTCAAACCCAACAATAAATTATACATATGATAGTAATGGCAATATTGAAACTATTTCTAACGGAGGTACGTTACAACAAAAGTATTATTATGACGGATTAAATCAATTAATTCGTGAAGATAATGTTGCATTAAACAAAACAATAGTATATAATTATGACATTGGTGGAAACTTAACAAGCAAAGTAGAATATCCATATACAACAGGAACACCAGGAACAGCAACAAAAACATATGCATATTTATATGGCAACTCGACATGGAAAGATCAATTGACTTCATATGATGGTAAGGCAATAACTTATGATGTGATTGGCAATCCACTAACCTACAATGGCAATACATACACATGGCAAAATGGACGTGAGTTAGCAAAGATTACAAACGGAACAAATACTTACCAATATACCTATAATGACAGTGGAATTAGAACTTCTAAGACTATTAATGGTGTTAAAACTCAATATTATCTTGAGCGGCACAAAAGTAATATATGAGGTGACAGGAAGCGACGTATTTTACTATCAGTATGACGATATTGGAACTTTAGTAGGTTTCAAATACAACGGAATACAGTATTATTACATTAAAGATGTTCAAGGAAATATTATTGGTATACTTGACAGCAACTTAAACCAAATAGTTCGTTACGAATATAGTAGTTGGGGACAATGTACAGTAAAAGATAATGCAGGAAATGTAATAACAGATACTAATAACATTGGATTGAAAAATCCATATAGGTACAGAGAATACAGATTAGATAATGAAACTGGACTATATTACTTACAGTCTAGGTATTATAATCCTGAGTGGCGGCAGATTTTTAAATCCAGATGCTCTTATAGGTGCAAACGAAGATATGTTAGGATATAACCTATATGCATATTGTTCAAATAACCCAATAAATTATTTTGACGAGGATGGCTGTGGTAAACTTTGGGATAGGTTTAAAGTTGCTGTTAAATCAATTGGAAGTACAATGAAAAATGCTTTTTTTGAAGATATGAGTAATTTATCAAATGCTGCATATGCATTCTTTATAGAAGATTTTGTAAATGCATATAAAAATCCAACACCAGGGAATATAGCATGGGCAGCATTAACATTTATACCAGAAGGGAAAATTACGAAACTAGCAAAAGTGGAGAAACTATTTAAACTTACTAAAACTGGTGAAAGAATATACAATGTCAGTAAATCTGAAAGTAAAATATGGAAATCATTTAATAATGTTAAAAATTCAGTGTTGAAAACTACAGGAACAGGCAAAAACAAAAGATATTATAAATGGGATTATACTCATAATGATATTGAAGTATTTGACCACCTAGGAAACCATGTTGGTTCAATGGATCCAGTAACTGGTACAATATATAAGGGCAAAGTAATAGGAAGGAATATAAAGAAAGAGATATGAGTGAAAATATATATTGTTGTAAAAAAATGAAAGAAAAAATTGAATATATTTGTGAGCAACATCAATATAATATGTTAGAATGCCCAGACTTAATTATGGTATACATTCCAAAGATTAATGCATACGGAATTCCTATTCACGACGGGACAGAAGACTTTATACAAATTAATTATTGTCCATGGTGTGGAAAACAATTAAAAGAGAAAATTATAAAAAAAAGGAAATATGGAAAGATGAATCTTTTAAATGAATTAATCAATAATAATATTTCTGAGGATGAAGCTTATGATATAAGAGATGAGGCTATGGATAAATTTGATGATGGAGAAATAGATGACATTCAGAAAGAATTAGGTTTAGACGATTATGAATGGACTGCTCATGGTCATGCGTTAAGCTTAGGAATGCTTGCACAATGGAGAAAAAACGGATGGCCAAGGGCATGCGAATATTGTGGACGAGAGATTGATTATCATAATTGGTATTGGACAATAAAAGATGATAAACTTAAATGTCTTGAATGTGAAATTTAAAAAATATCGTTTCGTACTAATATGCAAATTAGTACGAAACTTTTTATTTTTATTAACGGTTTATCCTTTATTTGCTAACGACAAAAATTTTATCCTATCATCTTCACATAAATTAGATATTTCATCAATTCGATAAGAACTAATTACATATTCATTTTTTCCATCAAATCTAAAAATTATTGTTTTTGTATATGTAGGCTTTTCTAAATTTTTTTCTTCTATTATAAGACTGGCTTTAGCTTCATTTAAAGTTTCAAACGTGGTCATAAAACCAATACCAGAACCGCCAGTATCAGCATGAGTTGTAACGGCTTTTAATCCAAGGTTAACTATAATGTATCAGCTTGAAATGGTATGCCAGTGTCAGATATACGGATTTCATAAAAATCATCGACAATATCAAATACAATTAAAATATTTTTAGATTCACTATCCCATGAATTAATGGCAATAATTGCATCTTTAATATGGTCATGAAGTAATGTTTCCAACTTACTTTCTGAAATAAAATTTTCAACTAGATAATGAATTTTATGTTTAATTTTAACTATAAGTTTTATATTATTTTTTAAAGCTTCTATTTGCATATATTCTAATATTGTATCAACTTTTGCTACATTTGTTTTAGGGATTGAATGAATATGTTTTATTTTATTTGAAACTTCTTGTGTATATTCTTCAGATAACTCCTTAATCATTTTTGTAACACCTGACATTTCGTTAGCAAATTCAGTATTGGACCCAATTATATTAGCCAATTTCTTTATTTGCATTTCCATAGCAGAAATTCTACCACTATATTTGTGATTAATTTTTGCAACTGCTTCATTTTCTTTTTTATAATCTTCGAGTTCTTTTTGTAGTTCTAAAATATCAGCTTCTTTTAATCGCTCTCTATAATATAATGTATAATTTTTTTTAATCCAAATAAATACACCAAAAGCTATTAATAATGCACCAATTATTAATGTTTCAGTTATTGCATTGATTCTTTTTTCTAAAGAAGAATAGATAATTATTATTGCTCCGCTAAAAAGCACACCTAAAATGCCAAATTCTTTCAATGTTTTACTATTTTTTATAAATGAAAATCCATTTTTGAAAAGTTTTATTTTGAAGAAAAAATGTAGTGATAAAATATTTAATGGGATAGATAATAAGTAAAGCAAGTTATCAGGAGGAAGGTCTGGAATGATAAAATTAAGAACAACCGACGTTAAAAACAATGTAATTATGTATGAAACAAAATTAACTGCTATTGAAATTATTAATATGGTTGCAGAATAATCTAATTTGTACTTGGTGATAAAGGAAATTATAAAAGTTAAAACGGTACAAGTAATAACAATCCCAATAAGTAACGAAAAGTAAATTTTAGAAGTGGCAATAAATATTCCCGATAATAGGCAAGATATTAGAAATACAATAGTAGATTTCTTCTTTAAATTTTTTAAATTTATTATTTTTAAAAAAACATATGAAGCGGATAAAGCTAAAAATATATATTTTATAGTATAATAAATTAAATATTTATATTGCATATATACCCCCATGTTTATAAAATTCTTAAATCCAAAAATAAAAGCCACTCATAATTCTAGTCCATAAAGACATCTAAAATCCCTCATTTCTTGTACATGAACTAATATTATATGAGTTCATGTATTTTTTTAAAACAATAATAGACAAATTCGGTAGGAGACGGAACACCAGTATTGTAATTAACTTTTTGAGTATATTTTTCGAACAATTCATCTGGATCAGTGTTTCTCCATGCTTTATTGATAGCAGTTTGTATTGACTTGTTAATTCCAGAAAATGACATTTTATGTTTATGTGCTAAATAATCAGAAAAAGTAAGTTTACGGCTATCATGTGGTGGCCTTCTTTCTTCTAACAATAGGTATTCTATTGCTTCATATATATATTTTCTACCTTTTAGCTTGTGACTTATTCCAAAATAATCTAAAGTTGAATTTATAAGTTTAGGAATCATATTTTCTTGACTTTTTTCAATTTTATTAATAAGATTGGTATTTTTTTTATTAACTTCTTCAAAACCCATAAATACTATATCATCAATAACAAGTTGTGGAGAATAATTTTTTTGTTTTTTATAAAATATAAAATCGGTTATATTATCAAGTTTATCATATATTTTATTTGACTTTTTGTTTGTGTTTACAGCTATAATTGGTTTTGGAGCTATGTTTAATTTTGGTAATTCTCTTAAAAACTCATAACCAGAGCCATATCCGTTCATGTAATTCTAAATCAAGAATAATTGCATTTGGTAAAAATCTTTTTGTATATTCTAGAGCCTCAAGACTAGAATTTGTAATCCCAACTAGTACAACATCAGTTCTTGTTTTTATATAATCTTCAAATATTTTACAAGTATCTTCATCATCTTCAACTAACAATATTGAAATAGTATTCATGAAATCCCCCCAATTTAATAAATTATATATAATATAACACTTTTCTAAACACTTTTCAACTACCTTCAACCATATTCAATTAATAAAATCATTTTTTTTATAATCATATGTGAAAAAAACAAAAAAATTGCAGAAAAATGTAGCCAAATGTTGAATGCTTGTGATATAATCATTAAAAGTTGTAAAAAGGAGTAGCACATATGGAACCAGATGTAAAAAACATGACTACGGAAGAGGTAATAGAACTATATAAGATTGCACAAGAATTCTTAGGGTTTATAGAAAAAGAAGTAAAAGCATGTGAAGAGAGTGAGAAAAAATGAGTAAAGTGTTAGAAGAAATAAATATAAAAATCAAAGCAGAAAAAGAGGTGTTAGAAACACTTCCTAAAAATAATCCTAAAAATATAAGGCTTTATTTAGAAAAACTAGATGAAGTTAAAGAACCATTTGAAAAGATGCAAAAACAAGCTCGTGAAGAAATGAAAAAAAGATATGATAGTGCAACAAAGTTAGGCCCAAATCCAGAAATTGCTACAATTGAAGAACAATTAGAGAATATGGAGCCAACGTTGCAATTATTAAATGACAATAAAACTTCTTACGAAAAATTGGGGTTTGACCGCAAATTGCAAAATTTAAGATATTATTATAATAGAAACTTAAATATGGTAAACGAAACAATTTCATATTGCTTGCAGAAATTTGAAGAGGTTGGAATAAAGATAAGCCTTGAGGATTTTTGTTACAGCAAATTTGTAAAAGAATATTTGGAAACATTTTTTGAAGAAATGAAAAAAGGGAATATTAATTCAGAAAAAATATTAGCGAAATTTGAAGAAATTTATTGGAAATGTCCAGATATAATCGTGCATATAGAATTAAATATGAGGCATTTGTATTTAAAACATGAGAAAGAAACAGATAAATATTATGAAAAGAAAAAAGCGGAACTAATACATGGAACAACGGAAAAAGAAATTATGGAAAAATATATTGAACTTTCAAAACAATTTATAGAAAAAATTGATGAAGATAAATATGAGATTATGGAATCATTACTTAACGGGAAAATAAATGTAGACGATTATACGGAAGATAAAGTAACTAGGCTTTATGAAAAGTATATAAACGCAGAGATGTTGAAAGATATGGACGATAATAAATTAGATGAAATAAATGCAAATATGAGTAAATTGTTACATAGTATTTACGAATATAAAAACTATTCAAAGTTTGAATATTTAGTAGATAACATAAGGGGAATATACAAAGAAAAGGAAAAATATAAAAATGCGTACGAAGAAACTTTAAAATCAATTACTGAAAAAGAAAAAGAAATTATAAAATTAGCTGGTAAAATTGAAGGCAAGGGATTATTCCAAAAACCAGATGAAAGTCAAATAGTGCACCAAAACAACTTGATTTTAGAAACAAAAGAACTTTATAGGCAACTAGAAAAAAACAAGATATACGAAAAAATTTATATAGATATGAATGATACGACCTCGATATTAGAAATCTTATATTTCATTAGTTCATTTTATTATTACTTGTGGCGTTCAATAAGTGAAAAATTTGCAGATATAACTGCAGAAGAAATTGAAAAGCAGATAAATGAGTTAAGCGAATTTATAGAATGGCCATTTTGTAATTTGTTGAATAATGTCGAAATAATAGACGAAAAGAACATAAGATTTATTATTAAAGACAGATATAATTTACTGGGTATTAATGTAACAAAAGAGCAGTTCGAAGCAGAAAATATAGAGGTGTTGGAAACTGAAATTAAAAAAATACAAACAAGTTATTATATTAAGAAAAACAAGATTGACATAAAAGAAATGAAAAATATATGCGAAATTAAAAAATTACTAGAAAAATAATTTTATTGGGGGGGAACCGTACTTTATTTAAAAAGTAATGCTACAAAGAAAGTGCATCTCCTTACCTAATTTGGAGAAAGCAAATGAAAAAAGTTGGAAGGAAAAGAACTGTAATATTGGTGCTGTTAGCTATTGTTATTATCGTAGAAGCAATAGCCTTTGGACTTTCGCGAGCAAATAATGTAAAACAGATTACATTAACAGCTACAGATAGCGAAGGACTATTAGCAGACAATGCCGATACAATAAATGCAATGGATGATGGAGCGAGCGGATATTACATTATACTTCCAGAAGCGGTTAATGGTAAATATGTTGAAAAGTATATAGTAACAGAAAAACCAATTGATGGAGAACCAGTAAGCGACAACAATATAGTTGAAAATAATTCAACCGTAAATAATAATACTACCACAAACAAAACAGATAACACCTCTGTACCAGCAAATAACATAACCACCGACCAAAACACAACTAATGAAACAGAAAATTTATCTTTACTAACAACTAACAACCAACAACCAACAACTATAAAAGCAGTAAATCCTAAAATGTCAACAGTTGTAACATCTACAGATACCACAACTAACACTGTTGAAAAAGTACCCGGAGATAAAATATATTTAACACAAGACGAATTAAATAATCAAGCTATAGAAATAAATGTTGTATATGATACAAAAATAGTAGAGGATAAAACTTTATATAAGCAAGATATAAGTACAACAATAGACGATAAAATACTTACAATAACTGGATATCTACCAATAGACGCACAAATTAACTTACCAGAAATAGATGTGGCAAAAACCGCATCAATATTACAAGAAATAAAAGACATGTATAACCAAAATGCTGTAATATACGAATTGCTTAAAATAGAAATCCTTTCAGGAGACAGTACTTATACACCACAAGATACATTAAAAATAAGTATATCTAATGTAGCCCAAGCAAATCAAATACTTGTTGCATCTATAGAAGAAGATACAACCAACGACCAACAACCAACAACCAACAACCTACTAGTATCTGAACAAGCACCTACTGTAATACAAAATAGTGAAATTCAATTTGAAGCAGATGAATTAAGTGAATTTGCACTTATAACAATACCAGGAGCAATGCAGACACCACCAACTCAAGGTATGGGGATTGTACCAGCTGGCATTCAAATTGCAGGCAATACTGAAACACCTTGGGATGGAAGTGTTGCTACCAGCTTTAAATTTGGAGCAGGAACATCCTCTTTTCCATATTTAATCACAGATGGAAGCGATTTGGCATATCTAGCAAAACAAGTAAATGCTGGAACTAATTATGATGGAGTGTATTTTCAAGTTACGGACGATATAAATTTAGGAGGAAATACATGGACACCAATTGGTACATACAGCAATTCTTTTAGAGGAATTTTTGATGGGGCAGGGCATATAATATCTAATGCTGTGATTAATACAAAAGCTGCCAATACTGCAAATATAGAATCTTACGGATTATTTGGTTCTGTTGGTGGAGGAACGACATATGCACAGGTAAGAAACGTAGAATTAGATAGCTTTAAAATTAACCTAGGAACAGGTGCACAAACATTTAGTGCAAATAGTGGATATAATGCAGGGTTTGTAGTAGGAACAATCTATAATGATGCAAAAGTAGCAAATTGTATAGTAAAAAGTTCTAGTATGGCAACAGCGGGAACATTAACAATGAGCCAAACAACTACATATGTATTTTTAGGAGGAATAGCAGGAAGTGTTGGAGCAACCACAAATTCAACAGTGCCAGCAACGGGACATGTATACAGTATAGATAATTGTTATGTATCAGCAAATATAGTTACAATGATTGCAGGAACAGGTCAATATAGTTATAACCTTTCTGCAGGAGGAATAGTAGGAAGAATTAATAATCAGCCAGCATGGCCTACAAATTGTTTATATACAGGAACAATTAATACTCATACAACAGCTACTAACGGAGGATTTATAGGCCCAATATTTGGAAGTTTAATAGGAAATACAGCAGCAGTAAGTCCAACCAATCCAGCAGCAAACTATACAACAGATGATACAGTATTTAGTGGAACATCAAATGTTGGAGGAGCTGCAACAAACTTAACATGTACAAGTTATTACACATCTTATGTTGCAAAAACTGGTACACCATCATTTAACTCTACAGCTTCAAATTGCACATCAGGAGCTACTCCATTAGATACAGCACATAGAATAACGGCACCAGCTACAGCTGTTTCATATGATATGTCTCGTTATCAAGGTGTTAACAAAGGTACCTACACATCTGATATGAACTCAATGCTTACCATGTTTAATGGCAACACTGGAGGTGGGGACTATGTTTCATGGCAATATAACTTATTGAGTGGTGGTTTCACATTTAAAAATAGATTAACAGGTACAGTCAAAGAGACAAACTTAGATACCTACGAGGCACAAATAACTGATAATTATAATATAGGAAATTACACATATAAGTGGTATCTTGATGGAACATTAGATAATGGCGTAACAGGAAGCACATACACAATAGATACAATAGCGGCAAAAGGTAAAGGATTGGACGTAGTAATTGGAGATGGGGCATATTATACAGTAGTAAAAGGAATAATTAATCTCGACGTTAGTATATCGTTTAATATTAATACAAGTACCAATACAGTTACTGCCAGTTTATCAGGAACGGATGCTTCAGAAGTTAATACAAGTGATTGTACATTTACATGGTACATAGTAGATGCTTCTGATATAACAAGTGATCCGATAGATGGAGTTGACTCTTTAACATTAACAGGGTTAATAGCTGGCAATAAGTATCAATTAGTAATTACAAACAATGCCACATCTGAAGTTGTAACACAAAATGATTTCACTTATGGAACTAGAACAATTATATATGTTTCATATGCAGCTAATGCTACATATGGTTATCCTGCGGGCAATAATAATAACAATGGATTAACTCCAACAACACCAGTACAAACACTGGTTAACGCATATACTAAACTTTCTGCCACAGGTACAACTGGCAGCAATATTATTATAATAATGGGAAATTATACAGAGACTTCGTATTTAAATTCAGCAGGAGTGAATTATAATGATACTAATTATAGTAAACAAGCTACTATAACAGGAGTATATAATGGAACCGATTATCACAGTGTGCTAACTTTTTCAGGCACAAAATATTTGTCTGCTCCTACAGTGTTTCAATATATGACTCTAAATGGTACAGGTGCAACATCTTTCTATTTACAAGGGAATAAAATGACTTTTGGCGAACAAGTGGTAATGACAGGATACCCTGCTGTAAATATGGCAAATGATCAAACAGGAGCACTTAGAACCTGTGCTTCTCCAAACTTTCTTTTATATGGAGGAACTACATTTTCTAAGCAAACAGAGGCAAACAATATGGTATTACCGTTTACCACTACAGAAATAGTAATTAAAAGCGGAACATTTGAAAGAATAATGTTACGGAAATTCTGCTGAAGGAAACGGAAATACAAACGGATTTAGTGTCGGTTCACCTACCCCTTATCTCTGTAAGATAACAGTAGATATTAAAAACAGCACAACATCTTCTGCATATGGTGCAGATATTAACGCAATAGTCGGAGGACAATCTGACGGTTCAATTCATGGCACATCCCAGATAAATATAAAAAATGGCAGTGTGGCACGTATAATAGGAGGTAATCTAGGTTATAACAAGCAAAGCGGAAATTATGCTACATGTACATTTTGGGGAGAAGTCGACATGAATATTTCAGGAGGATCGGTACAGGAAATTTATGGTACTTCTTTAGGACGTACTATGAGTACAGGACCATCATCTATCACAAATGTTTATTTCTATGGAAAAATATTTATAAATATTTCAGGAGGCATAATCAATGGTAATATTTATGGTGCTGGAGCTGGCGGAGCAACAGGTTATTATTCAGGAGCAGTATCAACAGATACATATACCGAAGGTCAAAATTATCCGACAAGCACAAATATTACGATGTCTGGAGGAACAGTCAACGGCAATATTTATGGAGGCGGATATGGATATACAGAGTTGTTACCTGCAAATTTGACTATAACTGATGCTGGAAATTTATATGGTAATTCGTATATAAATATTTCAGGAGGAACAGTAAATGGCAATGTTTTTGGTGCAGGAAGAGGAACGGACCTTTATGGGACTACAAGAACAGCACTTGGTCAAATGTATGGAGATACAAGTATTACTGTTTCAGGAAATGCTAATATAACTGGAAATGTATTTGGTAGTGGAGACGGAGTATCAACAGCAGGGTATACGAATACTGCACTATTAACTGGAACGTCGACCATAAATATAGCAGGTGGTACAAATGCCGGCGATATATATGGAGCAGGAAATATTGCTCAAACAATGGGAAATGCCAATATAAATATAACTGGAGGAACAAATCCTGGTAATATATATGGAGGAGGAAATGTTGCCCAAATAACAGGTAATATAATTGTCGATATTAATGGTGGACAAAATACAGGCGAAATATATGGAGGAGGAAATCAAGGTCAAGTTAGTGGAAATACGGAAGTTCGTATACATGGAGGAAATTCTTCTGCGATATATGGAGGAGGAAACCAAGGTCCAGTTAGTGGAAGTACCGTTGTATATATATATGATGGAAATGCTACTACAGTGTATGGAGGAGGGAAGTCTACTAGTGCTGGAACTACAACCGTGCATATTTTAGGAGGAAAAACAGGCAGTGTTTTTGGTGGGTCAAATATAACAGGAACAATTGGAACTAGTAATATTGATATAACAGGAGGAACAGTAGGAGCAATATATGGAGGAAATAATGCAGGAGGTACTACGACTGCAACAAATATTGTAATGAATGGCGGAGACGATATAGGAGATATATATGGCGGAGGAAATCAAGCTATAACAACGACTTCGCATGTTACAATAAATAGTGGGAATAACACAGGAAGTGTTTATGCAGGTGGGGACTTAGCTTCAGTACAAAATCCAAATATAGTAATAAATGGTGGAAATGTTGGAAATGTATTTGGAGGAGGAAAACAATCTTCTGTACCGTATGGTATTGTTCCAATAAATGGCGGTACAATTCAAAATGTATATGGCGGAGGCGAAGAAGGTACAGTTACAGGAAACACCAATGTAGATATTAAAAATGCAACTGTAACAGGCAGTGTGTACGCAGGAGGATATGGTTCATCTGCAACGGTATATGGAAATACAAATGTAAATATACACGGTAATGCAGTGATAGGACAAGAAAGCATAACCCAAATAACCACTGACAGTGGATGCGTATTTGGTGGAGGAAGAGCAGCAGATACTGGAACATCAACAACAGATAATGCAACAAGTACTGTAAATATAGCAGGTGGAACAATTTATGGACATGTATATGGAGGAGCTAAAACAGCAAAAATATATGGACACGCAACAGTTAATGTAGGGTATGAAGCAGTTAATAATCCTGCGTTAATTGAATCGGACATATACATTAGAGGAACAATATTTGGTGGAGGGGATAGTAACGATACTGGCGAAGAAGCGTATGACTATACCTTTGTTAGCGTTACACAAGGAATAGATATTAACATAAACGGAAATGGACATAACAGCTTTATAATGGAACGGAAGTATATTTGGTTCAGGAAATGGAGCAAACTCAGCAGGAGATAGTTATATTAACATTGTACATTCAGGAACTTTTGATAATCCAGAAAAAAACATATCTATTCAAAGAGCAACACTTGTTACTATTGACGATTCCTCAATTGCATTATCGGGAGCAACAGATAGAACGAATGAGTATTCAAGTGAATATTTTACTCTTAATAGAATAAATGAATTGAAAATAAAAAATAATTCAACATTATACCTAGCTTACGGTGCGAACTTATTACAAAAACTTTCAAGCTTAGCTGATGTAAATGGTTCGGAAGTAAAAGCTACGGTTTCAATAGATAATGAAACTGGAGAGGTAGTAAAAAATGTAGATAATAGAATTTATATGAAAGAAGGAAAAAATTTAAACGTAGCAACCAATGAACAAATTACAGCATATGGTGAAATTAATGGAATGACGTTTTTTGGACTATATACTAGCACGTCGAATCCTAGTACAAGTACTGGTTTATATAACGATGCTTATAATAATGGAGATGTTATTACTAATGAAGGTACATTTGTACAAAATTCATATATATTGGGAATGCATAAACAACCAACTCATGATATTACAGAAGATGGCTTTTACACAAACATAAATAAGGATGGGTATATAAAAACAGAATACATTGATGTAACGCCAGATGATGACCTATATTATATTTGGTTAGTTGGAGAAAACTTAGATGTTACTGTGTTTAATGTTACTTTAACTGCATCAAAATATGCTACATTAGGAACTGCAGAGTTGCCATTAACAGGATTTGGTGTAGCAAATACAACATTTTCATTAGTAGGATTTTCAGCCGACTTAACGCAACGTACTCAATTAGTAGATAAAAACGAAATCCCTGCAATTGCAAGTTCACAATCAGATGCAGATACAATATTTGGGCTAGGAGTAAGATCAGGAAATGTTGGCTGGCAAACAGGAGATTCAACAGATTTTTATACAGCAAACGGAGGAACATATGATGGCAGTACCACGTATAAACATGACAATTCTAGCTATACACCAACCGTAAGTTTATACTTTTACCATTCACAAAATTTAAGCGAAGAACAGACTTTGGGTGAGGTAACAATAAGATTTCAAGTATTAATGCCAATAGACGATTTAAACTATAGTATTTCATATGTAGACATTATTATAACAATGAATACAGCATTGTACCAGAACTATTTTTATGAAGCGGCAATATCACCAGGAGAAGAAAATGGATTATTTACAACAACAGAAACAAACATATCAAACGCTTCGAAATTTTCTACATATTACGCATTGTATTTAGATAATTTTTCTAATACCCAATATGCTTCTAGCTATTTTAATGCAAAACATGTATTAATTTCGACGAATTTAGATGGCACACCATATGCTTTCCCAGCAGGAACAAAGATAACAATGATTGATGAGGTAAGAAAAAAATATTACTATTATGTTGTAACTGCTCAAGACGAAAGTTCTGGGAAGTATATTTATAATTTTTCAAACTTTATAGGAATGGGAACAAAAAATCAGCCATTTGATGAAACCTCTGCAAATGCTGCATACTACAACCAACCCCAAGATATTGTATACGAAAACTTTATTTTTCAAGTAGATTTTAATGGGGCAAATTTACAAAACGATGTTACAGATAATCTTTTATTAATGGAATTACAAGACCAGTCTAGTCAAACTCTTTTAGGCGTTTTAGGTATTGAAAGAGAAACAACTAAGTATAGTGTATACGTTGGTAAGGACCCAGTTATAAATATTACAGGAACAGTAGACCCAGCTATAGTTTATTTAGGGGATCAATTTACAGTAGCAGCGGACATTAATTATCAACAAAACGTTATAGATTCGAAATTAGTTTACGATACAAGAAGTTTTAATGATAAAATGGGCGTTAAAGTAAGCATATTTGACAACAAAGGCAATCAGTTGGGTATTAATGATTTATTAGGAGTTACTATTTCATTAGATGGACAAATATATTACCCTAGTGTGGATGGAACAATAAGATTTGTTGCAGCAGATAAACTATCAAGAGTGCTTGCAAGAATGGTAATAGACACAAAAGACAATACAACCTTGCCAGGAGGAACTTATACAGTAAAAGTTGAAGCATTTGGTACTCCAGATGGCATATGCTACGATACCCAAACGCCAGGTTTAGCAGAATTTTCAATAAACATTATTAATGGGAATTATGGATTAAAAGTTACAACAGATGATCAATCAAAAATTGTAGATAAATTAACTGGAAACACAACAGCTGGAACAAATACAATTACAGCGAACTTGAGTTATGATTCAGATTATGAAAATCCAATTATTACAGTTTCGCTAGAAAGAAGAGATTATTCAACAACCTATTCAATGAACTACAATCAAGTAGATTTGGCAGATTATGTTTCAACAAACTTAACAGCAACAGACGAAGCAAATGAGTATAAACTACCAAATGTTTTAACCAGCAACATGCTGTTTGAAATAGCATTAAAACAAAATCTAATGACAGGCACATATAGGTTGGTGTTTAAATTATATGACGGCGAAGTTTACATCGGCGAGGCTTACGAGTATATCGTTATTAAATAGCCCGCTCTTGTGTGTTTAGTATATTTTTTCAAAAACTCCCTCCAGGGCAAGGGGTAATCCGTATGCCTCAAAGGGCTGTCGGGCAGTTTTTGAAAACAATATACTAAACACACAAGAGCTACTCTATATTAATTAGAAAGCTTCGCACTATTATAAATAAAATTTTGACATTACACGTAAGTAGAGTAGCGTGAAGGGTAAGTATATCTTTTTAAAAAATTGCCCGACAGCCCTTTGAGGCATACGGATTACTCCTTGCCCTGGAGGGAGTTTTTTAAAAAGATATACTTACCCTGGAAGCGGGCTACTGCAAGCGGTTTGCTCTTGGGAGTTGATGTGTCAAGAAAGGAATGTATTATTAAATTGAAATACACAGAAGAAGCAATAAAAAAAAGAAACTACATAACCAACATAATAGTACAAATACTTAAAAAACTACTATTCATAGTACTAATACTATTAATTTATAATTCACTCCTAATCACAAAATCAGCACTCGGAACAGGCGGAGCCAAAGACATATTTGGATACCAAGCATACATAATTACAACAGAAAGCATGAAACCAACAATAAAAGTCGGAGACGTAGTCATCATAGAAAACTGTAACGAAAATGAACTAAAAGAAGGAGACATCATAACCGTACAAACAAATGCAGGAATTAACACCCACAGAATCGTTGAAATAACAACAAAAGCAGACACAGGCGAAACAGAATATATAACAAAAGGCGATAACAACAATGTAGAAGATCCAGAAGCAATAAGCTATAACCAAATAGAAGGCAAAAAAGTAATAATAATACCTTTTCTTGGAACATTGCTATTAGCACTAGAAAACAAAGCCTATATTCTAATATTAACAATCTTTATAGCAGCTATAGCGATTTATGTAATAAACTTACAAAAAAAGAAAAAAAGAAGGAGAGAAAAAAAGAAAGATGAAGACAAAAAAGCCAAAAATATTCCGCAAAATAATTAAAAATGCAATACTAATAATACTAGTTATCACTTTTATATATAGCATTGGATACAACTTATTTACTGTGCTGAAAATAAACGCCAGCTTCTTTGGATTAAACGTCTTTACAATGGACAGCAACGTTATGAGCCCAGAACTAAGAAAAGGATATTTAGTAGTATCATTCAGTTCAAAAATTAAAAACTTAAAAGAAAACGATATAATTACGTATGAAGAAAATGGCAGTTATAAAATTAGAAGAATTATGAACGTAAGAGAAACTAATGGTGCAACAAGCTATTTAGTAAAAGGAGATAATGCCTACTATATAGAGACGGTAGTAGCCGATAGAGTACAAGGGAAGATGATTGCAAAAGTACCAGTTATTGGCGATATTCTTAAAATAATTCAATCAATAATATTTGCAATTATTGTTTTGGTACTCTTCATCTTTGTATATATGAGAAAAAGAAATATACGAAAAAGAATTGAAAGAAGAAAAAATATTAGAAAAATTACTAAAGTTGATGAAAATAGCAAAGAAAGCGGCATAACCCTAATAGCCTTAATAGTTACAGTTATAGTAATGCTAATACTAGCAGCTGTTGCCATGTCTAGCATAAACGGTTTTGGATTATTTTCTAAAGCAAATCAAGTAAAAGACATGTATGAAAATTCACAAAATTCACCCGAGGCTGATAGCCTATCTACTGAATTGCATGATGATATAAGTGCTGCAATTCAAAGTACAACATCTGGAGGCATAACAATAACTTCAAATACAACAGGGTGGACAAATAAACCAGTAACAATAACAATATCAACAACAACACTACCAGATGGACAAGCAATATATTATGAAACAGACGAGGTAACAACATGGACTAAATATACTGGACCAATAGAAATAACAAAAAATGAAAGAGTTCAAGCACGTTTACAATCAGACTCTGGACAAACCAATGCAGTGGGATACAATGTAACAAACATAGATACATTAGCTCCAACAATAGGAAACGCAACAGGAAGCACAGACAAAAGAAACGATGGAGTAATCACAGTAACAGGAATAACAGACCCAAAAGATTCCACTGGAGCCAGTGGAACAAGTGGAATAAAAGGTTATTATGTAGCTGAAAGTACAGTTACAACTCCACCAAATGCCACAAGCAATCAATGGATAAGTTTAAATGGAACAGACAACTTTACATATTCCGCAACAAATGAAACATACGTTGTGTGGGTAATAGATAATGCAGGGAATATAACACAAACAGAACCAATAACCGTAAGTAATGTAGTTGGAAATGTAGTTATAACCGCATATAATGATTTAACAATAGTAGCAGGAGATAATGTAACGCTAAAACCAGAATATTCAGGTGAGGCAAAAACAATTGTCTATTCAAGTAGTAATAACAACGTAGCGACAATAGATAGTAGTACTGGTGAAGTAACAGGAGTATCAGCAGGAACAGCAACAATGACGGTAACAATGACGAATTATGATGATACAGTAGTAACAGCAACATGTACAGTAACAGTAAAAGCAGCAGTGGTTATAACCGCATATAATGATTTAACAATAGTAGCAGGAAATAAAGAAATTCCGCAACTAATATATTCGGGCGATACAAAAACAATTACTTATTCAAGTAGTAATACCAACGTAGCGACAATAGATAGTAGCACTGGCGAAGTAACAGGAGTATCAGTTGGAACTGCAACAATGACAGTAACGATGACAGATTATGATAATAAAACCATAACAAAAACATGTACGGTAACAGTACAAACAGCAGTGGCACAAATAGGCACGGTATATTATGCGAGTCTACAATCAGCAGTGGATGCAGTACCAACAACAAATGTACAAACAACAGTATTGTTGCTAACGAATACAACAGAATCTGTATTAATAACAGAAAATAAAAATGTGAGTTTGAATTTAAACGGAAAAACATTAACAGCAGGAACAGTATCAGCAGCAGCAACTACACGACTTGCCAAAATAGTAAGTTGGAGTGATATAGCAGATATAGATACATCAGTTATCGTTGATGCACTAATAAATTATGGAACATTTACACTAACTGGAACGGGAACAATAGCAGATGGAGGTTCAGTGTATTGGGTAGTAGTTAATTGTGGAACATTTGAAATGGATGGAGGTCAAGTGAACAGATCTGTGTATAATGATGTTGGAGGGACGTTCACACTAACAGCAGGAACAATAACAGGAGATTTAAGTTTAAGTGTTTTAGTAGTAGGAAACGTAGGAACATTCACGATGAAAGGAGGACAAGTAAACGGAGAGGTGTATAATAATGTGGGAGGATCATTTACACTAACAGCAGGAACAATAACAGGAAGTACAAGTGTTTTAGCAGTAGGAAACGCAGGAACATTCACACTGAATGGAGGACAAGTGAACGGAGAGGTGTATAATTATGCGGGAGGAGTATTTACATTAACAGCAGGAACAATAACAGGAAGTACAAGTGTTTTAGCAGTAGGAAACGTAGGAACATTCACGATGAAAGGAGGACAAGTGAACGGAGATGTGATTAATTATACGGGAGGATCATTTACATTAACAACAGGAGCAATAACTGCAATTCCAGGTACTGTGGCAGTAACTAATTATGGAACATTTACACTAAATGGTACTGGAGCAATAAATGGAGAAACAACTGGTGTATCGATAGCGGTAAATAATTATGGAATATTTGAAATGGATGGAGGACAAGTGTATGGAGAGATGAAGAATCAGTCGGGAGCATCATTCACAATGACAGCAGGAACAATAACACAGAATCAAGGTTTTGACGCAGTGTATAATTCTGCAGGGGCAACGTTCACAATGACAGCAGGAACAATAACTGCATATCCAGGTCATTTGGCAGTAGAAAATTATGGAACATTCTATAGATATGGCGGAATAATAAATGGAACTACTTCTGGCATTTAACTAGCATTAGAGATTTAATAAAAACATAACAAACAAAAACAAGAGAAAAAAAGGGAGATGGTGAATAATGGAAAGCGATGACACTCTAAGAGAGAGTGGAATAACATTAATAGCACTAATAATCACGGTTATAGTAATGCTAATACTAGCGTTTGTCACTGTATCTAGCATAAATGGTTTTGGATTATTTTCTAAGGTAAACCAAGCAAAAAACATGTATGAGAATTCTCATGAAGAAGATGAAATTAACAATATAACCGATGCATTAGATAATTATTTACATCAAGGAACATCCACAGAAGGTACAACCACAGAAAATGCAAGTATATCATCATATGATGACTTAACAATAGTAAAAGGCAATAAAGCAACTCCGAAACTAGAATATTCAGGTGGAGCAACAAAAACTACCTATTCAAGTAGCGACATAAATATAGCAACCATAGATAATGCTGGTGAAGTAACTGCTAACGAAGTTGGAACCGCAACTATGACTGTAACAATGACAAACAGTGATGACACCACAGTAACAGCAACATGCACAGTAACAGTACAAGCAGCAGTTGCCCAAGTAGGTACAGGAGCAACAGCAGTGTATTATGCAAGCTTGCAATCAGCAATAGATGCAGTACCAACAACAAATGCAGAAACTCAAGTATTTTTACTAACAGACACAACGGAAACCATAACGGTAAAAGCAAACAAAAATGTAGACTTGGATTTAAAAGACAAAACATTGACTGGCGTATCAAACTCCGCCGTTAATATAAACAGTTCTGGAACATTAACATTATTAAATGGAACGATATTAGTAACAGGAGGAGGTTCGCAAAATTCTGCTATCCAGAATAGCGGAACATTTGCAATGAAAGGCGGAATGATATCAGTAACTGGAGTAACAGATACGTATAATTGGGGTGTAAGTGGCAATTCTGGAACATTCACAATGTCAGGAGGAACAATATCAGTAACAGGAGGAAGTAAGTATAATTATGGCGTAGCTTCTAATTCTGGAACGGTTACAATGACAGGGGGAACTATATCAGTAACTGCAGGAAGTATGGATAATTATGGTGTTAATACCTCAGGTCCATTCACAATGCAAGGAGGAATGATATTAGCAACTGGAGAAGGTTCAACAAATAATTATGGCATAAGTTGTGGTACTGGGGCATCATTTACAATGACAGAAGGCACAATATCAGTAACTGGAGGAGGAAGTACAAGCACTGGTGTTTATACCTCAGGTCCATTTATAATGCAAGAAGGTACAATATCAGTAGAAGGAGCATGTACAAATAGTTATGGCGTAAGTACTCAGGACACATTCACAATGTCAGGAGGGAAGATATCAGTAACTGGAGGAAGTTCTAATAATAGGGGGGTAAATACTTCGATGTCTAAAACATATACAATGACAGGAGGAACAATAGCAGTAACTGGAATAGGAAGTTCGTACAATTATGGTGTAGCTACTGATAAGTTATTTACAATATCAAATGGAACGATATCAGCAACTGGAGTAGGAAGTTCGTATAATTATGCTACTTATGGACCAGTATTATTGTACAACTGTTCAATAACAGGAAGTATTGTTGCTCCTACAAATACACCTTTTTCTGTCAACATAACCACAACTCCTGGAGCTGGATACAAAATTGAATATTATCCAGGCGGTGCTCCTAGTTCTATTGTTACAGCAGTACAATTTCAAACATGGTGTGATGCAGACCAAGCAGGTACAACGTACAATTATTCAGCGACCAAGCAAACAACAGCCTATGGCACTGCCTGGGTATGTACAGTAGACAAATCAAACCAACAAAACAAAACAGGAGCATACACCACAGATATATATGCAACAATAAGTGGCACAACAAGCATGGTCATGGACATTAGCGGAATAATAAATATATGAGAATTCAAAATAAAAGGAGAATTTAGAAATGAAAGAAACCTATAAGCCTTGTAGCTGTACACACACACACACACACACACACACACACACACATGTAGTTATATAATAGAAATAAAAAAGAATGAGGCACCCCAAAGTCGGTTTTTCCAATATAGCAAAAGGGTCTAAGCGGGATAACCTTAATAGCATTAATAATTACGGTTATAGTAATGCTAATACTAGCGTTTGTCACTATATCTAGCATAAACGGTTTTGGATTATTTTCTAAGGCAAATCAAGTAAAAAACATGTATGATAATTCTTATGAAGAAGATGAAATTAGCAG
>WRFS01000019.1 GCA_009778695.1 Oscillospiraceae bacterium
GTTTTTTTGCTGCCTTTTTTGACAAAGCACCTCATTTCAAGCCTTTTATTCTGTCGAAATTTATTTTTAACTACTTTATACTCTTACCCTTACCTACATTTGCAACATCAAAATTTATTCTTTAAAAAATTTGCAATTTTTTATTCTAATTACTATATATTCCTCTTTCCCAAACATTAATATAATATTAATTTAATTAACATTTACTACAGAAAAATATGCAGTTGTATCATTAGATTGAGTATTATTAGTTAAATCCATTGTGATAGTGGTAGTTCTTTCAGGATAGTCTTCTGAAGCTTCATCACATATTTGTAACTTGTTGCCAACTATTGTAATTGCAAGATAATAATTTATTAAAGAATATAATTTTGTTTCTTGATTATTTGTACTTATATAAACAGAATTATCTTTAATATAAATATAAGAATCATTATAAGTTATTAATGACTGAACATTATTAACTATATTTGTTGTTGAATTTGTTTTCAAGTTATATTGATTATAATCGTCAGTTGAACTTGACTCATATACTAAGCCACTGTTGTTAGCAATTATCGGACCGTCTGCGTTTGATTCTATTAATGTTTCAGTTCCTGTTGATATATCATATTTATATATATTTCCATCACCTAGGTAATATAATATATTATTTATTTTGTCAACATCAAATCGAACTACACGTGTTGTAAAAGTTTTAATATTGATATATTGATTAGTTAAGAGATTATAACTCGATATTTCATAATCATTATCACTAAAATATATATTATTATTATAAACTTTAATATTATCCGTAACTGTACCAGTTACATTTTTTGAAATAGTATAAACTTTTGTTAAACTATAATTTTGATCACCAGCTTTTAAATTTATTGAATAAATATTTACTTCGCAAGCCAAAACACTAGTATTTTTATATCTTGAAATAATGAAATATAAATAACCATTGCTATAAGCATAATTGTTAGAAGTACCACAATAACTACTTACAGTTGTTCTAAATTGACTATCACTAAAAATGTTTATTGTACTCCCATCGTTTTTTATAGCAATAAGGTTATTATTATCATTAAAACCAAAAGCAATAGTACCCACTAACTCATCATTTACAACATCTTTAGTTAATTCTTTGACTGTATTATTACTTCCCTCTGAAATTGTATATACATTAGTGTTATTGTCTAATATGCTATTTTCAAGCGTATTATTTCTAATTTGCACTATATTTGAAATATTGTTTTGGTTAGCTGTATCTCTTTTTACTAAAGTATAATTATTTGAAATTATTACATATGCTATAAGCCCTATTATTACAACCACTAACACTACTATTACTGCAATTAGAATTTTTGCAGTTAAAGCTTTCTTTTCTTCCATAAATTTCCCCAACTTTCTCTTTTGTTTTTATAAGCATATTATATATAATATATACTGTCAAGCCATTTTGCTGAAATGTAATATAACCTTAATACAAATGTAACATTTACATTTGCTTTTCAAAAACATATACTAACCACCGTAAGCTACTTTGCTGAAAAGTTTTAACAATAACAAAATAAATGTTATCGAAAAACATTGACAAGTATAATTATTTTTGATATAATACAAACAAATGTTTTTTAGTTGGAAGGAGATTGAGCCAATGGAAAAAGAAAATAGTTTAAAAATATTTGAAAATAAAAATATTCGTGTTGAATGGAATGCAGATAAAGAAAAGTGGTACTTTTCTGTTGTTGATGTTATAGGAGTTTTAACAGATAATGATTATTTAAGAGCAAGAAAGTATTGGAGTGTATTGAAAGTACGTTTAAAAGAAGAAGGTAGTCAGTTGGCTACAAATTGTAGCCAACTGAAAATGAAATCTTCTGACGGAAAATATTATAATACCGATGTAATTGATACAGAGCAAGTTTTGCGTCTAATTCAATCAATACCATCCAAAAAAGCTGAACCTTTTAAATTGTGGTTAGCTAAAATTGGTAAAGAAAGAATTGATGAAACGTACGATCCAGAAATCACTATAAACAGAGCATTAGATACATACAGAAAAAAAGGATATTCTGAAGATTGGATAAACCAAAGATTAAAAAGTATTGATATTAGAAAAGAATTTACAGACGAACTAAAACGTGGTGGAATAAATGAAAATAGAGATTTTGCAATACTTACTAACATTTTAACAAAAGTCTGGAGTGGATATGATGTTAAAGAATACAAACAATTTAAAAACCTCAAGAAAGAAAATTTACGCGACAACATGACCAATATGGAAATAGTGTTAAATATGTTAGCTGAAACATCATCTACAGAAATTGCAAAAAAGACTAATCCAAAAGGAATGACTGAAACGAAAAGTACAGTAATAAAAGGTGCAACCGTGGCAAAAGAGGCTAGAGAGAAAATAGAAAAAGAAACTGGAGAAAGCATAATTTCCAGCCAAAATGCAAAAGAAATTAAAAGATTAAAAAAGTAAATTTAAAAAACTAATGTAACAGTTACCAGTTAACACTTTTCAGCAGAGTAGCCACTGGAGTATAGTATAGCTTTTAAAAAGGTGAACGACAGCCCTTCTTTGAGGCCCATGGAGTCTTCGGAGACTTGGAGGAGCCTTTTTTAAAGCTATACTATACTCCAGTGGCGGAAGTTTTAGGCTAAATCGTTAAATAGAAACATATAACATTTAAACATTTACTAAAAATTTGCAATTTTTCTGTTAATTATATATAATTATTTTGAAACTTTTTATAGGTTTAATTTGTATTATATTATACGAGGCTATTATGAATAAGAAATTTTTAATTTTAATTATTATTATTGCAATAATTATAATTGCAGCAGGGATATTTTATATAATAAAAAACCATGAAACTTCAATATATACGCCAATATCTATTGAAACTACAGCCAAATCAACAGAGGGTTTAACAATAGTGCCTACAATGCAAGATGCTATTACCGCTAATAGTGCCTGGTGTGGCACTTTTCAACTAGTATGGAATGACTTGAAAAACGAATTAGTAAAACAAGATATTATTTTTACACCACAAGAACAAATGGCTACAAATCTGAACAAAGAAGAATTCAAAGCAAGTATGATTTCAGATGAATACTTTTATAAAAAATACGGAGTAATGACACCTGCATTAAAAACAGAAATAGAGCAAGGAATAAAAGATAAATTCAATCAAACAAGTGATATATTAGACAGTTTCGACTGGAGCAATGCTGACCCAAATACATATTTTTTCTATACAATGTTGTATAAAAAATTTGAATTTTTACAGCCGTTTGATATCTTAAAAAAAGGTAAATTTGGAAGTTATAGTAATGTAGAATACTTTGGAATAGATAAAAACACTAAAGATGTAATCGGAGACCAAATTCATGTGTTATACTATAGCTCACAAGATGATTTTGCAATAACAATAGATACTAAAACAAATGATGAAGTGATATTTTGCAAGGGACCAACTGGAAACACATTTAAGGAAATTTACGATAATATGAATGATAAAGCAAGTAAATATACTGGAAGTAC
The DNA here is from genome assembly GCA_009778695.1 of Oscillospiraceae bacterium. Classification (GTDB taxonomy): domain Bacteria; phylum Bacillota; class Clostridia; order TANB77; family CAG-508; genus WRFS01. The sequence goes on from WRFS01000019.1 coordinate 3,542, forward strand.
AAGTTTCGCAAATATAGACGAATTTAAAGCACCGTATTTGACATTTAATGAATTGAGAGATTATACAGAATTGGAAAAGAAATGGTTTACCACGGCAGATGGAACTCCCGCCTATATTGAAAAGGCATTACAGACAATCAAGTTTTCTTTAGATGAAAAAGGTGGAGAAATAAAAAGCGAAGCAGGAATAGAAGCAACACTGAAAGGAGTTGCAATGCCAGAAACACCAAGATATTTCTATGTTGATAATACATTCGCAATTTTCTTAAGAGAAAAAGGACAAAGCCTACCATACTTCGCAGGTAAAATTGATGATATTACAAAATTTCAATAGATTCTTCGTGAGGATTTATAAAATAAATGTTATCGAAAAACATTGTTGATGTTTCTGACGGAAAATATTATACTACTAAAGCAATAACTAAACTATTTTCCACCATTCAAACAAAATACTGCATATAATGGAACAGAGAAAATTTTATCATTAAATCCAAAGTTATTAAGTGAGAACCTAATTCCATACTCGCATTTATCACTTAATAAGTATTTCTTAAAACTTTTACTTCCTTTATCTTTCCCTGCTTTTACTTCTATAGGAATAATTTTTCCGACCTAACCTTATAAGAAAGTCTATTTCTATAGACTTGTTTGGCTTATAATATAACAAATCAAATCCCATACTTATAAATTGTACCGCAACGTAATTTTCAACCACTGAACCTTTAAATGTGTTGTCTGCCCCTTCTACCAAATCCAAATATTCGCTCCCAGCCATTGCTGTTAAAAGTCCCGTATCTGCCATATACATTTTAAAATTATTAATATCTTCACCTGCGGATAAAGGAACATTTATACTATCTAAATTATTTGATTTTAATACAATCCCACTACTTGTAAGCCAAGTTATTGGCAAATCATAATCTCTTTTGTTAGCAAACTCCGAAATTATTTTATATTTAAATTTAATATTTTCGCGATTTAACTGTTTGGGTAAACTTTGGTAAATATTAATAAGCTTAATTGTTTCAGTAGAACCATCTACATATTTACTCATATCTGCAATATAATTATTTATTATATTTTTCGCAATGGTTTTATCAACTCTAATAATGGAAAATTCACTATTAATATAATTCAACACAGCATCTGGCATTCCGCCAACATACAAATAATCTGTATAAAACTTAATTAATCTATTGTGTATAGGCTCTAACATTTGAACTTTATTATTATAACATTTTCTAATTTCTGAAATCAGTTTTTCTTGTCCTATGGCTATTAAAAACTCCTCAAAATCTAATTGATACATATTTATTGTTTTTACTTTACCAACTGGAAAAGAAACTTTTTCTCTTTTTAACGCAACTCCTAAAAGCGAGCCTGCACAAACAATTTTATAATTTTCTTTACTTTCCGAAAAATATTTAAGAGAGGTCACAGCTTTTGGGCAAACTTGAATTTCATCAAAAAATATTAGTGTATTTTCTATATTTATCTCTTTACCTAACAATAACTCTATTCTTGATATTATATCTTTACTTACCAAATTTTCTTCAAATACTGATTTAAATTCAGGTTGTTCTTCAAAATTTATTTTAATATAATTTTCATATTCATTTCTCGCAAATTCTTCAATTACATAAGTTTTCCCAATTTGTCTTGCTCCAATAATCATAATTGGTAAACTTTTACTCTCGTTTTTAAAATTTTCTAATTCTTTAATAATTTTTCTATACATATTTATCCACCCTTGCTACATATTTTAATATTTCCACAATCAAATGTCAATATCAAAAATGTATTTTTTCAATAAATTTCCGAAAAAAAAATGAAGTTTTTCAACTTTTTTCTATATATTTGTAACATTTACTAATAAGTTGCAATTTATCCGTTAATTATATATAATCAAGCTGAAACTTTTTATAAGTTTAATTTGTATTATATTTTAGGAGGCTATTATGAATAAAAAAATTTTAATTTTAATTGGGATTATTGTACTAATTATACTTGCAGTAGGAGCGTTCTATATAATAAAAAATCATGAAACTTCAATATATACGCCAATATCTATTGAAACTACAGCCAAATCAACAGATGGTTTAACAATAGTGCCTACAATGCAAGATGCTATTACCTCTAATAGTGCCTGGTGTGGCACTTTTCAACTAGTATGGAATGACTTGAAAAATGAATCAATAAAACAAGATATTATTTTTACACCACAAGAACAAATGGCTACAAATCTGAATAAAGAAGAATTCAAATCAAGTATGATTTCAGATGACTCTTATTATAAAAAATATGGAGTAATGACACCTGCATTAAAAACAGAAATAGAGCAAGGAATAAAAGATAAATTCAATCAAACAAGTGATATATTAGACAGTTTCGACTGGAGCAATGCTGACCCAAATATATATTTTTTCTATACAATGTTATATAAAAAGTTTGAATTTTTACAGCCGTTTGATATATTAAAAAAAGGTAAATTTGGAAGTTATAGTAATGTAGAATACTTTGGAATAGACAAAAATACTAACGATGTAATCGGAGACCAAATTCATGTGTTATACTACAACTCACAAGATGATTTTGCTATAACAATAGATACTAAAACAAATGATGAAGTGATATTTTGTAAAAATCCAACTGGAAATACATTTCATGAGATTTATTATAATATGAATATCAAAGCAAGTAACTATACGGGAAACAAGAGTTTCGCAAATACAGACGAATTTAAAGCACCATATTTGACATTTAATGAATTGAGAGATTATACAGAATTGGAAAAGAAATGGTTTACTACGGCAGATGGAAATCATGCTTGTATTGAAAAGGCATTACAGACAATCAAGTTTTCTTTAGATGAAAAAGGTGGAGAGATAAAAAGCGAAGCTGGAATTGTAGCACGATATCAAGGAGTTGCAATGCCAGAAACACCAAGATATTTCTACGTTGACAATACATTCGCAATTTTCTTAAGAGAAAAAGGACAAAGCCTACCATACTTCGCAGATAAAATTGATGATATTACAAAATTTCAATAGATTCTTCGTGTAGAGCAAGCCCTAGAATCATAAGCTTTGATACAATAAGCATGCAGAATAGTTTGAACTCAAAGTTGCACCCCTGCATTGCTTTTGTATTCCTATGGCACAGTAAAAATCTCGTTTTTTCCATTAGACTTCTTTCGAAACCTAAGAGTGTCATCCTGAGAATTTCCTCGTAGAGTTAGCTTTCGAAGGATCTTAATATTAATTATTAGATTCTTCATGAGTAATGCTTTGTAGCATGGTTCAGAATGACACTTGACGAGGTTTCGAAAGAAGTCTATTGTCTTTTAAATAATTGGGCAATCATATTTAATATTTTTCGGAAAAAGCCCTCAGCTTTATATTCTACAAGTGCGGTTTCTTCTGTGCTTTTTTCTTGTTCCTTCTTTTTAAATATATTATCCGGATTATATTTTTCTCTTAATTCCGCTTCTCTCTTTTTATCATTTTCTGCATACAAATTTAATAATTCTTGTTTATGTTCTTCGCTCTCACACCAATAATTTAAGTTAAGCATAGCAAGCAATGCTAATGTATGTATTTGTAAATTTTGTTCTGCAAGAGGAATATTTGGATTAATATTCGGCTTATAGTCTTCCATTTGATTCTCTTTAAAAACTCTCCTTAATTTTTCTGGAACTTTATCTACATATTTTTGCTCCATAAACCCTAATATCGTATCAACTTCTGCATTTGCCTTTTTGATATCATTTTCCATTTATATCCTACTCCTTTAATCTATAACCATTTCTTGTTCTATATTTCCTTTATCTTTTATTTCTCTTTTTTCTGCTTCTTTTGTATTAATCATATCAGTTAATACAACTCCCTTAGTTGCGTCTTCAATGCTTGCTAATCTTATTATAGATTTATTCAAATTATTTCTTCTTAAATATTCAGATAGGAATACTTCTTTTGCTTTATCGTCAGGTAAACCTGCAATTGCTCTATCAAGTTCGTCACGATTTTCGTATCTATTTCCATCAGCAATTTGTTGATACAATTCGCCGTTTTCTTTAATAACATTTATCATTGTCCTAAAGAACAATTCTCTCAAATCATTTGAAATGGTAGGTAGTTTCAAATAATCTTCTTTTTTTAAACCATTAAATACATTTTTAATTTTATCTTGTTCTTCTGGTTCGTCTACATCATAATTTATACAAACAGGAACAATTAGCTTCCCATTAATTTCATCTAAATTTTCTTCAGAAAACCTATATTTACTTAATTTGTCCAGTCTTCTATCATTAATTTCAAATATAGATTGTAAGTTCCCTTTTTCTTTTGCCAATATTAATAAAGACAAAATCCCACCTTGATAAGAATCTAATATAGCATAATTTATATCTTTTATCTGTTTCTCTGATAATTCTTTTTTAATTTCTTCGGGAATAAAAATAACATCTCCTCCCGCATCACCTTCAACAGTATCTCCCCTATGTTGTATGTTATTATAAGACAACAATTTTTCAGGCATATCATATCTTTGTTTAGCTTTTCCTAAAAAAGTGGTGAATAATAATCGTTGTGTTTTTTCTGCTGATAAAATTCCGTTTAATCTTTCAAACTTTTCGTGACTTATTACTGCAGAATCTTTATTATCGTGCGAGAAAAATGGCGAATTTTCTATTTTAAAATTATGATTTGCAAATAACTCATAAGCCATTCTTGAAGTTCTTCCATTGCCATCAGAAAACAAGTGCAAGTCATTTATAACATTATAAATCAAAATAGCTTGTGCTTTTCTATCAGGGATATCTTTTATTCCTTCAAAAGCTTGTGACAAAACCTTGTCCTGCATTTCTATGTCAGCAGTTATTAGGTCGGAAACAAACATCCTATTGTTATGAAATCCATACTCGTTCTCTGGTATATTACGAACATACCCATTTATGCTTTTTAATAAATCCTTAAATTCATCAAAATTCATATTTGAAACAGCAACATTAAAAGCCTCATCTTTATTTTGATTAGCTCTTAAATTATACCTCTCATACAGTTCTTGAAAAGAAGCCATATACTTTCCTCTACTTTCCTATGCCAAATATCTTATTTTCATTTTCACTTCATATATATTTTTTATTCCGTTCTTATTTTATCACGTTTTCTTGTTTTTATATATATTTTTTGTGAAAATTTATATAAAAAAAGTTGCTGGTTAACACTTTAGCCTAAAACTTCCGCTTTTCTTTAGACGAAAAAGGTGGAGAAATAAAAAGCGAAGCAGCAATGGAAATGAATGATGGTGCAGTATTGCCACCACGGTAGCGGGCTATTGCAGTTGATTTTTTATGGAAAGCACGTTCTAGTAAACCTCATTCAGACAAAATTAGTAATCACATTCCATACCCCTGTCGTAATCATACACAATACAATTCCACATATTGTAGGAACCAGAAAAGAAACAAAAGTCCATTTCAAGCTTTTGGTTTCTTTTTTTATCGTAAGAAGAGTCGTAGCACAAGGAAAATGCATTAATATAAATATCATAATATTTATGGCAGTTAAAATTGTCCAACCATTTTGTATTAATATCTCCCTTAAAGCCATTTTATCATCCATACCGATTAAACTACCCATTTTCAGATATGACATTAATATAATCGGAAGTACTATTTCATTTGCTGGAAGACCTAATATAAATGCAGTTAAAATATAACCATCCAGCCCCATTAATTTTGCAAACGGCTCAAAAAAATTAGCAGAATATTGTAGCAGTGAGATATCATTAATCGCAATATTTGCTAAAAGCCATATAACTACACCTGTGGGTGCAGCAACTGAAATAGCCCTACCCAACACAAATAATGTTCTGTCAAAAATTGACCTAACAAGAATTTTTCCAAATTGTGGTTTCCTATACGGCGGGAGCTCAAGTGTAAGCGTAGAAGGCATTCCCTTTAAAACAGTTTTAGATAAAATTTTAGAAACAACAAAAGTTACTACAACACCTAAAATTATAACAAATAAAACTGTAAGAGTAGAAAATAAAGAAGCTTTAAACCCTATCCCAATTCCGCCAATAAACATACTTGATACTATTATCAAAAATGGAAATCGACCATTACATGGAACGAAATTATTTGTAATTATTGCAATTAATCTTTCTCGTGGAGAATTTATAATTCTACAGCCTATTATTCCCGCTGCATTACACCCAAACCCCATACACATGCTTAAAGCTTGCTTTCCTGAAGCACAGCATTTTTTAAAATATTTATCCAAATTGAAAGCTATTCTTGGTAAATATCCTAAATCTTCTAAAAATGTAAATAATGGAAAAAATATTGCCATTGGCGGTAGCATCACAGAAACCACCCATGCAAGAGTTTGATACATTCCATCAATTAAAACTCCTGTAACCCATGTAGGTGAATGTATGTACCCAAATAATAAATATAGTTTATCTTGAATTATACCAAATAAATTTGCCAAAAATTGTGATGGATAATTTGCTCCAACTATCGTTATCCAAAATATTATGCCTAAAAATCCAATCATTATTGGAAATCCAAAAATCCTAGATGTTAATATTTTATCTAGCTTTCTATCTCGTTCGTTATAATTTGGATTATTATATTTGCAAACCAAACCACATATATCTTCTGCTTCATGTAATATGCTAGACACTATTATATCTCTGGATTTATTTATATCGATATTAGAATTCCCTAGCAATTCCTTTGCTTCATCTATCTTTGCTTTTAACTTTAAATTCTTGCTTAAGTCTATATTTAAGTGTTCCGACAATGAATTAATTATAGATTTATCTCCATCAATTAATTTTAAAGCAATCCATCTGTGTATATGTACATTTTTTATGTTTAATTTTTTTATTGATGGAACAATTAGATTTATGCTATTTTCAATTAATTCACTGTACTTTATTGTTATAGGAGAAACTTCTATTTTTTCAACACAAACATCATATATTACATCCAATAAATTGTTTAAAGTTTTTCTTTTCCTAGCACATGTTCCAACAACTGGAACTCCAAGTCGTTTTGACAATAATTCTAAATCAATATGAATGCCTTTTTTCTTAGCTTCATCTAATAAGTTAACGCAAACTATAACATTCTTGGTTATTTCCATTGTTTGAAATACTAAATTCAAATTCCTTTCTAACGATGTAGCATCTACTACGACCACAATTACATCTGCATTTCCAAAACATATGTAATTTCTTGCAATTTCTTCTTCTTCAGAATTAGACATAAGTGAATATGTACCTGGTATATCTACAAACAAAAAGTCTTTATCTTTATGTTTGCAATTGCCGATTGCATTAGTAACTGTTTTCCCTGTCCAGTTTCCAGTATGCTGTCGCATACCAGTTATTCCGTTAAACACGGTAGACTTCCCTACATTTGGGTTTCCTGCTATTCCAATTGTAAAATTAAAACCAACCGTTTTTTCAAAAACATCTTCTGCTAATACTTTTGTCCCTGTAGAACTTGCGGTTAGTCCCATAACGCCACACCTCCTATATTAACATATTCTTTTTTTGTTAAGGTGTGAAAAAAAATTACTGGTTACACTTTTTAGCAAAGTAGCCTCCTTAAGTATAGTATAGCTTTTAAAAAGGTGAACGACAGCCCTTTGAGGCATACGGATTACCCCTTGACTTGGAGGAGCCTTTTTAAAAGCTATACTATACTTAAGGAGGCGGAGGTTTTAGGCTAAAGTATTAACTGGTAACAAAAAAAGACCCTTTTATTTAGGTCTCTAAAACTTTAATCTTTTCAGAATCTTCTTCTCTTAATGCAATAACAGTTTTACGTATTTCATATGCAGTGGGGTCTCCTAAGGGGCTTTTAAATATAGGTCTTATTTTAGTTCCTTTTATTATGCCTAAATCCAAAAATCTTCTTCTCTCAGACCCACTGCAATTTATTTCTATAACTTTTGCATATGTATTAAGTTTTAATTTGTTTAGTGTGGTATATTTTTGCATAATGTTGCCTCCCTAAATTGTAACATCATATGCAAAATTTCTTTAAATGTGAATTTTTAAATAATTTTACCATCTGATATGGTAACCTTTCTTTTTGCAACATCTGCAATTTTACTATCGTGTGTGATAAGTACTATCGTTTGCCCCGATTCATTCAATTCTTTTAGCATTTCTATAATTTCAACTCCTGTTTTTGAATCTAAGGCACCTGTTGGCTCATCTGCTAAAATAATTTCCGGATTACAAACTAATGCTCTTGCAATTGCTACTCTTTGTTGTTGACCTCCAGATAGCTGGCTTGGCAGATGTTTTTCTCTTCCCTTCAATCCTACTTTTTCTAAGTACTCATAAGCAAGCGACTTTGATTTTTTGCTAGAAGTTCCTTTATACATTAAAGGGACTTCTACATTTTCCAATGCAGTTAATTTTGTTAATAAATTAAAACTCTGAAATATAAATCCGATGTTTTTATTTCTTAATCTTGCTAAGTCTGAATCTTCTGCTTGACTTACATCTATACCATCTAGAAAATATTCTCCTTCATCTGGAGCATCTAATAAACCAACAATATTCATTAATGTTGATTTTCCAGATCCAGATTGTCCCACAATAGCAACAAACTCACCTTTTTTTACATTAAGACTTATATGGTCTAATGCATGAATTTTTTCATCGCCCATTATATAGGTTTTACTTACATTTTTTAACTCAATCATATGACCACTCCTCTTTTAATACTGACTTCCCACATGGAAATCATCTTTCGCATTACTGTGCAGTGTTCGTTACTGTTCCTGATGGATTTCCTCCACCATTGCCATTACCGCCACCATTGCCACCATTTGGATTTCTCACTATTGTTGAGCCATCTGGCAAAGTGATTTGTACTGAACCGTTATCTAATGTTTGACTTGGCATACTATTAATCATATTTTGATTCATTCTGCCACCTCCACCTCCAGTGTAGTTTCCAGCATAGTTTCCATTAAAACGTTGCCCTGGCCCAAAATTTCCATTATTTGAATTATTTGAGCTATTTTTGTTAATTATCATGAATACTCCTGTTGCGATAATTCCTCCTAATAATAATCCTATAATGAAATATAAAAATTTTTCTTTCATAACATCCTCCTATTAAATTTAAACTAATACTAGTATACTAAATCAACTATTAAAAAATCATTAAAAACTTTCAACCTACTTTAATTTTACCAACATAATAGTTCCTTTAGGTTCATTTTTCAGTGCCTTTATGCTTCCTCCATGTACGCTTACAATCCAGTGTGCAATAGCAAGCCCTAAACCTGTTCCGCCACTTTCCCTCGACCTTGCTTTATCATCTCTATAAAATCTATCAAACACATGCTTTCTGCCTTCTTCTGATATCCCAATACCTGTATCTTTTACTTCTATCATACAATGATTATCCTTTGCATATGTTACAACTTCTATGCTATCTCCTTCTCCTGTATATTTAATACTATTATCCAACAAAATGACCATTAATTGATGCATTTTATTGGCATCTATCATAATTTCCTTTTTATAATTTAGTTTAAATATAATCTTTTTATTCTGAAGCTCAGCAAGTTCTACATATGGCTTTGCTACTTCTTGAATAAGTGAATCAATGTCTATTTTTTCCTTTTTTATTTCCTGCATATTTGCATCTGCTCTTGCCAATGTCATTAAATCTGTTGTTAATTTTGTCAGTCGTCCTATTTCATCTAATGTTAAATTAATATCGTCTACTTTTTCTAAAATTGTACTATTTGGATTTTTTAGCAATTGCTCTTGTTTCAACTGCATTACTGTTAGCGGAGTTCTAATTTCATGTGATGCATTTTGTGTAAATTCTGTTTGCTTTTTCCATGCTTTTACCACTGGAACTAATGATTCTCTTGATAATATATAACTTGCTATTATTGCAAATGTAATTGCACATGTTGTACCAATTATTAAAATTTTCAACAAGTTATTCAATATGGCAGTTTCGCTATCCACATTTATTAAAAGCTGAATGTACTCCGTTTGATTGTTTGAGTCTACACTTTTAAAGGTTATTCCTTTAAAAGTGTATTTACCACTAACTTTTATATCATATATTTGACCTATATTATTTTTGTCAAAGCTTAGGTTACTTAAATATTCATTATAAATTCTTCCTACACTTGTAGCATTTAATACGTTTCCATCTTTATCTCTTAAAAGATAAGTAACTTTAGGACTAACAATTATTCTGCCTATTTGTGAAGGAAAAGGCAATGTTGGGTTTGGTGCAACTGTACTTTGGGTTGTTTCTGTTTCATCATCTGATGATATTAGATTTGCTGATGTGTTTTGGTATCTTAATAATTCACTTTCTGCATCTGAATAAACTGAAATTCTTACTTGGTTATATATAATTACTCCAAATGCTGTGAAAATTGCTGTAAATGCAATTAGGTTGTATATCATGTTTCTAATTAGTTGTTTGTTTATTAATTTTTCTTCGTTCACGCTTCCTCCTTAATCTTGTAGCATATAGCCAATTCCTCTTATTGTTTTGAAATATGTATCATAGCCATATTTTTTTAATTCTTTTCTAATTCCACTTGCATAAACATCAACAACATTAGTTGTTGTAAATGAATTAAATCCCCATATTTTGTTGAATATTTGGTTTCTTGTTAAAATGCTATTTTTCGAAATAATCAAATATTCTAACATGTCAAATTGTTTTCCTTGTAAATTAATTGTTTTTTCTTTTACATATGCTTGTCTTGTTTGTAAATTTAGTTTTAAATCTTTAAAGCGAATTGTTTTTTCTTTGTATCCGCCTAAGCTTCTTCTAACAATGGCCTCACATCTTGCTAATAATTCCTCCCCTTTAAATGGTTTTATTAAGTAATCGTCTGCTCCTATTCTTAATCCTTTTACAACATCAGCAGTTGCATCTCTAGCAGTTAATATTAATACAGGAGTTTCTATTTCTTTTTTTCTTAAACTTTCTAAAACCTGAAAACCGTCCATAATTGGCATCATTAAGTCTAGTATTATAACGTCATAAATGCTTTGTTCTGCCATTTCCAAGCCATCTTTTCCGTTAAATGACAAGTCTGTTTCAAATATGTCTTTAACGCATTCGCTAATGGCATATGCTATTCTTTTATCATCTTCTATTATTAATGCTTTCATAATTCCTCCTCTTCGACAATATGAGGGTGTTTTTTCTATTATACATCATTAATTATTAAAATATCATTAAAAGTAGGGGCGAACATCGTTCGTCCGAGACTGGAGGAATTTGATAAAATTATTGAAAAACGAGATAATTATAGTGCAGGACGAACAATGTTCGCCCCTACAACCCCAGGCTATTTTATTGAAAAGTATTAATTAGTAACCAAAAAGGAAATTTAGATTACTAAACTTCCTCTATTAAGCTTTCGCCTGTCATTTCAGCTGGTTTATTTAATCCCATTAGTTTCAACATTGTTGGTGCTATATCTGCTAATTTTCCTGTGTGTAATTTTACATTATCTTTTCCAATTAGTATCAATGGTACAACATTGGTTGTATGTGCCGTATGAGGTTCGCCAGTTACGTAATCTATCATTTGCTCACAATTTCCATGGTCTGCCGTTATTATCATCATTCCTTGCTGACGTTCAACTGTCTCCACAACTTGACCTAAACATTCATCTACTGCTTCCACTGCTTTTATAGCAGCCTCCAAATTTCCTGTGTGTCCTACCATGTCAGGGTTTGCAAAGTTTAAGATTATACAATCATATTTTTTGCTATTTATTGCTACTATAACTTTTTCGGTAACTTCTTTGGCACTCATTTCTGGTTGTTCATCATAAGTTTGTACCTTTGGTGATGGAACTAAAATCCTGTCTTCTCCTGGATATTGCTGTTCTTCTCCACCATTAAAGAAGAATGTCACATGTGCATATTTTTCTGTTTCAGCTATTCTTAATTGCTTTAACCCCATTTTGCTAATATATTCTCCAAATGTATTTGTTAATTTAATTGGTTCAAATGCAACTTCAACATTTGGCATTGTAGTATCATATTCGGTAAAGCATACATAATGTAAGTTTAATTTTTTCGTTTCAAACTCTTTAAACTCTGGGTCAACTAAGGCTCGTGTTATTTCTCTTGCTCTATCTGACCTGTAGTTAAAGAAGATTACGGCATCATTTTCATCTATTGTAGCAATAGGATTTTCTTCATTACAAATTACTGTAGGTACAACAAATTCATCAAAAATTTCTTTTTGATAAGATGTTTCTATGGCAACAGTTGCAGATACAGCCTTTTCTCCCACTCCATTAACCATAGCGTTATAAGCTTTTTCAACTCTATCCCAACGCTTATCTCTATCCATTGAGTAAAAACGTCCCATTATGCTTGCAATTTTACCTAGTTGTTTTTCTTCTAACTTACTTTTTAGTTCTGTTATATAAGATTCTGCTGAAGCTGGTGGTGTATCTCTTCCATCTAAAAAACAATGAATAAATACATCTTCAAAATCTTTTCTTTTAGCTAATTCTAACAAAGCATACAAATGCCTTGTATGACTATGAATTCCACCATCTGAAAGTAATCCTAATATATGCAATTTAGTTTTATTTTGTTTACAATGTTCTATTGCTCCAACTAATTTTTCATTGCTAAAAAAGTTGCCATCTTCAATGTCTTTATTAATTCTAGCTAAGTCTTGATATACAATTCTTCCTGCTCCAATGTTTGTGTGTCCTACTTCCGAGTTCCCCATTTGTCCTTCAGGTAATCCAACGTCTAAACTGCTTGTATGAATTTGTGTATTAGGATATTGTTTCATAAGTTTGTCTATTACTGGGGTATTTGCTAATTTTACTGCATTTCCTTTTTCGTTTTCATTTATTCCAAAACCGTCTAGGATGACGAGCATCATTAATTTATTCATTATTAATTCTTCCTTCCATGTACAAATCGTCTACAATAATCCGCTTGTACTATATGTATTTATGTGTTTCATAACATTAATTCGCTCCCACTGCGAGATATGTTTCCTCCTCGTTGCTCGGACAACATATCTCTCCGTTTACGCTACTTTACTCACATAATTACATTCTCATTTACGCTATTTTACTTTTTTATATTACTTTTAAGTAATTCACTATTTTTGAAAATTCTTCTGCATTAAGGCTTGCACCGCCTACCAATCCGCCATCAATATCACTCATGTTAAATAATTCTTTTGCATTTTCTGGTTTTACACTTCCTCCATACAAAATGATTATTTCGTTTGCGATGTCTGAACCATAAAGGTTGGCAATTTCTGTTCTTATTGATTTTATTGTATTGTTCGCATCTTCTGCAGTTGCTGTTTTGCCTGTACCAATTGCCCAAATTGGTTCGTAGGCAATTGTAATATTGTTAACTTGCGTTTTTTCTAATTTTGAAAGCCCAATTTTAACTTGGGTTTTTATAATTTCTTCAGTTTTACCGCTTTCTCTTTGTTCTAGCGTTTCACCAACGCAAAATATTGGTTTTAGTTCGCATTCAATGGCTTTTTTTAATTTTAATGATACTGTTTCATCGGTTTCATTATAATATTGCCTTCTTTCTGAATGCCCAATTATGACGTATTGTGTTCCTATTGATTTTAACATTTCGCCTGAAATTTCACCTGTGTATGCTCCTTGTGTTTCATAATGCATGTTTTGTGCTCCAATTTTTATGTTTGTTCCTTGGGTTGTTAATAATGTGTAGAACAGGTCTACATATGGTACGCATAGCACAACTTCGTGGGTTGTGTCTGCTACCATTGGTGCTATTTCTTCTATATATTTTATTGCTTCGTTTGGTAATTTATACATTTTCCAATTACCTGCGATTATTTTTTTACGCATGTTTTTGTTCTCCTTTTCTGTGTTAGGGTTCGGGCGAACGATGTTCGCCCCTACATTTGGTTTGCCCCTATTACATTAAATCCTGAAATAAAGCGTCATATTTGTCACGTGCATTATAGTATGAATCTAGATAATTTTCATATTGATATTGCGTTGTATCATTCTCTAAGTATTGATCCAAATCTATTACATTTCCATTAATATCTACTGCACAACCTATCCAACTACCCGTTCCATCGTAATCATCCCATGTTTCAGATTGTATTTTTACTATATTCTTTAAATCTGGAATATTTATAACTCTTAGTTCACTAATTTCTACCTCTAAACTACCTGCATGTATAAATGATACTGTTCCATCTTGATTTAATAATACAAGATAATAATCGCTACCATTTCCATAATGGCAAAAAGTTACATCTGCTACATTGCTTGCAACTTTATAATTAGCTCCATATTTGCTATATAAATTGCTTGTCTTAGATATGTCAATATATGCATCTCCATGGTTATCTACATAAGCATCATAAATTCCAAGACTATCTCCTGGAGCGTTATATGCATGTATTGATATTGTGTAATTATATCCTTGGTCATCTACCAAATCTCCAAATCTTTTATTATAGTTTTGTTGATATACCGCAAAAGCGTTATTTCCCACATTATTTGCTTGGTTATCACCAATATTTGCTATATCGTTGCCATTATTATATGTATTATTATTCAATTGACTCGTGTCATTTTTGTCTTTATTATTGTTGTATAACATCATGCAAACTCCGCCTAAGGCAACTCCTAATACAAATATTATTATCATTAATACTGTTACAATTACATTTTTCTTCATCTTTTGAAAACCCCTTTTCTATAAATATGCTTATATTTTACTATACTTATTTACAAATGTAAACATTAATTTAATTACAATTATATGACAATTTTATTGCGACTTTTCTATTATTTTCCAATATCCTGTTTTGTTTGATCCAATTCTTTCAATAATATTTTTTTCTTTTAATTTTTTTATCATCCTATCTATCTTCCTTAAAGATATTCCACTTAATTCAGATATTTTTGGTTTGCTTAATTTTCCATCTTCTTTTATTAATTTTAATATCTTTTCTTCATCTGAATTTATCACGCCATTTATCACGCCATTTATCACGCCATTTATCACGCCATTTATCACGCCATCGTTTTTTCTTAGTAATTCTGGGCACCTGTGGGCAGGTGCCTCTACATTTTCTATCATTGATTTGTATTTAGTATATTATCTATATACGAATCCAAATTAATTGTATTCCCATTAACATCTACTGCTGTTCCAAACCAACCATTTCCATATCTTTGATAAATTATTTTTACGATATTATTTATATTAGGAATATTTGTAACCTTTATTTCGCTCATTGTTGAAGTATCATCATTTGCTATTATAACTGATACCGTTCCATCTTGATTTACTAATGCAAGATAATAAGTTAATCCATTTGCATAATGACAAAACGCTATGTCTGCTACCCCGCTTGAAACTTTATAATTAGCTCCATACTTATTATATAAATTGCTCTTTTCCGATATATCAATATATGCGTCCCCATGACTATCTACATAAGCATCAGAAATTCCATCATTACTATCAATTGGATTATTATATGCGTATGCAACCCAATCATACAAATTTCCATTTTCGTCAACTGAAAAAGAGTTGTTGAACATCTTATTATAATTTTGTTGATATACCGCAAAAGCGTTATTTACAACATTATTTCCTTGGTTATCCCCAATACTGGCTACATCATTACCATTATTATATGTATTATTATTCAATTGACTCGTGTCATTTTTGTCTTTATTGTTGTTGTATAACATCATGCAAACTCCGCCTAAGGCAACTCCTAATACGAATATTACTATCATTAATACAGTTACAATTACATTTTTCTTCATTTGTTGAAAACCCCTTTCTTCTTTATATGTTCATATAAATATGTTTTATTATAAACTAATTATTTATCTAATCTCAGATTTTCAGTTTTTAGTAAAATTATTTTATTATCATTAATTATTTTCAATAATTCTTTATCTTTTGGAATTTCGTTTAAATATTTAACTTGATAAATATCATCATCTGTAAGAACTCGAGCATCTTTTGTTTCACAAAGAATTATCCCTACAGTATTATTGAATTTATCTTTTTTCATATGCTTATTAAAATAGTCAATATACATTTGCATTTGAAATATATCTTTATTTGTTACTTTATTT
Source organism: Oscillospiraceae bacterium (assembly GCA_009778695.1). Lineage (GTDB taxonomy): Bacteria > Bacillota > Clostridia > TANB77 > CAG-508 > WRFS01. The sequence goes on from WRFS01000019.1 coordinate 19,711, forward strand.
ATTTTTAAATCAACCAGTATGTAAGAGTTAATCTCATTATCAAAAAATACTAAATCAACTTTGTGAGTAAGTCCATTAATGTTTATTTTGTATTGTCTCCCATATAGCATTACTGAATTGCCTATTTCTTTCATAAAATCAAAGATATTTTGAATTATCATATCTTCGAGATCTTTTTCAGTCCTTCTTTTATTTTTAAAATTTAAGAGCAGAGGATCTCGTAATGTTTTCTCTATTTTGTTTATAATTTTACCTTCTCTTTGATTACCAATGGTTCTTTCATATGATTTTGATTTTAAATTCTTTCTAAGTTGATCTATGGTTAATTTCTTATTATTTATATCTTTTAAATAAAATAAAATTATTTCTGAATTTCCTAAATGAATAATTTCTCTGCAATGCGACCATGTAACATTTTCAAATTCGTCCGACGTCGGACTTTTTTTAAAAACAATATAAAAATTAAGACAACTCTTTATATTAGTCAAACCAAATCCTCGACCATGTTTCAATGAAAGGTTCTCACTAAAAAGCTCAACAACTGCATCTCCATATTTAGAATTATTTTCCTTTTTATAATCATAAATCATTTTACCCAATCGCCAATACATTAAAATTATTTCAAAGTTAATCTTTCTAATAGTTTTCTCAATAATAAAATCAGCTTTTGTTAATAATAATTCTACATCTTTTTCTATTATTTCGCCTTTATTTGATAAAGTAGTTGCCATTTATAAAACCCTCCTCATGTAAATTACTTATCCATCAATGCCACTATTCCAGGTAGTTCTTTTCCTTCAAGCAATTCCAATGAAGCTCCGCCACCTGTAGAAATATGAGTCATTTTATCTGATAATCCTGCTTTATCAATTGCTGAGGCTGAATCTCCTCCGCCTATTATTGTTATTGCATCTATTTCTGATAAAACTTTTGCTATTTCATCAGTTGCTTTTGCATATTTAGGCAATTCAAATGCTCCCAATGGGCCATTCCATAGAACTGTTTTTGCGTTTCGCAATTCTTCTGTGAACAACTCTACTGATTTTGGACCTATATCTAGTCCAATAAAATCAGCTGGAATTTCATCACTGTTTACATACATATTTTCTGCTTCTTCAGAAAATGTTTTTGCCACATGTACATCAACTGGGAGTACCATTTTTACATTTTTATCTTCCGCTTTTTTTAGTAATTCTTTCGCAAGGTCTAATTTGTCAATTTCGCAAACTGATGAACCAATTTCGTATCCTTGGGCTTTTAAGAATGTAAACATCATTCCTCCACCAATTAATAATGCATCAACTTTGTCAAGTAATTTATCTATAACCATTATTTTATCTGAAACTTTTTTACCGCCTAATATTGCTACAAATGGTCTTTTTGGATTTTCTAATGCTGAAACTAAAAATTTTAGTTCTTTTTCAATCAAGAATCCTGCAACTGCTGGCAAGAATTTAGTTACTCCTTCTGTTGAAGCATGTGCTCTGTGTGCTGTTCCAAATGCATCATTAACATATATTTCTGCTAGGCTTGCTAGTTCTTTAGAAAATTCTGGTGAATTTTCTTCTTCTCTGCTATCAAATCTGACGTTTTCTAGCAACATTGCTTGTCCTTCTTTTAATTCGTTTGCTAATTTATGTGCATCTTCTCCAACAATGTCTTTGCTTAGTTTTACTTGTTGTCCAAGTAATCTGCTTAACTCCTCTGCTACTGGTTTTAATGAGAACTTTGGATTAACTTTTCCATCTGGTCTTCCCAAGTGAGAACACAATATTACTTTTGCTCCATTATCTAATAAGTATTTTATTGTTTTTAGTGACTCTACTATTCTTCTATTGTCTGTGATTTTCCCGTTTTCATCTTGTGGTACATTAAAGTCGCACCTAACTAAAACTTTTTTGCCTCTAACATCTATGTCTTCGACTGTTTTTTTATTTTGCATACTTTTTCTTCCTTTCATCTTTTACTCGTACATAAGAAATTTACTGTAATAGTCCGCTTCCGGGGAAGGTATATCTTTTTAAAAAACTCCCTCCAGGTCAAGGGGTAATCCGTATGCCTCAAAGGGCTGTCGGGCAGTTTTTTAAAAAGATATACCTTCCCCTCACGCTATTTTATTCACATGACAAATTTGTTTCCCTATTTTTTAAAATTAACTGCTACGCTTTTAATATCCTGTAATTCAAACCTGTATTCTTGTTCAACATTTGGGTACTTTACCTTATCAACTTTTTCTATAAACATATCATATGGTCTAGCATACAATGATGTGTCTCCGTAAAGTCCTCTGTAAATTACAAGGGTTTCTTTTGTTTCGCTATGAATTGCAATATCTTCTACTAAATAATAATCCCCTTTAAAGTGTTTATATATTCCTTTAATTTTGACTCCCATGTATTACTCTCTTCCTGCAATGTATCTTGTCAAGTCAACAAGCTTGTTTGAATAACCCCATTCATTATCATACCAAGCAACTAATTTAACGAAAGTATCTGTTAGGGCAATGCCTGCTTTTGCATCAAAAATTGAAGTATGTGCATCATGTATGAAATCAGAAGAAACTACGTCTTCATCAACATATTCCATAATACCTTTCATTTCATTTTCTGTTGCTCTTTTTACACAAGCACATATTTCTTCGTATGAAGCTGGTTTTGCCAAATTGCATGTTAAATCAACAACTGAAACGTCGATTGTTGGTACTCTTAACGACATACCTGTTAGTTTTCCATTTAATTCTGGGATAACTTTTCCAACTGCTTTTGCAGCTCCTGTTGAAGAAGGTATAATATTAGCAGATGCAGCTCTTCCGCCTCTCCAGTCTTTTTTAGAAGTACCATCAACTGTTTTTTGTGTAGCTGTTGTTGAATGAACGGTTGTCATTAATCCATCTGTTATTCCAAAATTGTCATGAATTACCTTTGCAAGTGGTGCTAAACAATTTGTTGTACAAGAAGCGTTTGAAATTACATGCATGCTATTGTCGTAAGTTTCATGATTAACTCCCATAACAAACATAGGTGCATCTTTAGATGGTGCACTAATAATAACTTTTTTTGCTCCTCCAGCCAAGTGGGCACTTGCTTTTTCGGTATCTGTAAATGCTCCTGAACATTCTAATACGTAATCAACGCCAACTTGTCCCCATGGAATATTTTTAGGGTCCATTTCTGCAAATACTTTTATTTCTTTACCGTTAACTATTAGTTTGTCTCCATCTGCTTTAATTTCTCCTTTAAATCTGCCATGTACACTATCGTACTTAACCATGTAAACCATGTATTCTGCAGTTGTGAATGGGTCATTTATTGCAACAATATCAACATCCCCTTTCTCTAACGCTGCTTGAAAGCTAAGCTTTCCAATCCTTCCAAATCCATTAATTCCTATTTTTATTGACATAAAAATTTCCTCCTTTAATTTTTTTTAAATTTTTTCTTCCCTCATTCTATACCAAAAAAAAATATATTGCAAGTAGAAAAATATGTTTATATTTGTTTTTTCAAAATTTCTTGTATGTAAGTAATTCTTTGCTCAAATCTATTGGGAAACTTATTTTCTGCTTGTAATATTGTTCCAAGTTTTTTCTTAATTTGTGCTGATTGCAACTCGTCATTAATTATTAAGTGTTGCCCATTTACAGTATATTCTCGTTCAACATATCTGTCTATAACTGGAAATGTAGAGCTTATGCAAAAAACACAGGGAATATTAGTATGCCCTATATGGTAATATGAACTTGCTACAGTGGATCTAGGCATATTTATATAGTATTCTATTCTTTTCATGTTTTTATCCATAGTTATTCTACTTGTTGGAATGGCCCAAAATAGTTCTTCAATATATTTATCTTTTAAACAACAAAATGTTGGTCTATTCCCAGACTTATTATCTTTAAATCTACAGCCTAATTTTTCAAATTCAGTAAAATACTCTTGTTTTATAATATATACACCATTTTCTATCATATGGTAACCTCCAAAAAAATATAAGAGAGTTCTTTTTCAAGAACCCCCTTCTTCAATCCGAACATTTATCACAACGCAATTCGGCTACGCGTTTTTCCTATCAATCCAAACATTTATCACAACGCAATTCGGTTACGCGTTTTTCCTGCAAAACTGGATGTCTTACTTTAGTATATTCATTATAATATACTTTATGTTTTATGTCAATAAGTTTTTGTCGACATTTTTTTACACCTTCAAACTTTAACATAATTTTTTATATTTTCATAATATGCTAGTTACTATACAATACTATTAACAAAAATTATAAAACTCACTTGACAAAATTACGATTTTGGATTAAAATGGAGTTGTAGCCCAAAATTATCCAAAAGGAGGATTTTACATGGATAAAAATTATATTTCAAGATTATTAGAAAGCTCTATTGAAAAGAATTCAAAGTCTTTTCCCGTATTGCTTATATGCGGGCCTAGACAAGTTGGAAAGACAACGGTATTAAACAAATTCAGGGAAAAAAACAAAAAAAATATCTCGTATGTCACCCTAGATAATCCTATTGAAAGAAAATTAGCTAAAACTGACCCTGCTATGTTTTTGGAAAAATATGGCACTCCACTAATTATAGACGAAATCCAATATGCGACCGAATTATTACCATACATTAAAATAAAAGTAGACACACAAATAATGAAAAAAGATGAAAACTCAAGTGGAATGTACTTTTTAACAGGTTCTCAAATGTTTGTGATGATGAAAAATGTTAGCGAATCTTTAGCTGGTAGAGTATGTATAATTGATATGTATGGGCTCTCGAATGCGGAATTGTTTCAAAATAAACAGGACTATTTTTTACCAACTTTCAAAAAATGCAAACTAACTGAAAAGAATCCTAGATTAGATATAAATCAATTGTTTGAAAGGATATTAAAAGGTTCTTTTCCGAAATTATATCAAGACAGCAATATCTCTTTAGAAAAATTTTACAATTCATATGTTGGAACTTATTTAGAAAGAGATATCCGAGATATGGTAACAATAAAAGATGAAACAAAATTTTTAACTTTCATGTCATCTATTGCAGCAAGAACAGGCCAAGAATTAGTTTTTGACGATATTGCAAAAGAGGTTGAAATAGATATAAAAACTGCTCAAAGTTGGCTGTCTATACTAAAAACATCTGGACTTGTATTTTTGTTGCAACCATATCATAATAATTTAATAAAGAGAATTGTTAAAAGACCTAAATTATATTTCACAGATACTGGATTAGCCTGTTATTTAGCTGGATACTCCGATTCTGTAGCATTAGAAAAAAGTGCTTATAATGGAGCTATATTTGAAACATATGTGGTAACAGAAATAATGAAATCATACGTAAATGCAAACAAAGACCCTCGACTTTACTTAAATTATTATAGAGATACCCGTGGCAAGGAAATTGATTTATTAATAAATATGAATAATACTATATATCCTATAGAAATTAAAAAAAGTGCTAATCCAAGCAATACTGCGATTAATAATTTTAACGTATTGTCTAAAACTAGCTTTGAGCAAGGTGAAGGTGGTATTATTTGTATGGTGGATAAAGTTATTCCAATTACAGAAAAATATCATTATATACCTGTACAATGTATTTGAAAAATGTTACTATTTAATACTTTTCAAAATCACTTAAATATTTCATATATAAATCAACTGCAATAGCCCGCTCCCGGTGGTGGTAAGTGTTTATCTCCTTGCGGCTCGAAAACACTACCACCACCTCGCACTATTCTAAACACTTAGATATCAAAAATTTTATATTATATAGGACATCGACATCACTTTTATCAATTTAATCAACATTTATTATATTATAATAGATAGCTGCAGCATTTGACTGAGTATTATTAGTTAAATCTATTGTAACATATTTTTGAGGAGAACCTCCTATCACATAATCCTCTATTTGTAATTTATTACCTATCAAATCAAAGCTAAGTCTATCATATGTCATGGTATATAATTTTGTTTCTTCATTATTTGTATTCATATAAATATAATTACTTTTAACATAGACATAAGAATTATTGTATGGTATTAATGGTGATAAGAAGGATCCTCCATTGCTAGTTATTACTGCTGTCGAATTTGTTTTTAAGTTATATTGTGAATACTCACGTCCGTCATTATTTGCTGCTGATACATACACTAAACCACTGTTGTTTGCAACTATATAAATCGGACTAGAATATGGATAACTTTTACTGATATCTGACTCTATTAATGTTTCAGTTCCTGTTGCTATATCGTATTTATATATATTGTTATCATCTGCATAATACAATATATTATTTATTTTATCAATATCAAAGTTTCCGAATGTTGTAAAAGTCTTAATATTTGTATATTGATTAGTTAAAAGGTTATAGCTTGATATTTCAGTACTAGAAGGAGAAATAGAATCTATGCTAAAATATATATTGTTATTACAAACTTTAATACCATTAGGTGCTAAGTATTCGCCTTTTTCAATTGTGTAAATTTTTGTAAAATCATAATTTTGATTACCAGCTTTTAAATTTATTGAATAAATATTTGTTTCAATATCAGGTTTATCTATACAACTAATGAAATACAAATAACCATTACTATAACAATAATGCCAACTATTAGCAGCACTATTGAATAAATTACTTGTATTAATTTGACTATCATTAAGTATTTTTACTGTACTCCCATCGTTTTTAATAGCAAAAAAGTTTATCATCGGATTTGCATTTGGATCTTCATTAATAAGACTAAAATCATTATCAAACCCAAAAGCAACAGTTCCTACTAATTCGTCATTTACAGCATCGTTGGTTAAGCCATTAGTTGTATCATTTCCTGTTTGTATTACGTCTACCACACCACTACTTTGGTTATCATCACTATTTACAGATGTACTACTCCCTACTTCTGTTACATTTGTAACATTACCTTGATTAGCCGTATCATTTTTTGTATTATTATTTTGAATTACCATGTATGCTAAAAGTCCCACGATTGCAACCAATAATATTACTATTACTGCAATTAAAATTTTTCCAGTTAAAGCTTTCCTCTCTTCCATATTCTTTTATCCTTTTTCTTTTGTTTTTGTAATTATTATATATGCAAATGTAATATTTACTTTCTTTCAAATATACTCTTAAACAGCCCTTTATCAATGAATTTATTTAATCTATAAAAATATTCGTGATTTTTAACACATTGTCTATTAACTGATTATTGTTCATATCTTCAGTTAAAATTTGTGTACATTGACTATTTAATGCAGAAGACAACATTAAACTATCATAGTACGAAAAACCATATGTAAAATGTATATCCAATGCCTTATTGATAATTTCCTTATCTACATTATTAACTATACAACTTGAATAAATTTCATCAATTACTTCTTTGATAATATTAGGCTTCACATTAAATTTCTTAATCAACACATTAATCAATTCATTTATTGCCTGTGTACTTGTATAACAATCATAATTACCAATGGCAGATAAACATTTCTCTTTTTTATCTTTCTCATCACTCGAATATAAATACACAAAAATATTTGTATCAATAAACACCTTATCTTGCATTTGCAGCCTCCCTGTCAAACTTATATCCCTTTGTTTTTATTGACATAGCATTAAATTTATTACTCTTATTAACCTTTTGCACTTGTTCTGTTAAAACGATAACTTTTGCATTTTTTACTTCTTTTATTTGCTCTTGATACTCTATTGGTATTTGTATTATTCCATTATTTATCTTAGATTGAAATTCTATAGCGTACATAATATAGCCCTCCTTTTATCTACTATATATTTTATCATAAATTCATCATGAAATGCAATCTATTCAAAAAATACTATGAATAACTTGTTAACTGATAACATATTTTCCATTTACTTTCTCTCAAATATACTCTTAAACAGCCCCTTATCAATGAATTTACTAAACACATTATTAAGCACGACCAAAATAATTGGGCCAACAATAAGTCCAAATATGCCAATAAATCTAAACCCTGTATACATTGCTATAAGTGTAAATATTGGATGCACCCCTATTTGTTTACTAACTACTTTTGGTTCAACAAACTGTCTTACTATAACTACTACTAGCCATAATACAGATAATGCCACACCAAGCTTAAAATCTCCATTTACTGCAACAATTATTGCCCATGGTATCATTATAATTCCAGAACCTAATATTGGCAATGCATCTACAAAGCCTATTAATATAGCGGCAATTAACGGATATTGTAAATTCATCCCCATAAATTTGAGTATATACAATCCTATTAATACTTCAACAAAAGTCACACCTGCTAATATTATTTCAGCTTTCAAATACGACCCTATTGCTTCGGTAAGCTCATGAAACTGCTTACCTGCTTTTTTTACCCAAGTTCTCGGCAGATGATGTTCTATTTGGTCAAAAATATATATTCTATCTGCACACATAAAATATATTGCAAGCAGTGTTATTCCTATATACATTGCAATTATTGGTATTGACTTAATCGAATCTAAAAATCCTGTTAATATAGATTGAACCATATCTGAAATATATGTTAAAAAATCGTGAGAAGCTCCTTCTGCTATTTGTCTTACTTCAGCTGGTATTTGCATATTATCAAATTTGAAGTTATCAAGTATTCCTTGTATTGTGTGGTTGATATTTTCATAGTATCCATTCAGTCCTGCAAGCAGGTTTGAAGCTTCTTGTATTAAAATAATTATTCCCCAAACTAATAGGCTAATTATTAAAAAAAATATAACTCCCATTACAATTATTGCACTTACTTTTCTTGTTAACTGGGTCTTGTTTCTCACAAATCTTATAATTGGTTCAATCAAAATAGCTAGTATGAATGCAACTAAAAAAGGCATATAAAATATGCTTAATTTTATGGCAAGATATATGCCTAGAATTATGCCTGCTATTGCTAATACTTTTTTTATAACTTTTGCCCAATAGCCCCAATCTATAATCATTTGAAACTCCTAATGCTAGTATATGTAAATGATAAATGATTATGCAATCGGTAAAATATTAAAAACGAGAATGCGCTAGAATGTCGGAATGACAATTCTAGAACATCCTCGTTCTCAACTCATCAAAATAATTATTTTGATGGTATCCTTTACTTACCGATTTTTCTCTGGCAATGGTGGTCTCCAGTCATCTGTCTCCCTCTGATTAAGATATTGACTAAAATATGCATTCCTAGACAAAGAATCAGTAGAAGCACAGTAAAACTTAAGATTTTCCTTGGGTATCACTTTAAAATCTCCATTTGCAGTAACATATTTTTCACCATTTGGATAACCAAATGCATGAACTACATCTTCAACTGCGACAACCTGCATGCTTTTCCCTTCCATTTCGTCAAAAGATACCGAACCTGTTGCGTTCAAAAAGAATTCTAATCTCTTTCTTTCTCCTTGAGCATTGAAAAGTATGGTGGTAGGAAGACTTCCCTGACATATATGGTTTCCTCCTATTCTGTAAAATGGCTTATTAAATCTCAAGTACAAATAGAGCCAATCATCATTGTAAACCCCCACTTTTGAAGATGTAACTTTTACATCTTCAATTGAAAAGTCAATCATATCGGTCAACCACCGAGCGTACTCTTCACTTTCAAAAAGAGCCTGATTCTCTACAATATCGATTACAGACATAACTGACCTCCAGTTAAATTGATACATCAGTTAACAACAAAACTTCCCTTACGGTCAATCACTCCTACTTACAGTATCCGTCAAGCTCTTTATTCAGATTATGACGCTGTATAAAACCTTTAAATCTTTTCCTCCTGTAAAAATCCAAATCTTCTGCACAATACAACATAAGTTCTTCTTCTTTCAATGGTTCGAATCCTTTTATGGCTGAATAATACTTATTACCATCAGGATATCCATATGCACAGGCAATCATATCTTCTAGGTTAATAGTAACTACTTTTACCACTTTACCTTCCATGCATTTAACAGATGATTTACTTGTACCGGTAATCTTCCTCAGTTTTTCTATCAGCCACCGGTCTTCATCAACATCAAAAAGCAGATTTTTTCTTGGAAAGTGATCTCCAATTTTAATCAAAGGTGGATTACAATTGAGTTGCAAACACACATTTTCCTCAAAAAAGTCTATTTCTGCAAATGTGATTCTTGCTTCCACAATCCGCATGTCAATTGCTAGCAGCTTCATTAAATATTCAGTATATTCCTCGCTTCGATACAGACGATCAATTTTGCTATTCATAATAGCCTCCATTGGTTTACTGGTACACCAGTTAGTTAATAACAAACATTCTTTATGGTTAGTATTATACCAAAATTATAATTTTATGTCAAGTCCATTACTCCGCATTATTATTCCTATGACAACCACATATTCCTTCCATCATTTCGCCAACTTTATTTGTTGAAATATCTGGATTTATTGAAATATCCGCAATTGTTAATATCCCTGTAAGTGCTCCATCCTGAACAACTGGCAATCTCCTTATTTGATATTGCGACATATATGTTGTTGCTTTATCTACAGTATCATCCGGGCTTACAGAATAAATATCCGTGGTCATTATATCGCTCACAGGAACATCTTCACAATCCTTTCCTGAAGCAATGCACCTCAAAATTACATCTCTGTCTGTAACTAATCCAACTAACTTATTATTATCGTCACAAACAGTAATACATCCTATGTGATTTTGCTGCATTTGTTTTGCAACATTTGTTATTGTTTCTGTTGGCTTAACAGAAACAATGTCTAAAGACATACAATCTTTCACTTTCATAAACAATTTCCTCCTTACGAAGTAGTATGTCTTTTTAAATGTAAAAAATACTACAAATCATTCACTAATTGTTTAAATTTTTCGCCTCTTTCCATGAAGTTTTTGAAAAAGTCGAAACTTGCACTTGCAGGTGAAAATAGCACTACTTGCCCAGGTTTTGCATGCTTTTTTGCTGTTAAAACAGCTTCTTCATAAGTTTCACATCTTATAATTTTTGGCATCGTCTGTTTCATAATCTCGGACGAACAATGTTCGCCCCTACGTTTGTCTTCCGCCATATTCGGGCGAATATGGAAATTCGCCCCTACATTCTCCGATTCCTGACATCCGATTTCCGGCCTCCGTAACCGCCTTCTCTATTTTATCTGCTGTTTGACCTAACAAAATCAAGGTATTTACTTTATCAATTATTGGTTTTGCTAGTGGAGTGTAATCCAAATTTTTGTCATATCCACCTGCTATTAAAACAATTTCTTCATCAAAAGAGTTTAATCCTGCAATCGTCCTCGTGGGGCTACTTCCAATTGAGTCATTATACCATTTTACTGAATTAATTTCTCTTACAAACTCAATTCTATGTTCCACTCCTTTGAATTTTTTTACTGCTTTTGCTGCTACTTCTACATCTACTAAACTTTGTGTTGCAGCAATTGCTGTACATATATTTTCATAATTATGCATGCCTCTTAAAATTACATCTTGAGTATTTAATAAGTGCCTTCGAATCCCATTTTCTGCTTGTTTTATTATATTATTATCTAAAATTATTCCATTTTCTAATTTAGTTTTTTTGCTAAAAAATACAACCTCTCCTTTTGCCTCTTTTTCACAATCTCTGGTAATTTCGTTATCATAATTTAAAACCAAAATATCATCTTTTCCCTGAAATTTAAAAATATTCTTTTTTGATTCAATATATTCATCATAAGATTTATGAATGTCTAAATGATTTGGTGTTATGTTCGTTATAACTGATATATTGGGGCTTATTTTCATATCCATTAATTGAAAGCTACTCAACTCTAACACAACAATATCATCTGGTTTCATTTTATAAACTTCTGTAAATAGCGGTATTCCTATATTCCCACCCAAATAGCAATTATATCCTGCTTCTTTTACAATTTCATAAATTAAGCTTGTTGTTGTTGTTTTTCCGTCACTTCCAGTAATACCAATTGTTTTGCCAGGACAAAGTTTTAAAAGTATTTCTATTTCAGTTGTAACGACCGCTCCTCTTTCAATTTCTGAACGAATTTCTGGAACATCTATCCTGCAGCTTGGCGAGCGAAAAATAAAATCGAATCCTCTTAGATTTTCTAAATAATTCTCACCATAATAAAACTCAATATCATTTTGAGCTATTATATCTAAAACTTCTTTTTCTAATTTATTTTCTTTTTTATTATCAAATACTACTATTTTTGCATTTAACTTTTTCAGATAATCTATTAAAGGTAGGTTGCTAACACCCAATCCTATTATTGCTACTCTTTTGTTTTGTAACGAATTATTAAATTTCTCTAATTTTTCATTTTTGTAATCCATAATACCTCCTTTAAGTCTTCAAGTTCCCGACTTCTATCGTTTTTTTATTATATTACATTTGCTTAAAATTTGCAACATGAATTTCTTCAATATTCAATATACTGCAAATTTTATCATATTTTGTCTTAACATATTTCTGGCAACTGTTTTACAATACTCGACAATGTAGGGGCGAACATTGTTCGTCCTGCACTACAATTGTTTAGCACTACAATTGCACCAGCTTTCTTTATTTCGATAATAGCATGAATATGATTAGGCATAATTATATATTCAATTATGTTTGTACCAGTATATATTTTTGGTATTTGTTTTATCCCACTTTCAATAATTTGACCAATCTCAGATAGTTCAGGACGAACAATGTTCGCCCCTACAATTAGATTAATTTACATAGTGGAAAAAAACACAGTGTTCACGCACTGTGTTTTTTATAATATTTTTAAATGGTATATTTTTCAAATTTTAGTTAATAATATTTTTAACATGTTTTGAGGAGGTGTTCATATGCCAGATAATAATAATAACAACAACAATAATAATAACAATAGAAATTCTAATCATGATAAAAAAAATCAAAGAAAAGACAAAAAACAAGAAAGTCAATAAATATGGTATAAATATCTCATAATCGCAAAGATGTTGAGGGAAAGTGTCCTAGAATGTCATTCTGAGCCATTCTTCAAAGACCGACTTGCGAAGAATCTACTGCAATTGCTAGATTCTTCGCAAGCAAATCTTTGAAGTAACTCTCAGAATGACAATTACAAGGCACCATCTCTCGGCACCTTTTTTAGCTCTTTACACACCCTTCGTCTTATTTTATTATATTTTATTTCCCTTATCATTATTACCCATAAGCATATTATAATAAAAAATAAAGCAACGTTTTTTATGTACAATATTAAAATACTCGTTATAACCGTTAAAATTACAAGTGTTATATATCCTGTCTGTTCTGATAAATAAATCTTTCTTTCTGGTTCTAGATTTCCTCTACCATTTAATATATTTTTTATAATTCTTCCTCCATCCAGCGGATAAATTGGTAACAAGTTAAATACCGCCAATAAAATATTTGCATATATAAATATTTCTCTTGATATATTTAATATGTAGTCAAAATTTATGAAAATTGCAGCAACTGCTAATAATATATTAAATACTGGTCCAGCTAAAACGATAATATTTTTTTGTCTTGTAAATATTTTTTTACCATTTTTCTTATATTCTTCAAAATATACGCTAAAGCCAAATGGTGTTATTTGTAGCGTTTTAGGCTTTAACCCCAAAATTACACCAGTAACGATATGTGCTAATTCATGCATTAATCCTAGTGCTAATATGTATACATATATTTCTATTTGCTTTGTGAAATAAAAGATTATTGCAAAAATAAATATTTGGAAATTCAATTTAATTTGCATGTTCCTCCTTAAATTAGTCCGCTTTCGGAGTGAAAGTTCCGTACACTAATTCTATCCTGCAATAGCTCGCTCCCAGGGTATGTATATTTTTTTAAAAAACTCCCTCCAAGCCTCCGAAGACTCCTTGGGCCTCAAAGGGCTGTCGGGCAGTTTTTTAAAAAAATATACATACCCCTCGCGCTACTTTACTCCCATATGACTCAAAGATACCTCAACATTTGCACTACTCTACTTAAACTGTTTTTTAAAATTTCATCACATACTCTGGATTAACATATCTTCCCTGATAAGTTATTTCAAAATGCAAATGCGGTCCTGTAGAATTCCCTGTGCTACCTACTTCTGCAATTTTATCGCCTTTTTTTACTTTTGCTCCTTTTTTTACTAACAACTTACTGCAATGTCCATACAAGGTAATTAAGTCTCCGCTTTGAATTTCTAAATGATTTCCGTAATCTCCTTCCGAAGAATTAAGGATGACCGTTCCATCCATTGCGGAATATATTAGTGTTCCTGTATTTGCGGCCATATCAATTCCTGTATGAAACGTTGGCTCAACTCCTGTTCTAACTCCAAATGGTGAAGAAATTGTGTAATCAGATGATTTTAACGGCAATTGTAAAGTAAATTTCTTCTTTATCGCATCTGCATCTATTTGCATTTGATTGTAACTACTTGCAGCTGTGATATACTTAACGGTTTCACTTTCTCCTAATGTGGCATTTTCTTCAGCCCCACCAACTCCTGCATTTATTACATTTACTTCATTCTTTGAAATGCTCCCTGCATTTAACTCATTTGATGTCGAATTAGTTTGTGTCAGATTATTTTCTGTTATGTTGTTTTCTATCACATTATTTTCAGTTACACTATTTTTTATTACACTATTTCCCGTTAAATTGTTTTCCATTACGCTATTTTCAATTGTATTATTTACCACTGCGTTACTGTCCGTATCGTTTACTATAATTCCGCCATTGCTACCGTTGTCTCCTTGATTCGAGCCAAACAACGGGCTATTTTTTACATAATCAATAAGTTGACCAGTTTTTTCTTGAAAATTTATATCGTAGTACAAAATGTCTTTTGCTTTATTTATAACATTTTCTGAAAATATATAATTTGAATTTTGGACTATATATAAAGACACATATATTAATATGCATACGCATACTTGTAATATTAGTTTTTGAATTTTATTAAACCCTTTTTTACTATTATTATTTTTTTTATTTACTTTGCTTGTTGGTACACGCACGGTTTGCTCTCTTCGTCTATTATAAATTTCTTCTGCTCGTCTCATTTTTTCGTTTTCGCTAATTACTCTTTCCATAATAAAAACACCTCTTCCTTGGTTTTTTGTTATGTCCTATTTCAAACATATTCAAGGAAAAAGTGTTTTATGCAAAATATATTAAATTTATGTAAGACGTCCGTGCTAAGAGGTTAGTATATATTTTTTAAAAAGTCCCTCCAAGCCTCCGGAGACTCCATGGGCCTCAAAGGGCTGTCGGTGACTTTTTAAAAAATATATACTAACCTCTTAGCACTACTTTATAATAAAATTAAAAAATAATAAATACCAGCCCTACAAGACCTAGTGCAATCGTTATAATTTTTAGTATATTATATTTCTTTTTTATTATGTTGTTATTTTCTTCGCATTGATTTTTTTCTAATTTTTCAATAAAGTCTGTTATTACAAACTCCGCTTCTCTTATAATATAATTGTCTTGTTCTTGTGCTTCGCCTGTATCTTTATTGTTGATTTCTCTAACTCCGTTTTTTAGATACTGTTCTTTATTGATTTTACTATTAGGTTTTAATATAATTAAAGCCTCTTCTACGATATTTGAAGGTAAGTTTTTCAAAATTAACATATTTTTAAGATTTTCCATTTAGAACCTCCTACAACCTATGTTAATTATTACCATAAAAATATGTTTTTATACGATTACCATGAAGTTTATTAAATTATCTTATTTTTAATGCCATATAAGTGCACATATCAATACAATAATTCCAATTATTATCCTATAAATTGCAAATACTTTGAAGCTTCCTCTTTTTAAATATTCCAATAAAAATTTGATTACAACTATACCAACTATAAAGCTTACAAGTATACCAATTATGGCATTTCTTGAAAATTCAAATTTTGAAAATGTAAGTATACAT
The DNA here is from genome assembly GCA_009778695.1 of Oscillospiraceae bacterium. Classification (GTDB taxonomy): domain Bacteria; phylum Bacillota; class Clostridia; order TANB77; family CAG-508; genus WRFS01. The sequence continues at coordinate 35,665 of WRFS01000019.1, forward strand.
GCTCCTAACACAATGGGTGCAGATAGCATAAAGGAAAATCTTGCTGCTGATTCTCTTTTTATTCCAAGTGCTCTTGCAATTGTCATTGTAATACCAGAACGAGAAACTCCTGGAATGAACGCTAATGCTTGTGATGTTCCAATTAATAATCCTTGTTTTAAGCTTATATCTTTATATTCTGTTTTTGATTTTGAAATTTTATCTATTACATATAAAACTATACCCATAACAATTAGAGCAATGGCTATTATTATTGGTTTAGATAATACTTCTTGTGCATATTTTTCAAGTATTACTCCTATTATACCTCCAGGAAGTGTAGCGATTATTATGTATAATAGCATTTTTCCTTCAGGGTTATCTTCTTTTTTAATGAATTTTTTATATCCGCCTTTTAGTAGGTTAATCCAATCTTTAAAGAAGAATATACCGATTGCAAGTAATGTTCCAAAATGTAGTGCTACATCAAACGAGTCTGGAATGTCTCCCCAATGAAATGCCCATGGTATTAATGTTAAGTGTGCAGATGATGAAATTGGCAGTAGTTCTGTTAGTCCTTGTACTATTCCTAAAATTATTGCATGTACTAACGTCATATGTTTTATTCCTTCCTATAATAGTCCGCTTCCGTGGTAGGTATATTTTTTTAAAAAACTCCCTCCAAGTCAAGGGGTAATCCGTATGCCTCAATGGGCTGTCGGGCAGTTTTTTAAAAAAATATACCTACCACTCACGCTACTCTACTTAAATTAAGAACGTTCCTTCAAAATATTATATATCGTCTCTTTTATAAACTCTGCTGATGTTATTGGTGCTACTTTACCTGGCAAAGACAATGCCCAGATAACTTTTATTTTCTTTTTGTTTGCTACTTCTCTGTCCACTCCTCCAGGATTTGAGGCTAAATCTATTATTAAGCAGTCCTCTTTTATTAAGCTTAATTTCTTTTCATCTAATAATACAAATGGAACTGTGTTAATAATTATATTGAATTTTTCTAAATTTTTATCTAACTCATTTAAATGAATTGGATTATATCCATATGCTTTGATCCATGCTAAATCGGCATTTTTTCTTGCCTCGCAAGATACTTTTGCTCCAATTCCATTTAACATTTTAGATAGAATTTTACCTATTCTGCCAAACCCTAATACTAAAACATTGCTTCCATGTAATGTTGTTAATGTTTGTTCTATTGCTATTTGTATAGCACCTTCAGCTGTTGAAATTGTATTTAATACTGCTAATTCTTCTCTTTCTAACAAGTCAATTACATTAACATTTAAAGATGAAAATTTTTGTTTTAATTGTTCATTAATACTTCCTGCTATAAATTGCTTGTTGCCTAATGCTTTCCCTAATTCGTCTATTGAAATGGTAACATCGCTAAAAGGTGTGTTAATTATATTTGGGTTACTTGATAGTGGAATTGGTCCCACTATTATTTCTGTACTTTCTATAGCACTAACCAACGAATTACACTCAACTACATTTTCGATTTCTTTCAAATTTTCAGCTTTCTCTACTCCAAACACAAATACCTTAAAACCATCTTGTGCCAACGACTCAATTAATTTTACGCTCCTTAAATCTCCACCTATTACTGTTATTTTCTTTTCCAAAAAAATCCCTCACTTTCTTTTTTAAATTATATTGTTAAATTTTTGCTTTTATTCTCTGTATCTATACCGTTTTTCTGAATGAGCAGGTCCATCCATTGTTATATCTTCATTATTGTTGTTAATAACCCCTGTATTATCATCACTTTTTTGAATATCTGCGTTTACACCAGTTCTATATTTTTCTGCGATTTTAAATATTTCTTTATAACCTAATTTTTGTGAAATTTGAATATCATGATTTAATTTTTCTATAATATCTAACTCATTTTGTGGTAGGACTTTTCTATCTTTAACTTTATCTTGTACTTCTACTCCTTTATTTATATACTGTTTAATGGGAATAAAAATCAAATCATTTTTGGCTATTTTTTCATATGCTATATCTAATTCAATCGCCTTTTTTATAAATGTTATTGCCATTTCTTTTTGATTTCTAATCATATATATTTTTGCTAATTCATAATACGACACAGCTTCAACTTCTTCGCCATACAAACTTTCTGAAAAATACTTTTCTGCTTGTTCAATATCATTTGAAATTAAACTTAGTTTTCCTAATACAAAATAAGAATTATATCCCCTTTTGTTTATTTCAGCAGCCATTTCATAACATTTCATAGCTTCCACAAAATCGTTTAATCTTATATATACCATTCCAAGGTTGTAATATAGTTCATAGTCATTAGGATTGTACTTTAAGGCTCTATTATACACATCTGATGCTTCTTTAAAATTTTCTTCTTGCTGCAACATTTCACCTAACATCATTGTTGCCTTATATGAATCAGGATTTTCTTCTAATAATAATGAAAGTGTTTCTATCGCTTCTTCTTTTCTATCAAGTTCATTTAGTAACCCCACAACTTTAAAATACGTATCTGTATTTTTATTATTTAAACCTATTATCCTTATATATTCATCCAGTGCTTTTTCCTTTTCGCCTTCTTTTTCATATATTTTAGCCAATACTTTATAGGCAATAATACTTTCTTGATTTTTTTCAATTAATGCCAATACGTTTCGTTTGCTTTCTTCCGTGTTATTAGTAACCGTATAATATTTATCCACCAATAACATCATAATTTCTGAAAAAGTTATTTTGGTATATTTTTCTAATAATAGCACAACCAGCGGTAATGCAACCGAGAGTAGATATTCAATTATTTTAACTGGCAAAGGGAACAACGTACTATAGTTTAATTCTACAAAGTTTATTGTTATACCTATCGCTTCTAAAAATAATAACAACACATATTTAGTATCATTTTTTCTTGCCATTCTAACGAAAATTAATATAAACAATGTAAAAGCCAAGATATTAAAAAAAAGTTTTTCTATCATGTCGTCCTCCTCGCTATCATTATTTTGTTAAGAATTTTTTGTTGTAATTGTCTATGCATTCTTGTACTATTTTTTCTGCATCTTCTTTTCCTAATATTTTTTCTACAACGGTTGTTTTTCCCTCTAATTGCTTATACACTGTAAAAAAGTGCATTATTTCTGCAGAAGTATGGTTTGGTACTTCTGTGATATCTTTATAATTATTCAAAAATGGATCACTTTTTGCTATTGCTATAACTTTTTCGTCATTTTCGTCACCATCTATCATTTTAATTACACCTATTGGGTAACATTCTACTAATGTTAATGGAGCAATCGGTTCTTGACAAAGAACTAGCACATCTAATGGGTCTCCATCTCCTGCATATGTTCTTGGAATAAATCCATAATTTGTAGGATAGTGTGTTGCTGTGTATAATACCCTATCTAATAATAACATTCCTGTTTTTTTATCTATTTCGTACTTATTCTTTACTCCTTTTGTAATTTCAATTACTGCTAAAAAATCATCTTTTTTTATTCTTTCTGCCTCTATATCATGCCATACGTTCATTTAATTATTCCTCCTATTTCAAATTATTTTTATTATGTGAGTCTTTTTTTTGATTATTCTTCAATAACAAACTGGTCAGAATTTTCAAAGAATTTTCTCAGACTTCATTATACTACATTTTAATTTCAAAGACAAGCATTTTTTTAACTTTACAAATTTGCATCTGAATCAATTATGATAAAGTCTTAAGTAATCGAGAATGAAAATGTCCCAACCAAAAAAACTTTGTTCTCTACTTTAAATCTTGTATAATAGATATATCAAGATTTGGATTGGAGGTACA
>WRFS01000020.1 GCA_009778695.1 Oscillospiraceae bacterium
GAAATGCCCCAAAAAATGCGCCTACTCCTGTTGTAACTCCTGATAAAATTGTATAGAGCAATACTTTTGACTTTTTCATTCCTCCAGCTTTCATTGGAACTGCCATGGATATTCCGCTCTGGGTTTACCTTCTATGTAGTGCAGATATTAAACTTAAATTTGCATCCTTCTAATGCAGGTGCAAAGTCTGATAACCCTTTAAAATTAAAATAAATATCCACTTGCTTATCTTGATGTATTTCTAGTCTATTTATTAATCGTAAAATCGTTTTTCTATCTGAATAATCTTTGTTGAGAAATTCATTTATAACTTCTGAAATGTCTTTTTGCCTTTCTTTCTCCTCTATTTTATTTCCTTTTGTTAAGTTAGTCAAGTCATTCTCTTTCAACTTTATTTCATTATTTAGATTTTTCGAAATATTATCGTATATCTTTTCTGTAATTTTTCCGTTTAATAAATCTACATATATTTTTTCTAGTTTTGAATTTGCTATATTTATTTCATTTTCTAATGTTTTCTTTTTATCTTTTAATGTTGTTGTATTTTCTTTTATCTTTCTTTTTTTGACATTAAAGCAAAGCTTATTCTTATCTATATTTTCAAATATTTTTTTGATAATATACAAGACTTCTTCTTCTAAATAATCATAACAAAAACCATGACTTGTGCATACTTTAAGTTTTGCGTGAGCCCTATAATAATTACATATCATATGTTTCTTTGAATTTCTACTACTTGTTCTAACTCCGATTTTACGTCCACATTCGTAACATTTCAGTAACCCATCTAACAAGAAGAAATTTATCTTTTCATTTCTATGTGAATTTATTACTATTGTTCTTTGAATAAATTCCCATTTTTTCTTATCCACCAATGGTTCGTGTGTGTCTTCAACAATTATCCAATCTTTTTCATCATTTTGTATGACTTTTCTATATTTGTAACTTATTCGTTTTCTTCTATTTTGCACCATATCTCCAGTATAAAGTCTATTTCCAAGTATTTTTTTTATTGTTGAAGCATCCCAATGTCCGAGATACTGCTGAACGTCCGTCTACAAAATCTATTCCTCAAAACTGCAGGAGTCGGAATGTTATCATTTTCTAATATATCACGAATTTTAAAGTGATTATTGCCGTTGTATGCTAATTCAAACATACGTCTTACTATTTTGCCTTCTGTCTCATCTACAATTAAATGGTTTTTATCATCTGGGTCTGTCTTATATCCTATCGGCGTATTGCCTCCAACCCATTTTCCTTGCTTTTGCATGGTATACAGTGCTGTTTTTATTTTTTTAGATAAGTCCTTTGCATACATATCATTTAGAATTGCTTTAAATGGTGCTATGTCATTATTACTTGAATCCAATGCTGTATCTATATTATCTGTCAATGCAACATATCTTACTTTATGTGCAGGAAACCATTTCTCCATGTATTCTCCAGTTCCTATATAGTCCCTACCTAATCGTGATAAATCTTTTGTAATAACCATATCTACTTTACCATTTTCAATATCTTTTAACATTCGCTGAAACTCTGGTCTATTAAAGTTCGTTCCTGTCCAACCATCATCTACATATTCGTCTATTAAATTATAGCCAAATTCTTTTATGTAATTTGCTAATAAATTTCTTTGGTTTGCTATACTCTCACTTTCTCCGAAGATTATTGTCTTCTTTTGATAATCTTATATAAATTGCTACATTGTAGCTTTTAATAAGTGTTTTTTCTAGCACTATTTTTCCCCCTTCCTTTGCCAAAGAAAAAATAATTTGAACTTATATCTATTTTATTTTTCTTTTGATATAAGTTCAAATGTGCTATTCCTGTTTTAATTCGATATTTTCCACAATTAGTTCCTCTACGATATCTTCTATTGTTTCTCCGTCTTCATTAAAGTAAAGATTATATTCAAATTCGTTGTTATTCATAATCTACCACCTTAATTAAGGCTATTTGCTTTCATCGTCATTTAGAACAACATTTCTTATATCGTTTTTCTTATGTTCTTCAAAGATATCTGTTGCAAGTTTTTCTATCGAATCTGGTATATATATTTTCATAATTGTAAGCATATAGCTTCCAAATAAGTCTATGTCAATATATGTATTTCCTGCTTTTCTTAGATTTTCAAAAGCTTTCATTGCAAATGCAACTGCTTGAATTGTTGTAATTTCTAATCTTTCAATATCTTTTGTTTTTTTAATTTCTTTGTAAATTTCTAACATATAAAATGCTCCTTTTCTATAATATCCTTTAATTCTTTAGGCAAACCAATGGTTTCACGGAAATTTTATCCTCCTGTGGTTCTCACAGAATTGCCCTCATTGCGTGGGACGGTTGTATCTCGCTCGTGCTGTGACTAGGCAAGAGTATCTTTAATTGTTACCTATTGAATTTATTAAGTTTTCAAGGTTCAATTATCAAAAAAAATCAAGTGAAGGATTTTACCCCCTCACTTATTTGGACAAAAAAGTGTCAAAATGCAACCTATTAATCTAAACTTTTTTTAAATTTTTTAATTATCCATCTCATACTGTTTTCTATCCCTTGATATGTGCAATTTTCCTCGTTTGCAATTTGTTTATATGTTTTTTTATCATAATAGTATTTTGTAAATCTTCTCTTTTGTACTTCTGTTAGAGTATCAAATACTTCATTTATTCTCTCTGACAGTTCTTTATCTTCTAACAGTTTTTCTATGCTAGATGGTTTATTTCTTGCCCTCTTATATAAATCATTATCAGAAAGTTCAGAGAATTCAATATATCTTCTCGTTCTAACTCTATCTGCTTCATAATATAAATATGACCTTTTATATTCATCATATATATCTTTTGTAACTTCCTCTTCAATAACTATACCACCGCTATCTACAAAAGAAATGGTATACCTCCCATCTTCACAATCAGTAAGAGTAAAACCATCTACCTTAAATGATTTACTTATACTAAAAAATCCTCCAATTCTGTTTGTATTTTGTTACAAACAGATTAAAGGTGGACTTTTACAATGTTTAATAATACAGTTATTATTAATATATTTATAACTGAACACCTTATCTAAGATTATTTTACACTTAATATGTAAACATATGGGTTCAAAAAAAATATACACTTTTAACACTCCTATCTCAAAATAGAAACACTATTTTTGAAATGGAACATTTAATAAATAGTATTTCTATTACATTCTTAAGTTATTATTAAAAATCCTCAATTACTTACACGCTCCCCTTCACTCTTTGTTTTAAGCACAAAATCCACCATTTTATTACATATATTAAGTATAACCGATTTTATATGCAAAGTTTGTAGATTCCTGTCGAATATAATAAGAAATTTATCGACTTTTTTCGACAATAAAAAATAGGTACCAAAAAATAAAGTACCTACTTTTAATTAAACAAACGGTTATATTTAGAATTGATGTGTTTCTTGACGACCTATCTTATAACCTGCCTCAAAAAACTTTTGTTGTGTTAGTTCAATGTTGCCTTCGTATAGCTCGTATATATCTTCTACTACTTGAACTAAAAGGCTATTTACAGATGTGTTTTTAGGTATATTTAACTGTTCTTTTATTTTTATATACTGCTCATCATCATTCAGTTCTTCTTCTATCACACCTGATACATGGTCGTATATTTTTTTAATTTCTTGATTCAAAATCTCACCCCCTAGTTAGTATATAATACTTTTTAAAAAATAGCAACACCGTGATACTATTTTGTAGCTAAAATTAATATTATAATTATCAGGGTGGTGATTATATCATGTTTAAACTTAATAAAATACATAAGTCTAGCAGGACAGACATTGCGATGAATATAAGGTTCCCCGAAGATATTTATACTAAATATAAAAAATTATCAAAAGAAACAGGACATTCTTTTAATGGATTAGTTATAAGTGCAATGATTTATGCTTTAGAAAACATAGAGGTATAAATTGTAGCTTATTTTTCTCAATTAGAAAATAAAATGTTATAATATTAAAACTTTATTACAAATTAATAAAGAACATAGCTTAACCATAACAATTGAAAAAGTTAAATAGTTCTTTATATATCTGAGCTTTCCTAGTTTACAAAATTGTATTAAAAATAGTTGAAAAATGTTTAAAATTGTGTTATATATATTATATATGATTTCGTTGAGGTGAGGTAATTTATATGAATACCCTTTCAGTATTGCTAGTTGAGGATGATAAGGATACTTGTAAACTGTTTGAAGATTATATGAAAACAAGAACTGATGTTACGCTAGTTGGCATTACAAACTCTAGTTTTGAGGCATTAGAATATACAAAAAAACTTTTGCCAAATGCAGTTATTCTTGACTTAGACTTACATGAGCGGAGATGGCTCTGGTTTCAAGTTTCTAAGTGAATTGCCAAAATTAAATATAATATCAAAACCCATTATAGCTGTAAATACTAATAAAAAATCAAAAAAATTATATAGCAAACTTGATACTGTAACTGATTTTATATTCTATAAAAGACAAAAAAACTATTCTCCACAAATGGTTATTGATGATATAATATTTCTAGGTTTTGATGATGTTAGTGAAGAAACTACTGTTCTTCTTGATAAAATTGAAGAAAAACAAAACAATATGTTCCCAAAACTCATAGATTCAACGTTAGATTATTTAGGAATAAGCCATAAATATAAAGGGAGAAATTACATATATGAAGCAATAGACTATTTACTGAAAGAAGATAATAAGCCAAATCATGAGAAATCTAAGTTTTCTTTCCCAGAATATTTGGCACAAAAACATAAAATGTCATCCGCTGGTATTAATAAAGCAATGCAAGCTGCTATAAATGAGGCATGGAGAAATACGGATCCAGATGAATTGATAGAAAAATATACTCAAAAAGTTAATTACAATACTGGTACTCCGTATCCTTCTGAGTTTGTATATTATTGTGTCAAAAAAATAAATGAATCTATTTAACAATATAAATTCAATTGTACTTTAATACTTATGTACAAGAAGTGGGGTAGTTTAAATGTTTTTAATGTCTTTATGGCATAGAATAATGATGGGGTTTCTTTTTTGGATTTAGGGGGGAAAAATGGAATATAAATATCTAATTTATTATATTATAAAATATATATTTTTAACCTTATCTGCTTCATATGTTCTTCTTAAAATAACAAATTTTAAGGATTTAAAGAAGAAAACCATTATTGTATTGTTAACATCCTGCATATTATCTGGAATATTTATTGCTACTTTTAAAGTCTATTTTTCTTTACTTATTGGTATTGCTATTGCTTGTACCATTTTAACTTTTATAGTTTCTTACATTACTAAGTACAAATTCGATTATTCTGCAACGGTATTAATAATTTCATTAGCAATTAACTTTGTTTTTTACATAATTACATTATTTTTAACATCCGTTGTTCTTAACCTTATTATTGAAAATCTCCATCCAAATAGTCTTCTTTACTTATTATCAATACCATTAAATATTTTATTAATATATTTCCTATTCAAAGTAAGAAAATTCAAAAATGGATTTTCCTTTATAAAAAATAGCAAAACGTTAAAGGAATTTGGTATCTTAGGAGTCCTTTTTAGTATAGCAATAATAATTATTTATTCTTCTTTAGAAAAAGGAATTGCCATAATAACTGAAACATTAATAATCGGTGCTTTAATAATAGCTTTGGGTGTATTTATTTGGATTAGAAAAAACTATACATTATATTATAAAGAACGATTAAAAGAATCCGATATTTATAATCTTCAAGAGGAACTCGAAGATTATAAAAAGGAAAATGATAAGGTTTTAAAAATTAACCATAAATATAGTGGCAGAATTTCTGCTTTAGAAATGCAATTAAAGAAATTGGCAAACACTATGAGAGCCAATACTGAATTTGCTAATGAAATATCAGATATTGCAGTAATCGTTAAAAGGTTAGCTAAAGAATATAATCAAGAAATTTCAAATAATATAACACCTGCTGATTCAGTTCCTAAAACAAATGTAGTCGGAATTGATGGAATATTGGAATATATACAAATGGAAGCTTTAAAAAGCGATATAAAACTTATAATTAAATTTAAACATAAAATTAATTATTTAATTGAAAACTTTATTTCAGAAAGTAAATTAGAAACATTGCTTTTCGACCATCTCAAAGATGCAATTATTGCTATTAACTTTCGCAATAGTAATACTAAAAATATTATGATTGTATTTGACATTGTAGATGGCTATTATGAAATACGAATATCTGATACTGGTATACCATTCAAAATTGATACCTTAGTTAAACTTGGATTAGAAGCTATTACAACTCATGCTGATACTGGTGGTTCTGGCATTGGTTTTATGACTACATTTGAAACTTTGAATGAAACTAAGGCTAGCCTTATAATTGAAGAAAAAAATCCTAACGAATCTACATATACAAAAACAATAATTTTTAGATTTGATGGAAAAAATGAGTATGTGATTAGTTCCCATCGAATTGATGAAATATCTAATTTATGTGAAGATAATAGAATAAAGTTTTTGTCATTAACAAGTAAAAAATAGAACTATCTTTAATGTTATTAGATAATTCTATTTTTATATTTACCAATTTCTTGGATGTATAAAAATTTTTGAAAGAATACACAAAGTTAATATAACCCTTTAATTTGCAAAACTATTTTCAAAGATATCTACAAAGGCAGTAACGTTAAATGCTTTATATCTTAAGTTTTCATCTTCTGTATTGATCTGCCAACCATAAGCCCCATATGTCTGATAATTAAATTTACATATATAAAGTGGTATGTCAAATTGTTCTTTTATAAATTCCATTGCATCTGCATAATCTTTTTTAAATTGTTTAAATGCTTTATCTGGATTCTTAAAAACAGCATATCCATATTGGTTAGCTCCTATTTCATATGCAGGGTTATCACCAAACATCTCCGTTGAAACATCCCCTATTATTCCAGGATTGCCTATTACATATTCTTGAGTCCATTCTAAGTCTTTTGAATATTTAGGATATATTACATAACCAACACATATTAATAATAGTACTATAATTAATATTAAAATTAAATAAAAATTTTTTTTCATTTTTTAATTATCCTAACTACAATTTCTATAACTAAAGAAATCTGTTTGCTACAAATTAGGGAATTTCCCTTGTTAAGTATAATAATAAATAAACTAAATATCATATTTTTTCACATTACACTCATACAAAAACTATTTATCTCCCTACTGCCCTCTTCATATCATCATATACAACATCTGACTTTGAAATATATAATCTTTATCACCATCTAATGAGTTTCCTTTTATTATCGAATATTCATTATACATATACATGTCAGTTATTATTTTATTTTCTTGTGCACCTTTAACCTACTCGTATAATGTAGTTAATATAAATTTAACTACATTTTTTATATTTAGATTTTTATTTAAGAGATATCTATAAACTCAAAATAATATTAAATTGTTTTTAAATTTGTATTATAATTGTTGTAACTGATAGAGTGGTTTTAGCCACCTACCTGAGCATTTGGCTCTTTAGAAAGACTAAAGCCTCTACTTTACAATATGGATATGAATAAGTTGGCTAAGGACTAGCCCAAGCTATTGCCTTTTATATTCGGCGAGGTTATATCGTGCTTGTAAAGATATCGAGGGCAATGCCTCTATCAAATCTATTTTTAAGGATGGTATTTTAAAATGTTTTATTTAGGAATTGATATTGCAAAAACTAATCATGTTGCTTCTTTACTTGATGATGAAGGAAAGACTCGTATTCGTGCTATCAAATTTACTAACTCTACAGAAGGATTTTCTAAACTGTTAGAAAATATTTATACTGTTACTTCTGATTTATCAGAGATTTTAGTCTCTATGGAAGCTACTGGTTCTTATTGGCTTTCGCTGTATTCTGCACTATTGGACAAGCAATTTCATATTTCTGTTTTCAATCCTTATCAAATCAAATCTTATCGTGGAGCTTACAATAACAGGAAGCAGAAAAATGATATTATTGATTCAATTATTATCGCAGATTATTTAAGAGTTTTTGGCTCTTCTTCAACCGCTTTGCCTACAGAGGATATTTTATCTTTAAGGCAACTGACTAGATTTAGGTCTAATATGGTTGCTAATACTAGTAGTTTAAAAACTCAAGTTGTTGGTATTTTAGATAAAGTATTTCCTGAATACAAAAAAGCTTTTTCTGATACATTTGGTGTTACATCTATACAAGTTTTATTACAATGTCCTACTCCTGAAGATATCCTTAAAATTAGTTCTACTAAACTATTAAATTTGATTTCTAAAAATTCAAAAGGAAGATTAGGTACTTCTACAACCAATACTTTAAAATCATTAGCAAAAAATTCTTTTGGTGTCAAATTCACTAGTGATGCCTGCTCTTTTGAAATTAAACAACTGATTAATCAAATTATTTTTCTAGAAAAACAAATTGATGAATTAGATGTTAAGATTAAAGCTATTTATGATAAATTAGATAGTCATCTTATGTCTATTCCTGGCATTGGAAAAGCACTTGCACCAGTAATTTTAGCTGAAATTGGTGATATCAACACTTTTGATAAACCTTCTAAATTAACTGCTTTTGCAGGCATTGACCCTTCTCAAAATCAATCTGGTAACAAACAATCCGGTAGTGGAAGGCTCTCTAAAAGAGGCTCTCCATATCTTAGACATGCTATATATACAGCTTCTTTAGTTGCAATGTCTAATGATAAAATCTTACGTACTTATTATGATAAGAAGATTTCTGAAGGTAAGCATCACTTTGTTGCTCTCGCTGGTATATCTCGTAAATTATTAACAATTATTTTTTATGTTCTAAAAGAAAAACGAGATTATATACCTTATGATAAAAAGCAAAGTTAATCAAATTTAATATTTTTTTCAATGTGCATTTTTTCAATGTTTGTTTGTCATGCAAATTTTTTACTTTCATTTTTTCATTTCTTAATTGTCCTGTTACTTTTTTGTTTAGATATGTCAAGGATTTGCGTAGCAAACGAAGTTTATCCTTGATATATCTAAACAAAAAAGTTATGCTCAAAATCTGAAATGAAAAAATTTTTAAAATTTTTCAAAAATCTATTGACTTTTTATAGTTGGTCTTCTTTATTAATCTGTATCTCCTGTTACTGACTCACCAGATAATCTCATTTCAGGTATTCCAATATATACATCATTATTACCATCAAGGGTATGTTTTTTTATAATAGTATAAGTTTCATATTTGTATATCTTGCTACCACCATCTCTGTATACACTATTATAAATAAGTCCCGAAATTGTTTCTGCTTTTTCTATAATTTCTTCCATTGTTATTTTATATGTTAGTAATGCTTCTTTTAAGTCTACTGTTTTATCCGCAAGTCTTACATATACACTTTCTAAACCAAAGTAATAAATATCATAATCATATTTATTACTAAGGTCTCCTACTGTAATTTTTGTTATATTTTTTGTTCCAGATTCGCTTACTATTAATTCTAGCGATTTATCATTATTTAATAAAGTTTGCGTACCATCATTATTACTATTATTCTTATACTTATCAATTAATAATATTGTTAATAATAGTATTATTGCTATTAAAATTACTACCGTAGTTATTATAATTTTTTTCATTCTTTCCTCCTAGTATAATGAACATAACTTATTATAACACAATTAATTCGAAAAATATATATAGTTTATACTTTTTTTAAAATAGTCAAATTCCATATAATAAAATTTTGTTATATGGAATTTATAAGAATAATTATATTTCATAGTCTACATATTCATATGCTATTGCTCCATTACCTGCCATACTTGGAACTGTAACTCTTACATATTTTTTACCAGTTTCTATATTGTAGAAATAACTGGTTTTTATATCATTTTGTGTTCTTATATTATTATTAGAAAAAACATATTGTCTATCTATTTTATTCTTTGCTTGCTGTTTAAATTGATTCAATTCATCATCACTTATATTTACTCTAAATTCCTCTTTTGAGTTAAGAGCATTTTCCTGTTTTACAATGTCAATGTTATTATCATAAATTGCTTTAATTTCTCCATCTTTTATGGCAATTGTATATGCTGCTAATGTATTAAAATCACCAATTTTTAATTGCAAATCAATATATTCATATAGCATTTCTGATTTACCAGTATTTAAATCTGTTACTATGGCACCTGTGGTTTCCATAATTTTATAATTATTCAAGTCTAAATTTGGATAAACTCCCTTTATTAAAGAAACTGCTTTATTTAGATTATCAGTTGCTTTTCTGTTATTAATATTTAGGTTATATTTTGCAATCATTTCCCTATCATCTACTTCAACAATTTCAGGTGATTTTAGTCCGTGCCATGTACCGATTTTTGTATTAGTATTTCCCACAATGGTTACTTGTCTTACCCTAGCATCATCATAAGTAAAACTATTAGCATAGTCTACTGCATTTTGAACACTTTGTCCAAAACCTAGTTTATAGTGATAATTAAATGCCCAGTTAGTAGCAGGGAGTGAATCAATTGCATTTCTCCATCCTACTGCTGTTTCTGCACCTCTTTGTACAGTTTGATGAGTAATACTATTTAGATTATTAGCATTGTTTTCTCCTGCAGAATTACAAGATGCATAAGTAACAAGTATCGTATTAGTAGTCGTAAAATTTAATGTATTTAGTCCTATGTCATTTCCACTACTAGCACCAGTTTTTATGCCAGAATTGGCAAAAGCAATACTACTTACATTACCATGTGTGGGGAAAAATAGTACATCTGAATTTAAATATGACGACAACATTCCTCTAGTAGGATCCATATTCGAAAACGTAACATATCCTGCTTTTGAGTAATAAGTTTTTGAATCCGTGACATCTTTAGTTGTGTTTATACCGTTAGTAGTACCGGCAGAATATGATTGATTATACAATGCATAAACTTTTGTTGAAGATAATGAGAATAATAAAGTTAAAACAATAATTAAATTAGTCAATATTAATAAACTTCTTTTTTTCATATTTTCCTTCTTTCTATATAATACAATTTAAGTTTGAAACAAGTTTCAGTTGTATTATAATTTTTTTAATTAGTCTTTAATTAATATTACGATGATTTATTGAATAAACATATTCAATCTTTCGTATTTTTCAAGTCAACCTCAATGAGTTAAATTACTTTTTATATTCACATACCCTCCTTTCCATGTTAATTTTTATATAAGAATTCCTAAAGAGTTGACAAACATATTGACATTTATTCTTAATAACCATAACTGTATAAAAATTCATATTGAAATATTTTTTTATGTGTTATTAAAAATATTATACTATACAAAAGAGTTGTTTGAGGTTGTTTCTAGGAGTTGATTTTAGTTGTTTGGGGTTGTTTCTGGTTGTTTAGTGTTGTTTGGTGTTGTTTGGTGTAAATGTTTAATACATAAAAATTCCATACCCCATAATATCTTCACTATTCAAGTCATACTCTCTTTGTCTGCATTGATTATCTGAGTTACCTTCTATTGTATATACCTTCCCATTTTCTACAAATTCAACAATGCCAACATGATCTCCGTGAATTATCGCCGTCCCAATCAAAAAATACAATATCGCCCTCTTGTGGTATAACCCCTCCATCCTTCCATAAATCACATGCTTTAAACCATGCTATTCCTTGTGGTACTCCTGCAAATTTAGGAATAATTCCTGCATCTATATATCCGCATTCACTCGCACACCAACTCACATAGCATGCACACCATTCTACTCTGCTTTTAAATCCATACCAACTCCAATATGGTTCTCCTCCTACGTTTCCTATTTGAGAAACTGCTATTTGTACTATATCGCTATTCCCTACTGATACTCCATATATAACGCTATTCCAAAGGTTTGCATATTTATCACTTAATAATTCTTGAAGTTGCTTTTTCTGTTCCGTTGTAAAGTTGTAGATATCTGCCATTTTATCAACAGTTTTACTTGTTATTGTAATATGTAAAATTTTTTGATTAATTTTTGTAATGATTGGATTGTTATCAGTATCATATGTTGTTATTTCTCTATCCTCATTCTTTGTTATATATGAAATTGTATTCATATCCCAAAATACTGATTTTAATATCTGTACTTTTTCATCTGATAAGGTTATTGCATCTGTTGCATTATTACCATTATTTACTTTTACTGTATATACGGCTAATATATTCTTCCATTCTGCCCTATTTGAGGTAATATCGTAATCATCATAACTATTGCTATTTTCTACTTCCTTAAGCTTGTCCATAAATTCTTTATTTATATCTGCAACAACCATGTTCATTGTTTTGTAATCTGTTGCCACAACAATTCCTGTATTGGTTTTTTGAGAGGAAAAGAATATTCCGAATATGCTACTACACAATAACCCTATTAAACAAATTATAATAATTATTATCAATGCTATCGACCCTCCTGCAATTAAAAAAGTTATTAATGCCTGTGTTCCTGCTATAACTGCTTTGACTGTGCTAATTGTTGCTTTTGTCACTGTTCTTATAGCGTTAGCCGTCTTTTTTGCAGACTCTCTTAACACTTCTGTTGCTCTTTTTGAATTTTTAGTCATATTTTTTGTTGTTCTAATTACAGCATTAGATGTGCTTTTACTTGTTTTGATAGATTTTATATCTGATTTTATTGCATGTTTCGCTATTTTTATATTATTTTTAGTATTTATAACACTTTGTTTACCATGCTTTTTTAATGTATTAGTTCCATAATTTATTACAGAATGAGTAGTATTTGAAACCTTATTTCCTGCATATTCTCCTGCTGTTTCGTTATTATTTATATCTTCCTTTACTTTAATAGTAGTATGTCTTGCATGTTCAATAGATTTGTCTAACTTTTTAATTGTACCCTTTAGAATATTTCTTGTTTTTATATCTTGCAATTCTTTCGCCTCCCAACTTTAATATTTTTATATTTTTTTCGCCACTACTACTAATCTACTATTTTCACTTGAATATTCACAAGTAGAAAGTGTAATCAGCTTGTCCCCATATTTAGCTGATACACCAGTATTATAAAAAGATACTGCCTTACACTTTGAAATGAAAGCATTATATTCCTTCTCATTATTTGCCTTTGTAAATTCATAATATTTAAAAGTAGATTCTGTATACAAAACTGTTTTAAAAACTGTTACAACTTCATATTTACCAGTTCCTTTTAATGTATTAAACTCAATTATCTTATGGCTTTTATAAAATGCCTTTGTTTTATACTTTTCTAAATCTCCAAACATTGCATTATCTTTCATGTTATGAGCATAAATGATAATATTATCCCCATTTTCTATATCGCAATTTTCTGACACATACGGCGTTCCATAGTAAGAATAATTTTTATAAATATCTCTTTTAAGATAATAATTTTGCCTGTCTTTCGTTTGCATTACAGGATAATTGACATTTGTGCCATCTATCTTAATCCAACCGACAACATCATTATTAATGTTATATACACTTTGCAGATTTGAATCTTTATTTTCAGCCAGATTATCTTCGGTCGTATCATTTTTCTCAACAATATTTACAATGGCTTCGATGTTTTCAATTTCATTTTCTGCTTTATTCTTCTCTTTAAATGAATTACAAATAAAAAAGCTACTAACGGCAATTACACCAATTAGTAGCATTCCAATTATTAATTTAATTATCTTTTTCATCTTGCACCTCGTCAATCTTTGTTGTCATTAGCTTATATAGCTTTGTATCTTTAGGAAATTCATTTTTAAATGGTACAAGTGAACTTCCAACCTTTATTAAGCCTTCTCCAATTCCTACATTTGTTATATAACTTAATTGTGTTTCAGATATATTTAGCAGTTTAGCTAGCTTTTCTCTATCTGTTGGAGCTTGATTTAACATTACTAAAAACTCGCTATTTGCAAGCATTAATCGTGCTGTTTCACTATTTAATAATTCCTCAACATTTTGAGTAATCCCAGTGCAACACGCTCCATATTTACGAACTCTTTTCCACAAGTTTTGAAGAAATAATGCAGAATTCTCATATTGAAATAATAAGTATATCTCGTCTATAAATATAAAAGTCTGTCTGCCTTTCTGTCTATTTGCAGTAATTCTATTAAAAATGCTATCTAATACTACAAGCATCCCTATTGGTAGCAACTGTTTACCAAGTTCTAAAATATCATAGCATACAAGTCTATTTTTTACATCTACATTAGTTTGCTTTGCAAAAGTATTTAAGTTCCCATTTACAAATAGTTCTATTGCAAGTGCTATGTCTTTTGCCTCTGACTCATTTTGTTTTAATAGTTCTTCTCTAAAATGTTGCAATGTAGGTGGTAACCCTTGATAATCATCTTGTGCATATGATTTATATATATTGCTAGTACATCTATCAATTAAAGACCTTTCTTTTGCTCCTAAACTATTTTTACCTATTAGAAGTTCGCAAAGTGATAATATAAATTCTGCTTTTAATGGAATTGGATTGCCTTCATCTGAATAATTACTATTTATATCCATAGCATTTATGTGATTTGAACTTGTAGCAGATATTTTAATAACTTCTCCACCTAGTGTTTTTACTAAATTTTTAAATTCAGCTTCTGGGTCTATTATTACAATATCTACATCTTTATTTCTTAACATTATAGATACTATTTCTTGTTTTGCTGTAAAACTCTTTCCACTACCACTCACACCTAAAATAAATGAGTTCCCATTTGCTAAACTTCTTCTATCTGCAATTATCATATTTTTTGATATAACATTTTGCCCATAATAAATACCTTTTGAATGATTAATTTCTTGTACTCTAAAAGGCATAAAGACTGCTAAACTTTCTGTTGTAAGGGTTCTTAAAGTATCAATCCTTCTTGTTCCTGCTGGCAATACTGTATTCAATCCTTCTAATTGTTGAAATTTTAATACAGCTAGTTGGCACAAATGCTTTCTGCCAATTGCAATTAAACTTTCAGTATCATTATCTAATTCTTTTTTTGTTTTAGCGGTATGTACTATTGTTAATACTGCTAAAAACATTCTTTGATCACGAGAAATAAAATCATTTAATATCTCTGTTACTTCATTTCGTTTTACTTCTAAATCAAAAGGGATTGTTGCAAATAGATTGTTATTTGCCGTTTGTCTACGTCCATAATTTGCAATTTCTGTTTCAACTCCTAATTTTATATTTTCTGCTTTTTTTACTGCTTCATCCATTGAAACTGGCTCAACATCTATACTCATTAACATTGTTTTATTAATATCTGTTAATTCTGAAATCATACTATCTTTGATGTAATTAGCGTAATCCTTTAAAAATAATACTCTGCCGTATCTATCGCCTATTTTAAAATAATCACTTCCAAATTCTGCTATGTCTGGAGATATAAAGTCTTTAAAACTATGCCCTTTTTCTAATAGTTCCTTAAAATTAAAATAAAAAGAGGTTTCTTCCCCTTCCCTATAAAAATTATGAAATATGCGTAGTCTTTCAGATGTAGAAAGTTCTTTGCAGTCTGATTTTAATTCATTTCTAAATTGTTTTATTAATTCTGCTCCAATTCTCGAAAAATAACTCCTTGCTTCTTCTATATTCTTTTTATTTATAGATATAGTTATAAACTTATCTTGCATCATTCCATTTGATTGGTTTACCTTGTTTTTTAACATAGTATTATATTCTTCACACAAATAATCCTGTTCCTCTTTTGTAATTGGTAGAATAACATTCTTTTCAAACTCTATTTCATTTAATTTTCTATTGAAAATAGTAATTTTTGTTATCGCTCCTGTATCTAAAGAGTTAAGTATCCCTGCATATTTTAAAAACATACTTGATTTATCATTATCACTTGCTACCGCATAATTAATATCTGCAAATGAATAACATTTTGAGTATTCATTTTTGCCAACTAGAAATATTCCATCTTCGTATATTTCCTTTACTGGAATAATATCTTGCACACTTTTAGGTACGGTATATTTTTCTTTGTTTCGCTTGTTTATTTTATCTATTAATTTCATTTTTTCTCTTGCCTCCCTTTTTTTGATTTTTCTTTGACTTTTAATAATTCAGCATATATATTTACTGGTTTAAACAATAATTTGCTAGGCATTAATATTTCAGATTTTATATAAGCAATAACAACTTTCTCTGCTGTCATTCCGTTATATTTTAGGAACCCTAATAAAGCAAAAGGGATTGCACCTAATATGCAAACCCAAGATAATGTTTCTATTCCAAAATATGGTCTTAATATGAAATATATTATTACTGCTATTACACATGCTAAAATTGAAAATATAAATTGCCTTAAATTTAACCCAAAGAATATACTTTCTGAATATTCTCGTATTTCTTTATTTACTTTAACTTCCATCTTCTTCTCCCTCCTCACAATCCCATCATTTCACGCACAATGCGGTCTGCCATTTTTACAGCTCCAACTAACACTAACATATTGAAAATTAACTCGCCTATGTATTTCCACACTTGAGTTACTGGACTTGCCCCAACATCTGCAACTGGTGGACTGCTTGCAAATAGTGAAAATATAATGCAAGCAAGTACAATTATTGCTCCTTCCATACATACCGAAGCATAGGATTTTATAAAGCTTTTTCCTACACTTTGACTAGGTTCTCCTGCAAATGTACTAAATGGAATCGGCGATATTGCTGTATACATATATAATTTGAAAAACCTTCCATAAACAGTAAATATCATAATAAATGACATTACAGTTATAAATAATCCTCCAATTAAAGTTACTGCCCAAAGTGGTATGCTTTCAAAAAATCCACAGCTTTCTATTGCTGTTATTATTTCTTGTGGTAATACCGTTTGGCTAGTTGCTCCAAATCCTGCTGACTGTATTATTGTTGAAATCAAACCCTGTACAATATTAAATATTGCAAGCATTAGTTCTAATCCATATGTAACAAGTATTTTTGCTATTGCAAATCTAATAAACAACTTTATTGCATGTTCTGGCTTTTTAATTTCTGCAAAACTACCAAAAGTTTTCATTATTCCTACTACAAAAAATAATACAAGTAAAGCAAGTGCTATTCCTTGTATTGCTCCATGTATATTTAATATTACATTCCAAATTCCACCGCCTTTAAAGTGTTCTGGGGACTCTGTTAAAAGTCCCCAAATTTCACTTAATTTACTATTCCATGTATCAAGTGCATTTTGTAAATTTTGAACTACCCAATTATCACTCAAAGCAACCACCTCTTTTTAACTTTTTTTGATTTATTATCTCTTGTTCTGCCTCTACTTTTGAAATGTTTCTATTACACTTACTGCATTTAGTTATATATCCTAGCATTATTCTTTTTATTCTCATTTCATTTCCACATTTGCATTTAAATTTCATAGATTCTCTTTTTGTTCTCATTTTTGTTAACCTCCCATAATCAAAGTTAATATTTCTTTAGAAAAGGTAATGATAATTCCTCCTGCAAGCGTCATAAATCCATTTGCACGTTGTGATGGGTCATGTGATTTTAGTGATAATCCAACTTGTACTATTCCAAAACCTAAAAGTATCATTCCTAATGCTCTTATTAACCCAAACATAAAATTTGATAAATTATTTACAACTGACATTGGGTCATCAGCTGCAAATGTTATTGTGTTTATTACACTTAAAGCAGTTGCTATTAATAGTATTTTTCCTATTATCATTACTGATTTTTTAAATATTTTTTTACTCATTTTCTTTACCTCTTTCTTATAAATTAATTCTAATTTCGCTAATCCTCATTAGAATTTAAAAAATCTTCTATCTCTTTTTCAGATAGAAGTTCATAATTACTATTTTCTATTTCAATTTCATTTTCTTTTGTATCAATAAAGTCTTGTTCTAATATAATGCTTGCAATGGATTCATTTGTTCTTCCATGAATATATATATCTGCACTTCCATCTGCTGTATCCTTTATGTTTTGATGCTTTAAAATATCGTACTTTAAGTCTATAACAGGCTTTTCTCCACGAATAAACAGCAAGGCATATTTATCTTCTATTCTTCTTACTTCATCTGGCATTAAGAGTTCTCTGCCAATTATTTGATAATTGGTAGAGTAATTACCACTTCTGCCACTACTTTTACCAAAACTGTTTGTATCTATTGTTTCCTTTCCTAAAAGTTCTGAAACATACTTATGTGTTGACTGCTCATTTCCGCCTAAGTACAAAAACTCATCACAGTTGCCAACAATGCTTTCCCACTGTTTTTCAAACAATGCTTTTAATTGTGCTAAATTCTGAAGTATTATACTTACTGATACCTCCCTTGAACGCATTACCGAAAGTATTTTATCAAAGTCGTCTGGTAGGCTAACATTCGCAAATTCGTCCATAACAAAATGAACATGTATTGGTAATCTGCCTTTATATACTGTTTCTGCCAAATAGAATAGTTGCTGAAATAATTGTGTATATAAAATACTTACTATAAAATTAAAACTTGTATCGTTATCTGGTATAAGTGCAAATAATGCAGTTTTCTTTTCTCCTATGCTAGGTAAATCTAATTCGTCAGTTGTAGTTATCCCTATAACTTCTGGTATATTAAATTTTTCTAGTTTTGAATTTAATGTAGATTGTATAGATTTTAGTGTTCTTCCTGCACCTACCCTATAGCTTTTATAGTATTTTACAGCAATATGGTTTGGCTCTGCATCTTCTAATTGTTCAAATAATGTATCAAGTGGACTTTTATAATTATCATCTTCTTCCTTGACTGCTCCTACTCTTAACATTTCCATTACCATAGGAAAGTTTTGTTCTTCCTCTGGTGCTTCATATTTTAAATAATATATAAGTGCTGATAACAACATCATTGCTGAAATATCCCAAAATGGGTCTGTAATCTGAGTTCCTTTTGGTGTTGTACTTTTAAAAAGATTTGTTACTAGTTTTTGTACATCGTTATCCGTTTTTATATATACAAAAGGATTATAGCAATGGCTTTTTGACATATCATATAAGTCTAATATTTTAACATCATAACCTTGTTTTTCTAGTAAATATCCAGTATCACGGAGCATTTCTCCGTTTTGGGTCTAGTATTACAAATGAAGTATTTGCTTGCATTACATTAGGTTTGCAATAGAATCTTGTTTTTCCTGCTCCACTACCACCACATACTAGAACATTCAAATTCCTTCGATGTTTCCTTCCATTTAATCCTATTTTTACATTTCCAGTTAATATTTTATTTTGATTTATCGGCTTTTGCATATACTTTTTATTTATAGCCTTTGCATTGCCCCATTTCGCTGAACCATGTTCCTCTTTAGGTCGCATATTTCTTTTTGTAGATATATAAATACCTATTCCAAGTACATATACTGCCAATAAAAAAAGAATGGCCTTTATGCTATTCTCACAAAATACTATTTTAAATGGATTGTTAATAACTGCTCCAAAGTTTTGTATTATTCCAATAAGTCCTTTGTTTACAATAGGTGCTATAAGTAATGCAATCCATATAACTGGAATCACTCCTAAAAAATAGAATACTTTATTATCTCGCTTCACAATAATATCTTTCCTTCTTATTGTGTTTTGGTGGTGTATCAATAATTTTAACCAAGATTTCATCTACCGACTCTGTATTTCTTTCTTGCCTTATAAGTTCTGTCCTTAAATTATTTAGGGCATTAATAATAATGCAATATTCATATTTGTCTAATTTTAAATTCCATACAACATCACTCATTTCACTTGTACCCCCTTCTTTTTGTCTTGCGTTAATACTGGTATTTTACCTTCTAATTTCATTTCTTTAGTTATTTTATCTAGTTCTTTTTTTACAGAAGGTTTAGTTACCCCATTGTTCTTTGATGTATGCTTTGACAGATTTTCTTTGTCCATCAAAGCTGACTTGGGGTTTACTTTAATTTTACCTATTTCCGTTTTGATTTTAGCAGTATCTATTGTAGCAAGTTTAAATCGCTCTATAATTCTGTTTATTCTACTTGCGTCCTCTGCTTTTACCATAACATCTACCATTCCATCTGAATTTTTGTTTTTTCTATCTATTAAAGCACAATATAATATCCCATATTCTTTTGCTTTATCTTTAAACTTCTGTAAATCTTGTGCTTTAATAGAAAATATCTTTAGTTCTTTTCCAGTTTTAAGCATATTTGTAAGTCTCGTCTTTCCTGCAGTTTGCGTTTTATTCTTCATAATAGTATACAGTAATACCCCTATACTTTTTGCAGTTTCTCCTGTGATTTTAGCCATAACTTCCACACCATTAAGACTTAATCTTACAATTTGTTCTGCTGAATCACCTGAATTTGTCATCTTTCATCTTCTCCCTTCTTTTTTGGATTTCTTCTAATTTCTCAATATTTTCTTTTATCTTTGGATTATTTTCTTCAATCTTGAAGCATAACCTCGCCTCCCTTCGCAGTAGCCCAATTGCATGGGTTTCCTTGGTTACCTTGCTTTTTATTTCTAGTCTTTCTTCGTTTGTTTTTACATATCTGTATTTATTCCAAAGACTATCTCTCAAAGTTTCTAGCGTTTTAATTTCTATCTCTATAGAGTTTTTATATAAAAAAAGTTCCTCTGGAGTATTTATATTTTTACTACAAAGGAATCTTATTTGTTTTGAATATTCATCCATCTTTTTTACATCTTTACGAAGTAAGTTAGACACTTTTTTAGTATGTTGAACTTTAGGATAAATTTTTAATAAATAGCAATAGTATAAATATAATCGTGCTAATTTCCCAACTGGCTTTTTATACTTTATTAAATTATAACCTCTATATATTTTTCTTTCTGCACATAAAAATGGAACTCTCGGCTTATCTGTGTTTGCAATTCTAGTTTTAATATTCGCTATACTATATTCTTCTCCAAACGCCCTTTCAATTCTTATGTTTCTTTTATATGGTGGTCTACATACACTTAACTTGCCCGCTCTATATGTAATTTCATAGTCCATTTGCTTTAAAATGTTTTCAAAATCAGCATATGACTTTGCCATTTCTATTGCTCTATCTATTTCTGTTTTTGCAATACTTACATATCCATTTTTTGATTCATTTTGATTATAATATTTTGTATAGTCTATATTGTGTCTGCCACACACTTTTTCTTTTATTGTACTAATTCCATATTCATTACAAATATCATCTGATATTTTTCTAATTAGTGCATAGTTTTCTCGATTATTATAATATCTTTTTCCATCTTTAAATGATACGGAATTGATTACAAAATGTGAATGTAAATGTTTTGTGTTTAAATGTGTAGATACTAAAACTTCAAAACGTTCTCCCCATATTTCTTCTGCAAGTCTAATTCCTATTTCGTGTGCTATCTGGGGTGTAACTTCTCCCTCTTTAAAAGATTGAAATGCATGATATCCTAAAATACCATCTGTCTTACTATAATATTGTTTTGTAATTAACATTTCTTCTAATGCTGTATCTACTGAACAATTTATACCAGTTGTGTAAAACTTTTTTTCTGTTTTGTATGAAGCTTTTGTATATTCAAGTGCTTTATGCAAATCC
Organism: Oscillospiraceae bacterium; assembly: GCA_009778695.1. Lineage (GTDB taxonomy): Bacteria > Bacillota > Clostridia > TANB77 > CAG-508 > WRFS01. The sequence continues at coordinate 21,616 of WRFS01000020.1, forward strand.
CCATATGCCACATTCTCTGTTTTCTCATTTTTAGTAGTATAATCCACAACATGGTCTAGCCTTTTTGTAATTTTCCAAATTGATGTAGTAGCCATAAAATCACACTCCATTTTTTAATAGAAAATTCTTTTTTATATCTATTATAAATTTATTCAATTTTTTAGTTTCTTCATTGTATTTATCTACATTAATAAATCCTATTGAATTTGCTTTTGTCGCTATTTGATTTAAATTATTTCCTATAGCTCTTAATTCTTTTATGTATTCATAAAATTTATCATCTGGTTTTTCTTTCGGCTCATAGCCTAAGATTAAATCTCTAATAAATGTTGATTCGTTTATCCCAACTTTCCTTGATTTTTTTCTTAATAGTTCTGCCTCACTTTTGTTTAACCAAACTTGCTTTTTAATATTTCTTTTTCTCATAATTTTTCATCATCTCCATTTCTTTTTAAAATTGCTTTTCGGGGTTTGGGTTCGCCCATGATTTGAATATGGAAGGGAGTACATATTCATTGCTTGCTAGGACATAAGAAACCAATCCCAAACTAAAAAAAGAACTCTATATTTGAGTCCTAAATTCTTAAATTTTTTACTTATCTGTCCTCAAAATCTTGCTGTTGTTTTAGTAATTTTTTTGTACTACATAAATATTCATTTACATCTTTTCCTATAGTTGGTGGAGAATCAATTACAGTATACTTTTTAGAAATTACTGTCTGCAAAGCAATGGCAGAATTTCTTCCTGCAACATCTCTATCAAGATGTAAAATTATACATTTGATATGAGGATTTTGGCTTAAAAATATCTCTATTGCTTTAGGAATTTTACTATTTCCTATAACCTTTTGTGGCTGATAAATTCCTGCTAAACTTAACAAGTTTTCTTCTTTCCAGTTTCTATTTTTAGACTTTAAAATAGTTGCATAACTTAATAAATCTATACTACTTTCGAATATATGAACTGTATTGTTTTTTGTAGCAGATTCTAGCCTAAAAGAATACTCTTTTTTGCTCCCAGTTGCCTCTTTCATAAATCGTTTTTCAGTTATTCCACGAAGTCCAACATAATGTGGATTTTTATTATTATCGTATCCAATGAATACAACATTATTTGTATCTTTTTCTTGATAAATCAGCCCCTTATCTATGCAATAATTTATAACTTCGCTATCTATTCCTCGTGATTTTAAATACTGTATAATCTTAAAATTATTATCTGCCTTTATAGGTAAAATCAAGTTTTTTGCAGTTATTTTTTTAGATTTTACAGTATCTGTTTTTGAAATTATATTAGCATTTTTAGTCATAATATCCATTGCTTCAAGAAAAGTATAACCTCTAACCTCTGTTAAATAATTTATTGCTGTTTTCCCTCCAATTCCCTGTGAAAACCAGTTCCATTTTCCGTTACTAATCTTCAAGCTGTCGTGTGTTTTTGTAGTATAGTTATTGCCATTAATATGTACCAGTTCATGTGGTTCATTCTCTTGCAAATATGTTAACAAGTCTATACTTTTTGCTTTTAATATCTGTTCTGAAGAATAATATGCCATGGTGGTCACCTACAATCTTTTTGCTTATTTTTTTGTTTAGTTTCAGCTTTAAAATCTTTTACTACAACATCTATTGTCTCTCTTAAAGAATTGTCTAATATATCCATATATGATGCATCCAAATCCATCCAGCCATCATATGATGTTTGTAATACGTTATCTAGTTTTAATAATGCTTTTACTTCTTGAGGTTCTAGCTCAGTATTTAAAATTATCTCTTTTAAATCTTCTTTAAACACCTTCTCATAAGAACTAGATATCATCTGTTCTACTGGTTTTTTCTTTAATTCCTCGATAAAATTTTCATACTCATTTTCAACTCTTTTGTTTAATTTTCCTCTTAAATCTTCCATTACATTTCCTTCTTTCTTTTAAATTTTGACATAAAAAAAGAAGTAGCGTTTTATTTCTACTTCCAAAATATAAATAATTAAATTTATTTTATTGCCTCAATATTTGCTGACACAATAAAATCTTGAACATTAAACTCTGGTGTCCACTCTTTAATAAATTCTTTTGATTCTTCTTTTGGAGTAATTTGAATATTCTTAAATCCTGCTAAACTTATATATTTTTCTAAATCTTTCATATAACTTGCTCCAGATACACATGCCGAATATAAACTCAAATCTTTTTTTACTTCATCTGGCAACTCTGCTGTCAAAACAATATCAGAAATTGCAAGTCTACCTCCATTTTTTAATACTCTATATGCTTCTTTAAATACTTGCTCTTTATTAGGAGATAAATTAATTACACAATTTGAAATGATTACATCAACTGTTTCATTAGCAACTGGCATATTTTCAATTTCGCCTAATCTAAATTCTACATTTGTAAAATTATTTTCCTTTGCATTATTACGAGCCTTACTAATCATTTCTGCCGTCATATCTATTCCTATAACTTTTCCTATATCTCCTACTTGTTTTGAGGCTAGAAAACAATCAAATCCTCCCCCACTACCTAAATCCAAAACTGTTTCTCCTAATTTAATATTTGCTACCGCTTGTGGGTTGCCACAACCAAGTCCCATATTTGCACCCTTAGGAATTGAATTTTGTTCTTCTTCTGAATATCCAAGTTGTGTAGATAGATTGCTTAACTCTGATGATGAACAACAACTTGAACTACAACAATTACAGCCCTGTGCCTCCTCCATTGCCACTTTTTTATAATCGTTTTGTACCTTTCTATGAATTTTATCCATATCTAATTCATCCATATTAGTTTTCTCCCCTCATTCTAATATTTACATATACAATTATCTTTGTTAGACGAAATACTTTTTATAAATTCCATAATATTAGCAATATTCTTACTATTCAATGAATAATAACTCCACGAACCTTGTTTTCTTGAATTTACAATTCCTGCTTCATTCAACACTTTCATATGATGTGATAGTGTGGGCTGTGTAATATTAAATTTCTCTAAAATTTTACAAGCACACAATTCTCCACAAGAAAGCATATCAACTATTTGTAGTCTATTATTATCTGATAATGCTTTGAATACTATTATTGCTTGTTCATAACTCATTTAATTATAACTCCTCTACATATAGATAACCGTCTATATGTTATTATATGCGAACAATCAAAAAAAAACAACAATTTTGATAATATTTTTTGAAGTTTCTATCTTTCTGTGTTCTTATCCCTTTCTCCTATGCCAAATCCTTCTTCTTTTTCTCCATCATCTAGTACAACTGTATCTTTTTCGTTTAGATTTAATAATGCGTCTACTTCTTTTAGCCTTTTACTTTTTTCTTGTAGTTCTACTTCGTTTATAAAAGGCTTTTCTACTTCTTGTTTAGCGTTTTCAAATTGATTTTTCGTATCTTCCAGTATTTCTACTGATTTCTCTAATTCTTTCGGTATAGCCTCTAATCCATTATCTAAACGTGTAATATTACCAAATACGTCTGTACCAAGAGTTACTGTATGATTAAGATTGTTTTTTAATTTAATCTTATATTCCTTGCCAAATGTTTCAAAATATAATTCTATTTTGAAATTTCTATATTCTCCAATACTTACAGGGTCTGTATTAGTTATATTCTGACACAACTCTATTATCTTTTTTCCTGCTTGCTCTTTATCTGTTATATTAACATTATTGATAATCATACCAGAAAATTTATCTGTAAGTGGCTGTGTATATGCAATATCCTTTTGCAACCCTGTAATTCGTTCTTCTAGCCTTTTTATTTCTGATGGATAATATTTTATTATTCTATCTTGTAAACTATATATTTGACTCAAATGGCTCTGCTTTAGTAATTTTAGTTTTGCAACTTCAGTATCTAACTGTGTTTTTTCAATTATAAGTGGATTCCCACAAGCAAGTGCTTTAATTTCTGCATATGATAATGCTGTTTCGTCTATATCTTCTGCTACTCTTACTGGGGTTTTCGATGTCATTATTTGTGAAACAAACTTCTGCTTATTTTCAATTAGTTGGTACAAATATGAATCAAAAGTTTTTTCTGTAACATATCTAAAAATGTCTACTTCTTCATTGTCATTACCTTGCCTTATAATTCTTCCACTTCGTTGGATTAAGTCCGAAGGTCGCCACGGACAATCCAAATCGTGAAGTGCCACAAGTTTATTTTGCACATTCATTCCCGCACCACATTTTGCTGTGCTACCAAATAATATTCTTACATCTCCAGTACGCATTTTAGCAAATAAGTCTTTTTTTCTTGCTTCCGTATCTGCTTCGTGAATAAATGCTATTTCTTCTTTTGAAATCCCTTTATCAGTTAGTTTATTTCTAATATCATCATATACATTAAACTTGCCATCACCATGTGGTGTAGATAAATCACAAAATACAAGTTGAGTTAATTTTTGTTCTTTCGTATCATTCCAGATGTTATAAATATTATTACTGCATACTGATACTTTACTTCCTTCAAAGTCTGGCAATAATTCATTTGCAAGTCTTTGGTCTAGTGCTAATTTACGCCCATCATTTGTAATTTTAAGCATATTATCTACATTACTATCTACCATTCTTGCCCTAACACGTTCTGCCCTTTCTGCTAAATCTTTTATCATTTTTTGTTGCATTTCGCTAGGTTTTATAATTTCTGTATGATAATTTGCTTTTGGTACTGGTAAATTTAACACATCAGCTGTTTTAATATCCGCAATTTCTTTAAACATTGCCATTAACTCTGGTAAATTATAAAACTTTGCAAATCTTGTTTTTGCTCGGTATCCTGTACCCTCTGGAGATAATTCTATTGCTGTTACAGTTTCTCCAAAAGTAGAAGCCCATTCATCAAAATGTAGTAAACTGTTTTTTCTTAAAGTGTCATATTGTAGGTATCTCTGCATTGTATATAGCTCTACCATAGAATTTGATATTGGTGTTCCTGTCGCAAACACAGTTCCTTTTCCTCCAGTCAGTTCATCCATGTATCTACATTTCATAAATAAGTCAGAACTCTTTTGTGCCTCAGTCTGTGCAATACCTCCAACATTTCTCATTTTAGTATAAAGAAATAAGTTCTTAAATCCGATGTGCTTCGTCTATAAATAGCTTGTCTACTCCTAATTCCTCAAATGTCACAACATCATCTTTTCTACTTGTATCGTTTAGCTTTTCTAGTTTTGTACTTAACATTTTTTTAGTCTTTTCTAATTGCTTTATACTATAACGCTCTCCATTATTTCGTTTTAATTCATCAACACCATTTGTTATTTCCTCAATCTGTTCTTCTATAATATTTCTTTGTCTTTCCAAGCTCATAGGAATTTTCTCAAATTGTGAATGTCCAATAATTACTGCATCATAATCTCCAGTTGCAATTCTGCTACAAAATTTCTTTCTATTTTGCGTTTCAAAATCTTTTTTAGTAGCAACTAAAAGGTTGGCTGATGGATACAGACATAAAAAATCGTTAGCTATTTGTTCTATTATATGATTTGGAACAACAAACAAGGATTTATTACAAAGTCCTAATCTTTTACTTTCCATTGCTCCCGCAATCATTTCATAAGTCTTTCCTGCACCAACTTCATGTGCTAAAAGGGTATTATTTCCATATAGAATATGTGCAATAGCATTTATTTGATGTTCCATCAAATTGATTTCTGGATTTATTCCTCCAAAAGTAATATGTTTTCCATCATATTCTCTAGGTCTTATAGAATTAAATTTTTGATTATATTTTTTTGTTAGTCTTTCTCTACGCTCTGGGGCTTCCCATATCCAGTCCTCAAATTCTTGTTTTATAAGTTCTTGCTTTGACATTGCAATAGCAGTTTCTTTTTTATTAAGAACTCTTGCCTTATTTCCATTACTATCTATACCATTATCGTACACTTTGGCATCCTTTAAGTTAAGTGTGTCTTCAATAATTTTATAAGCACCGATTCTGCTTGTTCCATAAGTGCTGTATGCCTTAATGTTACTTTTATCGTAATTTTTCCCTGCTATATTCCATTCTGCTGTAACATCTGAATAATGTACACTTATATTGTTTTGAGCATATCTTGGAGTTTCTAAAAGTTCAAATACAAAGTCTTCAATATCATTTACATCAATCCATGTACTGCCGTAATTTTACATTTATCTCACTTGCAGTTAAATCTTTAGGAATAACTTGTTCTAACCTTTCTACATTTATTTCAAAGGTAGTGTTATCTTTAGCAAATATTTTAGCCATTTCTAGTTTTTCTCTTACATTTCCACTTAAATATTCATCTGCAGTAACCCAAACATTAGGGTCACCATACACTGGCACTCTGAATATTACACCTTTTAAATCTTCTACCATTTTATCCATGTACATATCTGTAAGTCCAAGCATAAATGAAAGGTCAATTTTCCCTTTTTCTGCAATTGATACTGCTAATGCCTCACTTGCTGTATCTACTCTTGTTACATTCTTATGTGGTTTTATAGTTCTTTTAGAAAACATATCTGCTTTTTGTTTTAAATTTCCATCATTATCTAATATTTCAAGTGAGCAAAGTAAACAATAGCTACTATCATCTGAAAAAACAGAGGAATTTCCTCTGCTATTTATAAGTCCATATTTCTTTGTAAAGTTATCATATAAAGTATTTAAGTTATGTTGCTCCTGTTCAATTTCATCATCTGGAAAGTCTTCTGTTTGAAGTTCAATAAGTTTTCTTACTGATTCCCTAATTGCAATCATACCTTTAACTCTGTTTTCAGCTGTAATACTCATTTCCTGCAAATTCATTTTACTATTTTCTCTAAAATAGATTTTATTATCTATTACTACATATGAGAAATTTCTAACATTTTCATTAGCAGGAATACTGGTATCCTCTAATTTTTCTATATCATCATCAATCGTATAATCTGTAACTTGTGCCTTTATGTTTTGAATTGCAACATTTAATAACTCTTCAAAGTTTTGGTTTTCTTGTAACTTACAAGCAGAATCAAATCCATATCTTGTACTTCCCATTTTCATTTTGCCTACTATCATCTCTGGATGCTCTACAAAATATTGGTTTATTTCTATATTATCTTCTGTTTTTCCTAATTTCACAAAACTTTGGTCTTTATTTTCAATGTGGTCACGTTTTTGAAGAAATATAATATCTGATGTTACCTCTGTTCCTGCATTTGCTTTAAAAGTATTATCTGGAAGTCTTATTGCTCCTATAAACTCTGCCCTTTCTGATATGTACTTTCTAATATTATCATTTTCTTTATCTAATGTTCCTTTACTTGTAATAAATGCTATTATTCCATTAGGTCTTACTTTATCTAATGTCTTTGCGAAAAAGTAATCGTGTATTAAAAAATTATTTTTATCATATCTTCTATCTGCTAGTTTAAAGTTTCCAAATGGTACATTTCCTACTGCTACATCAAAAAAATTATCGTTATAATCTACCTTTTCAAATCCATTAATTTGAATATTTGATTTTTGATATAATTGTTTAGCAATTTTCCCACTAATACTGTCTAATTCAACTCCATATATTTTTGAATTTTGCATATTGTCTGGTAGCATTCCAATAAAGTTACCCGTTCCACAAGATGGCTCTAATATATTACCTTTTGTAAATCCCACATTACTCAATGCTTTATATATTGATTTTATTGCTAATGGCGGAGTATAAAATGCTGTAAGTGTACTTTCTCGTGCATTTGTATATTCTTCTTCAGTAAGTAAATTTTTAAGTTCTATGTATTCACTTGTCCAACTGCTATTGTCTTTATCAAATACATCTGGTAATCCACCCCACCCAACATATTTTGATAATATCTCTTGCTCCTCTGGTGTTGCTAAACAGTTTTCATCTTCGCATTTTTGCAACACTTTAATTGCCTCTATGTTGTTTCTATATCGCTCTTTTGGTGTCCCTACCCCTAAATTATCGTCTGTTATTTTGAATTGTAGTTTTTCTGTAATTGTTTCTTGTATTTCTTCCTCTGTAAACGACAAAACAGAGGTATTATCCTCTGCTTGCTTAATTATATTTACTTGTTCTCCAATAGTAAGAAATAGGGTCTGTTGCTCATTATCTAAACGTATATCACTTCCGCTAATACTATCTCTGTTACTCTCTGATGAAGATTGTTCATTAGTCCTGTCCAAGTCATTGGATCTCTTTCCTTTAGTTCTTCCGTCAAGTTCTCCGTCTTTTTCATTTTCTCTGTCAGTTGTTGTTCTATCTGTTTTGCTTGAGTCTGTACTTCCAATAGATGTGCTTTGAGTTCGTCCTTCATCTTCAATCCTGTGTACTCTGGCTTCTTGCTCTCCTTTAGGTATTGTAGCCTCATCTGTGCGTATTTGCCCAATGGTTCTTTGTTCTCTCCCTGTAATACTAGATTCGGTATTTGATAATCTTTCACTTGATTGTATTCTATCATTTTCATCGCTCCTTTCAATATTTTTACTACTTATATTTTCATTATACTTTTGTTGTTTTTTATTTTCAAATGTACGAATTTTATTTTTTTCTTCAATTTGCAGATTTTTTATAGTATTTTGTATTTCTCTAAGTCCCATTTCAGATATATCACTAACAAGAGTTCCTAATTTATTTATATCGTCATAAGTATTAAATTCAATTATTTCTTTTAAATCATTTTTTGAAATATATTTTTGTGGCTCTAATTTACATCTTTCTAGCATTACATATGCTGTACTTAAACTAATCATGCTTAAATACTTCTCATCTATTTCATAGTCTTTAAAATTGTCTACTGCCAAATTAAATGCTACCGAAATAATTGCATTTGCTAAGATGTCCTTTGTTTCTAAATCTCCAAATTTATTTTCTAAACTTTCTATAATGTTTGCCTCATATTGTTTTGGCACATTCCAAAGTACAATATTTTTTCTATAAATGCTACTTGTATCACTTACATCAAAAACATACTTTAATCTATTTTCTCCAAATCTTTCTTCTAGTAAAGCAATACCTTTTGCACCTTTATTAACCCATCTTTTTAACTTTGTATTCCAAGTTCCAATATCTGCACATGCTGTTGCGTCTGGTCTTTGTGCATATATTAAAATCTGCTCTCCAAAGTCATATTTATAGTTCCAAGAAGCTGTATTTAAAAAGCTTATCCACTCATCTGGTGTTTTAGTTACTTTATTAAGTGTTTCGCTATAAATATCAGTAATTAAATTATATTTGCTCGGCATTTTGTTTCCTCCTCTCCTATTTTTGTAATTCTTCAATCTCTTCTCCCTTTAGAAAAGCAATAAAGTTTTTAGACTTTATTGCTCTTTGTAAATTTCCTATTACTTGCATTTCATTTGTTGTGATTTTAGGGATTTTTAATACATCTTCTACCTTCATATTTAGTATCAATTTATCTGTATTAAATCCTGCTCCAAATAATTTATCTGTTGTTTTTATTATTTGATTTATTGTATATTTTGCCATTCTACTACCACTCCTTCTATAAAAAACTTACAAGGTGGTTTGATTTGCCACCTTATAATACATCTTATTTATTTTTCTTATCTTTTTTATTTTTATATTTCTTCTTTAGTTCTATAACACCCCATGTTATACTACCTAATACTACAATTATAAGTATTTTAATCATTGTTTCTTTATTATCATTCGTTCCTGTATTTGGTATCTCTAATTCATTATTATAGAAGGATACCTCGACTGTTTTACCATATTCTACTGTAATAATTTGAGGTTCTGGAAGAATATATCTACTATTCGTTTCATCAGAAACCTCATAAATTTTATATTCTCCTACTCTAAGCCTCTCAATATTTATCTCCCCATTTTCATTGGTTACATATGATTGTTTAATATATCTTCCCGTTAAATCTGTTCCCTCTATAATAAATGTAAATCCATCCAACTTTCCATCAGAAGATGTTTTCTTTATTTTAATATTACCTAGCATAGCTTGATTAGCAAATCCTTTGCCTGCTTCATTTTCAATTGAATACGTTTTCCCATTTTTAGTAATATTAACTTCATATGTATTTTCATCAAGTAAAAAGCCCTCTGGTGCTTTGATTTCTCTTACAAAATATTTTCCATATTTTATATTATCTAACCTATAAACACCATTTTGCAATTCTTCCATATTTTCTATGAAGTTATTACATTCGTCATATACTGCAAACTCCGCACCTTCTAAGTGAATATCTGGGTAATCTTTATCATATTTTGTTAAAATAATATTGCCTCTTACATAATAATTTTTTAGTTCAACCTTAACTGTTTGCCCTTGTTCAGAAATCATTACTGGAATCTGTTCATCAGAAAGCACATATTTTTCGTTTGGTTGTTTTAATTCTTTTATTACCCAATCTCCATATGGTACATTTTCAAAAGAAAAACTACCGTCTTTTTGTGAAACCGTTGTATATATTGCTGTTTTTGCAGAAAATTCAGTAGTGTTTGGTTTAAATATACCTATTATAGCATTTTCTAAAGGAATGTCATCTTCGGATAATTTTATTCCTTTTATACTGCCACGAATAAGCTTATTAGTAATATTTTTATTATCATTTACTGTTACTTTTACTACTTTTGTATCTTGTCCTGCATAAGAAAATTCAACTGGATACTTTGTTCTATCTATCCCATATGCTTTATTTGTTGATAATTCTGAAACATAGTATTTTCCAAATGGTAAATCTGTTGTAAAATTTCCTTTTCCATTTTTATCAACTCTTATTACTTCAATTAATCCATCTTTTGGTATAAATTTCCCATCCTTTGCCACTATATCTTCATCTGCATATAAGCCAAAAGTAACATCCAATATTTCATTATTTAAACCTACTCCATAGTTCTTATCTGTTTCTAATATTTTTGTTAAATCAATTTCTACTTTTTGTCTTTCATTATAGAAAGAAGTAGATGTTGCAGTAATATCAACGTTTTGCCCTGCATAAGTTAATTCTACATTATGAATTTCATCACTCAATACCATGCCATAAGGTGCTGTTATTTCTTTTACCTTATATTTTCCAAGATAAAGTGGCTTACTTGTTGCTTTTGAGTCTTCTCCTGTTGTTATTGTATCAACTACTGTTCCTTTATTTACTCTTACTGTTCCATCTAGTGTTGTAATATCTTCGTCTGCAATAATTTGATATGTTGCATCAGCTAAACCAGAAACGGTATAAATTGGTTTATATAAATTATCATTATCTGTAACAGAACTAAATACTTCGCCAGACTTATCTACTGTAATTGTTCCTTTTTGTGCCATATTCTTTGCTGCTACTTCAATTACTGTCACATTATTATCTTCTGAACTATTATCTTGATTTACTGTAAATGGAATAAAATCTTTATTTAATGTATATCCATATGGTGCTTGTACTTCTTTTAAATAATATTCCCCATACTCCAAAGTTTGTGGTGTTATTAAGTAACCATCAGTATTTGTATAAAATGTATCAACCTTAGTTACTTGCGGATAAGTATATTGCATTGTGATAAGGTTTTTATTTTTATCATATATCTGGAAGCCTGTTCCTTCAACTGCTATTGCATTGCCTGTTTCTACATCTTTTTTTACAATTTTAATATAGCTCATAAAGTTTGCATTATTGATAAGAAATGAATACGTTTTTCCATCTTGTAAAATATACACATTAAAGTCTTTTATTAATTCTCTGCCTTCCATTCCTACTGTTTGATGTACTGTATAAATTCCATAAGGTAGCATTTTGCTTTCTGAAAATCCGTTCTCATCACATACTAAAGTATCTTTTTCTGTTGCCTTTGCATTATCATACGAGCCTGCTGATTTCAAATATATTTGAAATGTTGCACCCACTTCTGGTGTTTCTATCTTTGTTGTCCCATCATCAGAATGTTTAATAATAGATACATTTCCTTTTATCACTTGCTCTGCAACTGCATTTGTTGTTGTATTATATTCAGCAGTATACTTTGCTGTTTCAGCACCTACATGATAAGAAGTTTTATCTAATAAATAACCTTCACTAGGTGTTATTTCTGCTATGCTCCAATCATCTCCACATACATAATACTTTGTTGTGAATTGTCCATTATTATCTGTTGTATATGTATCTATTAGAGTATTTCCTTCATATATTCCATATACTGCACCAGATAATTTTGCATCCCCTTGTGAAGTTGACTTTTCTTTATCTGTTTTTGTTAAAGTAACTCTAAATTTCTTTAATACATTTGATACCGTTGCTTTTGTAACCTCATTCCATTTCACTGTTAAATTAAGAGTTGTAGGAATTACATATTTGCTTGGCGTATTTACTTCCTCTAACATATACCCTTGACTTCCACTTGTTAAAATATCTTTGAAATTTGCTATTCCTGTACTATCTGTTGTGGCATACTCGTCGACTTGTATTCCAGAAAGTGAAGTCCCGTAAAGGTGAAATTTAACTCCTTCAATCATGTTATCCTCAGAAGATTTTAACACTTCTAAATTGCCTCTTTTTAAAGCATTTGTTAAATTTACTACGTTATTGCCTTTAAATTCTAAAACTGTGTTATGCTCTGTTAAGTCTGTTATGTATTCTTGTAACGTAGATTTTTCAATTATTTTAATCGACCCTGGTCTTAAATTGTTGATTGTTATATTTCCGTTTTTATCTGTTGTAAAGTTTCCTATTAAACTATTATCTGCATATCTTACTTCATACACAACACCTTGCAAGTTCTCACTGGTATCTTGGCTTTTTTTATTAATATTAAGTGTAGATTGAAATACATTTATATCTAAAGTAGTTTGTCCTCCATTCATACTAAATGGGTCAAAAGCTAATGCGAAGTCTTGCCATGCTGAATTTGGGCTTTCTCCATAAAAAACTGGATATGTTTCACACCTTGCTATTGCTTTTATTGTAACATCTATATTGTCAATAAACTGACTTTTAGGAATATACACTTTAAAGTTTTCTCCTGCATTAAAAGTAGTTTTTGCACCTCCATTAATATCTGCAACAAATCCACCACTTGGCATATTATTTGTTGCGGTAATGGTATAGTTTTGCATATTTACTGAACATGATACAGAATATGTTTGAGTATAGTAATCTCCTTCTAAAGTAATATTTCCCACTTTATTGAATGTAATACTTGGTGTTTGTGGTGTTCTAGTGCCATTACGCCCTTCATTTACTAAGCTAATAATGGCATTTACTATATTCACTCCCCTTGTATCTCCACCCTTATAAAACGTACTTGGGTCTCTTCCGTATAATATGCAGTAAACAGCATGTTTCGTTGCCATATAGGCATCCAAATAATTTGCTACACCCATTTGTGCTGGCGTTTTATATGGATATCCTGCTGTTACCACTCTCCATATTTGAATATTACTTACTACATCATTTACATTCACTGTATAACCGCCAGTCTCATATGCTCCAGCAAGGTCTACATTAAGACAGTATGCAGGATAATTAGTTCCATTATAAGTATAATATTGATAATGACCAGTAACATAAGTCCATGCTCCATTGTACATGTATTGAATATGCATTCCACAATCCGCCCCTCCTTTTACATCTGCACTACTTATTTCTGTTTCAGCATGTGAATAATTTTGAAATACTGATAATATAAATATCATCAGCAAAATAATAATTAATGTTTTTTTACTTATTTTTTTCATTCTTTTCTCTCCATTCCATCAAAAAAAGCACCTATTACGTGCTTTTATGATTCTTAATTTATTTAATTTATAAAACATAACATTCTGTCCATACATAGTTGCCATTTTTATAGTAATCCCTAGCATATACTTGAATTGTATCGCCTGCCCATTGTAATGCTCCTTGCACTCTATTTACTATTGTCGATTTTACATTGTCTGTTTTAGTATTAACAGTAAAATAACCTGCTGTGCTTATTATTCCGCTTTTGCCAGTTTGAACTATGCTTTGAGGCAATGTTTCTTTTATAACACTTACTAAGGTTGACTCTACATTTGAATTATATTGCCATCTTTCTCCTACTTCTTGTGTAGAAGGTGTTTCGTTTGTATTTGTTGTATTGGTTGTATCGTTTGTGTTATTTGTGCTATTTGTTTGGATTGTATTGCTTGTATTATTTATTTTATTTTGATTTACAGAATTTGTTGTATTAGTAGTTTGGGTATTATTAGTCTTATTTTGAGTTGTGTTTTGTGTAGTAGTATTATTCTTAGTGTTTGATTCTACTGTGTTATCAATCGTATTTGCTTTTACTTCATTTTTTGAATTAACGCCATTACTATTATTTTCTACAACTGGCACATTTACTTCTACACCAATAGCATTATCACTTTCCTGTTCCTGCATGGTCTCTATATTTGCCATATTTTGTACACTATTAACTTCTAATTCTGCTACAACTTCACTAGCATCTAATCTTCCTATATCTCTATTCATTTTTGAAAATATAACAAAAATTATTCCACCCAAAATTATTAAAATTAATATTACAATAAAAACAATTTTCTTGTTCATACAAATACCTGCTTTCTATAACTATTTATTACTTTTTACTTGCTGAAAAAAAATAGTTCTAGTTATTTTATCCTCTATTATACTTATTCCTACAGTAAAATGCAAATATATATTTTATATTTTTTTAATATAATATATTCTTTTTTCAGCAAGTACAGTAAGTATTAAAGGGGATTGTAAGGGGGAAAAAGTAAAAAATACTACCACTATTTTTATCGTGAAAGCATTTTACTTTTTTCTCTTTGATTATGCTCCTGTATACAAGTTATAACAAAATCTTCGATTTGTTCTTGTGTATTTACATGACTTGGGAGTACACTTCGCAATCTATCTTCATTGAATTTTACTTTTGGTATTTGGTTTGGCTTTTCTTCTCCCATAATCTCGTCTATTTTATCCGCTGTAAGTTTTCCTTCTTGAGAAAGTTTTTTCATATGTATTGCTTGTGCAAGTGATGGAGTAGCATCATACATCTGCATATTATCTAATAATATGTATTGCTCACCATTCGTTAAATAAGACATTTCAACAGCAGGAGTAAAAGCAATCTCTTCATCGTCTACCATCTGCAATATTTCTGGCATTAGTTCAGTAAGCCTAATATATCTATAAATTGTGTCTCTACTTTCTCCCGTAGACTCTTCTATAACATCTGTCGCTCTTTTCGACTTTGTCGCAAGTTGCGACGAAGTTAAATCTGTTCTTTTTCCTTGATGTTTCTCTGCCTCTAATTTCATTTTATATGCAAATGCTTTCTCACTAGGAAGTATTTTAGTTCTTTGAATATTAGAATCTACCATTAATATTGTTGCCTCATCATCTGTTAATTGTCTAACAATACAAGGAATATCTTTAAGCCCTGCAAGTTCACTTGCTCTTTTTCTTCTATGTCCGAGAAATCATTTCATAACTACCATCTTCTTTTTGACGAACTATTACAGGAAGTATAACTCCCTTTTGTTTTATAGTTTCTACCATATTAAGCATTTCTTCATCGTCTTTTACTTTGTATGGGTGGTTAGGAAAATTAGATATTTCTTGTAAATTTACCCTTATAACTCTTTCCGTATGATTTCCTATTTTAAACAAGTCATCTGCATTGGGTAGATTTAAGTTTATTTCGTTGTTTTTCATCGCTTTTCAATACCTCCTTTGCAAACTCTTTATATGCAAGTGCAGGCTTACTATTTTCAGCATATATAGACAAACTTTTACCTCCACTGCTTGCTTCGACTGCTTTTACTCCCATTGGAATAACTGTACTATATATTTTCATTCTGCTACCATAACTTTTTTCCAATGTTTCTGCAACTGTTCTACCAATTCTTGTTTTCATATCTGCCAATGTTAATAAAACCCCATCTATTTTTAGATTAGGGTTTATCTGTTCTTTTACCTTATTTATTGTTTGTATTAATCCAGTCATTCCTTTTAATGGCAAATAATGTGCTTGAACTGGTATTATAACGCTATCACTTGTTGCTAGTGCATTTATTGTTAGCATTCCTAAGGAAGGTCTACAATCAATTAAAATATAGTCATATCCTTCTTTTATTGAATTTATATATCTTTTTAAAGTATATTCTCGACTCATTACATTTACTAAGCCTACTTCCATACTTTCTAAATCTATATTGGAAGGAACTAAATCCATACCTTCACTATTTCTTAAAATACCCTCTTTCTCTTTTAGTGGAATACCTTTTACTATCTTGTCCATAATTGTTGCAAGTGTTACTGGTAATTCGTCTACATTTGTAAAACCCAATGAAGATGTTAAATCTCCTTGTGGGTCACAGTCAATTAATAAGACTTTTTTACCTAGATTTTTAAGTTCTACTCCTAAATTTAAAGCAGTAGTAGTTTTACCAACTCCACCGCTTTTGATTTGCTATTGCTATTACTTTACATTGCGACATTTTGTCTCCTTTCTTTTTGACATAAAAAAACAAGCTAATTCAATTGCTTGAAACAGCCTATTTTCTAGTTCAAAATTATATTTTCTTTAATCACACTACATACAGGATTATTCCTTCTGGGATATCATGCAGAGCTATTGCTATTGCTAGAGAATAGCCCAATACCGGCGACACATCAAAGCCAGAACCAATAGCTAGTCCGTTCAGGAAAATTGTGTATGGCTAACCCTATACCCAC
>WRFS01000021.1 GCA_009778695.1 Oscillospiraceae bacterium
ATAACGATAACACAATAAAAGACGTAACCTACACAGCAACAGACTTTACAAGTAATGGAATAACAGCAAACCCAGCAAATGGGGCATCGCTAACGGTAGCAAATCATAATGCAAAGCCAGTGACTTTAACATGCAGTGGTGAAACAGCTAATACAAGTAATTTAAAAGTGGTAGCAAAAGCAGTAACAACAATTGCGGTAAAAACTCAGCCAACGAAACTAAACTATGTAGAGGGGCAAACATTAGATTTAACAGGTTTGGTATTAACAATAACATATAACGATAACACAATAAAAGATGTAACATATACAGCAACAGACTTTACAAGTAATGGAATAACAGCAAATCCAGCAAATGGAGCATCGCTAACAGTAGCAAATCATAATGCAAAGCCAGTGACTTTAACATGCAGTGGTAAAACAGCTAATACAAGCAACTTAACAGTAACAGTATCAACACCAGTAGCAACAACATTCTTTTCAGTTGAGGGCAAAGATATTATAGACCCAGCAACAAGCGAACCGTATATGATTAAATCTATAAATATTGAAAATGATGTATGGTGGCAATCAAGTTGGCGGAACTTCAGGAGGCATAACCTATGCTCTTATAGGTACTACAGAAAATGATTATAAAAAAATGCAATCATTAGGATTTAATTCAGTTAGATTTTGCTTGAGCTATACATTTTTTAAAGATAATAAAGGGTTTCAGTTAATAGACCAAAATATAGCTTGGGCAAAAAAGTATGGAATATCAATAATATTAGATATGCATATACCTAATGGTGGTGCCCAAGAACGGTTCTGGTGATGGGCTGGCCTTATGGACCGATATAAATAATCAAAACGATTTAGTAACTCTTTGGACGAGTATAGCAACTAGATATAAAAATGAACCTACGGTAATTGGATATGATCTTGTTAATGAACCATGTCCTGTAAGGCTTGATTCGGAAACAACGCAACAAGCACTTGACAAATGGGGAAATTTAGCTTCTCGTATTGCTACAGGGATTAGAAGTGTTGACAGCAATCATATATTATTTGTTGAACCTGTATGTTGTATATTTAATCAATCTGGAAATAAAGAATATAATTTTCCATCTCGGATATTTGTTTACAGAGATTCCATTTAGTAATGTTGTATATGAATATCATAGTTATATTCCATGGGAATTTGTAGGACAAACTTCTAGTTCAGTATATAGACTTACATATCCACAAGAAAACATGGTATTGATACCAGAAGATGCTAAAACTAGTATTGTTGATAGTCTGAATGATGCTAGTCAATATAATAATACTTTGTCAAATACATGGCAAACAATAAATAATAGTAATCCAGAGGCAGTGTCTAATAGTAATATTAATTATGGAGATGCTGAGATATATGTAAACAATCTGGCTTCAAATACTAAGGTATATGTTGATGAGATTAAGGTTTCAGAATATGATAAATCTAATAATTTTATACAAGATGTATTTTTTGATGATTTTTCTAACGATTTTGACTACAACCTTAATGATAGTGCAGGTACTGGGATAATACAGCATTCGACAAATGAAGGATATTTAGGAACTGGTGCTAAGATAATACAAGGACCTACGAGTAATGCATCGGTATTTGGATATTATCTTACAAGATTTTTTAAGATTAATCCAAATAATAAATACCAAGTATCGATACGTGTTAAAGTTGAAAATCCAGGACCAAACACATTAGTACAACCAAGGATTGTATACTTTCATGGTGATGGAATTACTCCATTTGATAAAACTTACATTGAAGCAGAGGTACAGCCTTACATCGATTATTCTAATCAAAAAAATGTACCAATATTTATGGGAGAATATGGAGCAGATAGTTGGTGTTTTAAGGAATTAACAAATATAAATGATGGTACATTATATACGAACTTAGGAAACTTAGGAGGCGAACAATGGACAGATGATATGTTATCATTTATTATTGATAATGAATTAAATTCATCATATTGGGCATATAGTAGTCCTTATGGAATAGGATCATTTGAGTTATATTCTGGAGATTATAGTGGCAATAAAACATATATAAACGAGTATTTGGAAAATGCATTTATAAATTATTTTGGAGGAACACCAGCAATATCAGGCGAAATATCAATAGTGCCAGATACAACAGACATTGTAACAGGGTTGGGGATAACAGTAAATTGGCCAGATAATATAGATGGCTTAACAAAGCAAATAAGTATAGATGGAGGGAATACATTTACCACATATACAGGAAAAGTAACAATGACAGCAAATGGAACAGTGATAGCAAGATTGGTAGATGGTGATAATAATGTAATAAAAGTAACAAGCTTAACCATAACAAACATAGCAAAAGCAGTAACAACAATTGCAGTAAAAATGCAGCCAACGAAGTTAAGCTATGTAGAAGGGCAGACACTAGACCTAACAGGTTTGGTAGTAACGTTAACATATAACGACAGCACAACAAAAGACGTAACATATACAGCAACAGACTTTACAAATAATGGAATAACAGCCAACCCAGCTAATGGGGCATCGTTAACAGTGGCAAATCATAATGCAAAGCCAGTAACCTTAACATGCAGTGGTAAGACTGTTAATACAAGCAACTTAACAGTAACAACAGCAACAACAGGATTTTTCTACACTAGTGGAAAAGAGATAATGGATTCAACAGGGGCACCATATGTGATTAAATCAATAGGAATTACGAATGATGTATGGAGAGATCCGGCTAACGGAGGACCTGGTGGTATAAACTATGCTCTTACAGACCCAAAAGAAAGTGATTACCAAAAGTTGCAAGCATTAGGGTTTAATGCAGTTAGGTTTTGTTTGAGGTATACTTTTTTTCAAGATAGTAAAGGGTTTCAGTTAATAGACCAAAATATAGCTTGGGCAAAAAAGTATGGAATATCAATAATATTAGATATGCATGTACCTAATGGTGGTGCACAAGAACGGTTCCGGTGATGGACTGGCTTTATGGACCGACGTAAATAATCAAAACGATTTAGTAACTCTTTGGACGAGTATAGCAACTAGATATAAAAATGAACCAACAATAATGGGATATGATCTTGTTAATGAACCATGTCCTGTAAGGCTTGATTCAGAAACAACACAACAAGCATATGATAAATGGGGAAATTTAGCTTCTCGTATTGCTACAGGAATTAGAAGTGTTGATAGTAATCATATATTATTTGTTGAACCTGTATCTTGTGTGTTTAATCAATCTGGAAATAAAGAATATAGTGTTCCATCTCGGATATTTGTTTACAGAGGTTGCATTTAGTAATGTTGTGTATGAATTTCATAATTATACTATAATGGACTATGCAGGGCAAAGTTCTTCATCGAATCCAGTGTTTACATATCCAGATGATGGGCTAGCGATAATACCAGATAATGCACAAATGAGTCACATTGGCGGATTGTTAGATTCAGGAAAATATAATAATAGTTCATCAAATACATGGCAAATATTAAAAAATAATACACCAGAGTCCGTATCAAGTAATGTTAATGTTGGATTTCCTGAGATAGTAGTAAGTAATTTAGCTTCAAATACTAAGGTAACTATTGATGAAATTAAGGTTTCAGAGTATGATCAATCTAATAATTTTATACGAGATGTATTTGACGAAGATTTTTCGAGTGACTTTGGTTATCAGCTTTATGATAATGGGGCAAATAATACACAAATACAATATTCAACAAATGGAGGAAATTTATCATCAGGTGCTGAGATTTTACAAGGACCTACGGGTGCTAATGCAACAATATATCGCCAATATTTGGCAAAGTATTGTTCTGTTAATCCAAATAATAAATATCAGGTATCAATAAATGTTAAGATTGAAAACCCAGGGGCAAATACAGTAGTGTATCCAGAAATTTTATATTATAGTTGTGCAGGAGCATCTCCATTTAATAAAAGTTGCCTTCAGGCGTCAATACAACCTTATGTTGACTATTCTAATCAAAAAAATGTACCAATCTTTATGGGAGAATATGGAGTAACTAATTGGTGCTTTAAAGAAATAAAAACAGTAAGTGATGGTACACTATACACAGAAGGAAATTTGGGTGGAGAACAATATATGGCTGATATGCTATCAGTTATTAATGCTAACAAATTAAATTCATCATATTGGGCTTATAGTGGTTTTTCTACAAATGATTGGGGGATATATTCTGGATTTGGTAATTTATATTATGCAACTGGTTGGAAGACATATGAGAATGAATCATTAGAGAATATATTTATGAATTATTTTGGAGGGACACCAGCAATATCAGGCGAAATATCAATAGTGCCGGATACAACAGACATTGTAACAGGACTGGGAATAACAGTAAACTGGCCAAATAATATAGATGGCTTAACAAAGCAAATAAGTATAGATGGAGGGAATACATTTACCCCATATACAGGAAAAGTAACAATGACAGCAAATGGAACAGTAATAGCAAGGTTAATAGACGGAAATAATAATATAATAAAAACAGCAAGTCTAACTGTAACAAATATAGGAGTAACACCGTAATTTTTTTCTACTTGGTGTTATAGTGGTTATTTTACAAATGATTGGGGAATATATGCTAGAGCTGATAGCGTATATACTGGTGGTTGGAAGACTTATGAAAATGAAGCCTTGGAGAATGCATTTATAAATTATTTTAAATAAATTTTAGTATGTGAAAAACAGCACGTTATTGTGTTGTTTTTTACTTATCAATAGTGTATAATTACCATAGGAGAAACGTGATGTTTGCGGAAATTATAATAAACAAAGATGCAAAGCAACTTAATAAGGTGTTTGATTACATAGTTCCAAAACAATTTGAAAAAGAAATTCGTATTGGAGCTAGGGTTTCTGTATCTTTTGCAAAAAATAAAAAAGCCATAAATGGCTTTGTAGTGGCATTAAAGTCTAATTCGGAGTTTGCAAATAAAGAGATTATTAGTATAGAAAATAATTATTTAACTGAGAAAGATATAAAATTGGCAGAATTAATGGCAAGAAGGTATTTTTGTAATGTTTCGGAATGTATAAAATTAATGCTTCCAGCAGGAACAAAAGAAAAAGAAAAAAAAATAAAAAGAGTTTCATTAAAATTAAAAGATGTTGAAAAGGACACGCATCATAAATTAAATGCAGAACAGCAAATAGCTTTCAACAGGGTTAATGAAGCAGTGCAAAAAAACATAAATAAGGAGTTTTTATTATATGGAGTTACTGGTTCTGGTAAAACAGAAGTTTATTTGCAATTGTTAGATAATATATTGAAAAAAGAAAAAAGTGCAATTGTATTGGTACCAGAAATTTCACTAACCCCACAAATAATAAATAGATTTATTGCTAGATTTGGAGAAAATGAAGTAGCAGTTTTGCATAGTAAATTAACTACGGGGCAAAGATTTGATGCATGGCATAAGGTTCATAGTGGCGAAGCCAAAATTGTAATTGGAGCTAGATCTGCAATTTTTGCACCAGCAAGAAACCTAGGACTGGTAATAATAGATGAAGAACATGATTCGTCATATAAATCAGATATGACGCCAAGATTTAATGCAAAAGAAATTGCACGTTATTTATGTAGGCAAAATAATGCTCCATTGTTATTGGGAAGTGCAACCCCTGATTTGAATACGTTTTATAGGGCGAATTTAAATATGGGCGAGCGGGTCGCCGAGGACGTCGACCCCTGCATTGGATATACATAGAAAACCAAATCAAAATATAGAATTGTTGAAATTGTCAAAAAGGGCTAATAATGCAAATTTGCCAGAGGTTGAAATTGTTGACTTGCGTCAGGAATTAGTAATGGGAAATAGAACAATGATTAGCATAAAATTGTTTAATGCAATTCAAGAAAATATGAAAAATAATCAGCAAACCATATTGTTTTTAAATAGACGAGGATTCTCTACATTTGTAATGTGTAGAGAATGTGGGCATACGTTAAAGTGTAAAAACTGCAATATTAGTTTAACATACCATAGCAAAGAAAATGTATTAAAATGCCACTATTGTGGATATAAGATAAAGCCAGTTACAGTTTGCCCAAAATGTGGTTCTAAAAAGATAAAATACTTAGGAACAGGTACTCAAAAATTGGAAACAGAAATTCAAAAAATGTTTCCAGGTGTTTCTACAATACGAATGGATGTTGATACCATAAAAAAAGATAATACTCATGAAGATATTTTAAATAAATTTAAAGAAGAAAATATAAATATTTTGATTGGGACACAAATGGTGGTTAAAGGGCATCATTTTCCTAATGTTACATTGGTGGGGGTTATAATTGCGGATAGCAGTTTGAACATTGAAGACTATAGGGCGACGGAAAGAACATTCCAATTACTTACTCAAGTTGCTGGACGTGCTGGTCGAGAAAATTTACCGGGAAAAGTTATAATTCAAACATATAACCCAGAAAACTATAGTATAATATTTTCGCAAGAACAAGATTACGATAAATTTTATAAAACAGAAATAAATTTAAGGGAACAGTTGAAATATCCACCATTTTGCGATATAATATCGATTAATATAGTATCGGATATTGAAAAAAATGTAGAAGAATTATCTGCTTTTATATATAAAGAATTAGTCAATATTAACTTAAAAGGCAAAATGCTGATATTTAAGCCAATGCCTTCACCAATTGATAGAATTAAAAATAAAATAAGATGGAGAATTATAATTAAATGTAAGTTTGATAATAATATAATAGATGTGTTAAATAGTATCTTAAAGAAGTGTTATAGCTTGAATTATAAGGACACTGGAGTTGTTGTAGATGTGAACCCGAATAGTTTTGTTTAGGATGTCCGCTTGTGGTGGTTAGTATATATTTTTAAAAAGCTCCTCCAAGCCTCCGAAGACTCCATGGGCCTCAATGGGCTGTCGTTCGCTTTTTAAAAATATATACTAACCACCACAAGCTACTTTACTACAAGCTATTGATAGTATTGAAAATATTTCTGAAAGGGAAAAAGGGGTAAAATATGGCAATTAGAATTATAAGAGAATATGGTGACGAAATATTAAAAAAGAAATCGAAACCAGTTGAAGTTGTGAATAATAAAATTAGAGAACTAATACAAGATATGAAAGATACAATGCACAAATTTAATGGTTTGGGATTGGCCGCACCACAAGTAGGAGTACTTAAACGAATATTAGTAATAGACTTGTATGAAGAAGATTTTGAATGCTTAGTTTTAGTTAACCCAGTTATAGAAAAACAACAAGGGAAACAAACAGTAGATGAAGGATGTTTAAGTTTTCCAAATCAATTTGGTAAAGTAGAAAGACCAGAAAAAGTAACAGTTAAAGGATTAAATGAATTTGGTGAAAAAATAAAAATAGTTGCAACTGGAATACTTGCACAAGCGATTTGCCACGAGGTAGATCACTTAGAAGGGCAGCTTTTTATAGACAAGATTATTCCTGGAACATTCGAGATAATTAAACCAGAAGATGTTGAGAAGAAGGAAATATAGAAAGAGTAAATAGTTTCAAATTTAAGTACATGGAATAGCGTGAGTGGTTGTAGTATCTTTTTTAAAAAAGATACTACAACCACGGAAGCGAACTATTACAATCGATTTTAAATGTAATAAGGAGGAATTAATAATGCGAATAGTATTCATGGGAACGCCAGACTTTGCAAAAGAATCATTAGAAACATTATACAATGCAAATCACGAAATAGCATTGGTAATAACCGCACCAGATAAGCCAAAAGGTAGAGGCATGAAGTTAACTGCATCACCAGTAAAAGAATATGCAATTTCAAAAAAACTTCAAATAGAACAACCCGAAAAAATAAC
The DNA here is from genome assembly GCA_009778695.1 of Oscillospiraceae bacterium. Taxonomy (GTDB): domain Bacteria; phylum Bacillota; class Clostridia; order TANB77; family CAG-508; genus WRFS01. The sequence continues at coordinate 7,873 of WRFS01000021.1, forward strand.
AGGCAATAATGAAATCTTAGAAAAAATAAAACAGGCAAACCCAGATGTATTATGCGTTGTAGCATATGGGAAAATACTTCCGAAAGAAATATTAACCATTGCAAAAAAAGGAGCAATAAACGTTCATGGTTCATTACTACCTAAATATAGAGGGGCAGCACCAATACAATGGGCGATTTTAAATGGAGAAGAAAAAACAGGAATAACAACAATGTTTATGAATGAAAAGCTGGATGAAGGAGATATGTTGCTAAAAGAAGAGGTAAAAATTAGTAAAGATGAAACTTTTGGTGAACTTTGGCAAAGGTTAGCAAAAACTGGTGCTAATTTATTAATTGAAACACTAAAATTAATTGAGAAAAACCAAATAATTGCAATACCTCAACCAAATGAAGCAACATATGCACCAAAACTTTCAAAAGAAATAGCAAAAATAGATTGGGAAAATAAAACTGCTGGAGAAATAAAAAATCTTGTAAGAGGGCTAAATCCAATAATGGGGGCTTATACATTTTTGAATGGAACCAAAATAAAATTTTGGAAAATAGATGTTGTTAGTTATGAAGAATTTATAGAAAAATTCAATAATTTTAATGAATTTGCAGAAAGAATTAAAAAAATAGAACCAGGGACTGTAATGCATGCGGATCCAAAACAGGGGTTGTATGTAAAAACAAAAGATACAATAATTTCGGTGTTGGAAATTCAAGGGGAAAACGCAAAAAGAATGAGCATAAATGAATATCTACGAGGCAACGAAATTAGACCAATGCAAATGTTCGAATGTTACTAGTTAACACTTTTCAGCAAAGTAGCCCTTGGAGTATAGTAGACTTCTTTCGAAACATAAAATGTGATATACTTACAAAAAACAAGTAGGTGTCATTCTGAGCGTTGCTACAAAGCCTTGCTCACGAAGAATCTTACTAAATGGTAGGTATACAAATGAAAATAGATAAAGTAAGATTCTTCGTAAGTCGGGCTACGAAGTAAGGCTCAGAATGACAATGTCTGAAATTCACATAGATTTCGAAAAAACTATACTATACTTGAGGAGGCGGAAGTTTTAGGCTAAACCATTAATAGTAACTGAAATGTGTTGCTTTTTCTTTACAAAAGTCAAAAAATGTGATAAAATCGATTAAATTAGTAGTTGCACCATAGTATTTTATAGTGCAAAAAAGGAGGATTTTAATATGGTTGAAGATTCAGCAATTAAAACAAAAGTATCGCCTTTTGCGATAAGAGAAGGAGAAATAAAAAAATTTGCAGGTAAAGATGGATATGTTTCCATGAACCAAATTGTAAAAAAGATAGATTTAGGACAAATTGGTGATGTTCATTTTAAAATCTTGGAATTGGTAAATAAATTTGAATTTATTACTTCGAGGCAGTTGTTTCAATTATTACAGATAGATAAAATTGAAATAAGCTCGCAAGACAAGCTAAATACTAAACTAGAACAGATGACGAAATTAAAAATGCTTACAAGATATTTTTTTGAGTCTGAAGAAGGACAAGGCATATACAGAATATATTGTTTAGAAAAAATGGGTAAATATTTGCTTAATTCCAAAGAAATAGAATGTAAGTGGCAGCCAACTGATAATACAAAACCTATAGAAATGATAAAGAAAAGGCTGGCTGGTAATCAAACTATAATAGCATATTTACAGAAGGTTTTAGCAATAAAAAAATACGAACCAAAACCTACTTTAAATGCCAAAATGGCAGGAAAGAAATTTAAAGTAACAGGTGGCCATATATTAATAGAAAAAGGTAAAAAAAGTATAGACCTTTTATTTGAAGTGGTAAGAAGAGATTTGGATTGGGCAAATAAATTAGTCGAAAAAATGAAATTATATAAAGATTTTTATGATAATTTCGTCATAATGGATGGTGGGTTTCAGGCTAAACCTCAATTGGTTTTTGTATGTGAAGACGATAAACACATGGTTGAGGTTCTAAAAACAATAGTAACTAATAAGGTAGAAATAGATGGATTAACATTATATTTTACAACGGATTTGAAGCAAATTTCAGAAGAATTAGCTAAAACATTAGTTAAGTTTGTTTTTGATAAGGAACAAAAAAGATATAAAATAGAGATTCCAGAGATTTCATTCTTTAAGTGAGATTCTAATAATTAAAATTCTAAAAGGGGGAAATATAGAATGAACATAAGACAAAATAAGGGGATAACTTTAATTGCATTAATAATAACGGTAATTGTAATGTTAATATTAGCAGGAGTATCGATAGGTAGCATAAACAGTGGATTATTTGACAAGACAAAGCAAGCAGTGGGGATGTATAATAATTCAGTAGATGCAGAAGGCGACGCAATAAATCAGTCGACAGATATATTGGAAAGTTTTATGAATGGTGGTAGTGGGACGGCTCAAAATGGAGCAGAGCAAAATGAAGAATTCGATATATCCAATGGAGTAAATAAACCTGAACTAACAGCAGGAATGATACCAATTTATTACGATGGAACAAACTGGAAAATAGCGGATGAAACAAACAAAAATAATCAATGGTATGATTATAGTACAACAGCAAAGCAATATGCCAATATATGTACGGTATCAGATGCAGTAAATAATGATCCAACAAAAGCATACAGAACAGCCGCCGCAGGAACAGTAATACCAGTAACAGATATGACAACGATGTTTGTATGGATACCAAGATATGCATACAGCATAAATGCAGGAGGATACAGAACATATAACAGCGATTCTGAATTACAAACGAATACAAATCCAGATAAAAAAATAAATATAACATTTTTAGTAGGAACAACAGATACAGATAAAGATGGTATAACCTATCCAACGGATTATGATGCAGATAGTATAGCAGTGGGACAAGCTACACCAATGATAGTACATCCAGGATTCACATTTGGAACTGAAGAACTAGCAGGAATATGGATAGGAAAATTTGAAGTAAGTGGAACAGACCCATCAGGGCAATATTATGTGGGTAATAGTAATGGTGTAACAGATGAACCACAGTATACACCAGATACAAGCACCTATGTGCAAGTATTACCAAATGCGATAGATTGGAAATATGCTACTGCAGGAGAGTATGAATATCAAGCAATGAAAATGGGAACAAACAGCCAATATTATGGCTGGAACAATGTGAATACTCATTTAATAAAAAATAGTGAATGGGGAGTGGCAGCATATTTATGCTATAGTCAATATGGGCAAGTACCTGAAGTAAATTCAGCAGGAAAGCGAAGTGGTTCAGGGATTAATTATGATCAATGGACAGGAGCAGGACCACAAGCACCAGAAAATTACACAACGTACGCAACAACACCAAATGCAGACCAACAATATAATGGGAAGTATGGGGTGTTAGCAAGTACAACAGGGAACGTATACGGAATATACGATATGAGTGGAGGCGAAAATGAAATAGTAGCAGGATACCTAGATAATAAAAATAGTGGTTTGAGTAAATATGGAAACAGTACAAGTGATCCAAGTGTTGTGTATTTTGAAAATAATGAATTGAAACCAGAGTATGCGGCATATTGGGATAAGTATACAGTATCTCCAGAAGAGAAAGATGGGGCAACAAGTGCAAGTATAAATACTACGTCAGATGGACCTAAAACACAAGCTCAATTAGATCCATGGCCAGCAACAGCGGCAGCGTATGCATGGAACGACGTCAGAAAAAAATTAGCAGATGAAGGTTTTGATGAAATGAAAGCAAATAAAGGGATAGGAACATATGAAACGACAGACGACACAAATATTAATTTTTATGGAATAGGGAAATGTAGTGATAATTCATATAAGTATTGGTGGTATTTAACATTAGATGCTGCAAGTAAGGACATTGAAGGAGATAGCAATAATTGGAATGGTGATGGAGTTCAGTGGGGAGGATTACAATTTTCTTTTATGGCGAGAGGTCGGGGATTACTGTGGTTGGGAATGGTCTGGAATTCTTAATTACGAGACTTCCGATGGTTCTTCGCAGCACGATACTTCTAGCCGAGTTACACTTATATTATAAAGATATTATAAAGAAACAATTTATTGTTTCTTTATTTTTGGTTTTGCCAATAAAGCTGCTAAGTATCCAAAAAAAATTGCAGCGGTAATGCCTCCGTGCAGCGGCTTTTATACCACCTGTAAAAGCACCCATAAATCCAGCACTTTGTACTTCGTCTATTGCTCCTTTTGCCAAAAGGCTACCAAATCCAGTTAATGGGACAGTGGCACCAGTTCCAGCAAAATCAATTAGTTTAGGATACAACCCTACTGCACCTAGTATTACACCAGTGGTAACAAATATTACTAGTATTCTTGCGGGTGTAAGTTTGGTTTTATCAATTAATATTTGTCCTATAATGCAAATTAGGCCGCCTATTATGAAGGCTTTTAATATCATTATCCAATTAATAGTATTTATGAAATTCATTTTGAAAATCTCCTCTCAATAGCTCGCTATACTTCTATGGACACTGCATGTGCTATTCCGAGTATGTTTTCGCCTTGTGATACAGAGGTTGTGTTTGTTAATGCACCTGTGCCAATTAAAAGAATTTTTTGATATTTTTTTTGTTTCATCATTTTAAACAAATATCCAGAAAAGACTGTGGCAATGCAAGCACATCCTGAGCCGCCAGAGTGAGTATCCTGTTTCTCTTTATCAAAAATTAAAACTCCACAATCATTATAGTTTGAGTTAATGTTGTATCCTTTTGGTTGAATTAATTCTTTTACAATGTCTTTTCCAATATGCCCTAAATCTCCTGTAATAATTAAATCATAGTAACTTGGAGCTCTGCCAGTATCTTTAAAATGTGTAATCATTGTATCTATTACAGCTGGTGCCATTGCGGCTCCCATATTATTTGCATCTTTTATTCCCATGTCTATCATTTTCCCAGGAGTTATGTTTGTTATAAAAGGACCGCATTCCGGATGAAGATAAAATGGCGGCACCGCTGCCGGTTACTGTCCACTGAGCACTCGGTGGTCGTTGGGTTCCAAGCTCCAGTGGGAATCTAAATTGTTTTTCCGCACTACAAAAATGGCTTGAAGTAGCACAAAGAATGTTTCTAGCAACACCAGATGAAGTGAATATAGAACCTAAACATAGTCCTTCAACAAAAGTTGAACAGGCTCCAAATATTCCAAAGAGTGGGATGTTTGTTTCTTTCAATCCAAGAAAAGAAGTAATACATTGATTTATTAAATCACCTGCAAAAACATATTCAATATCATTTTGAGAAATATTTGATTTACTTATAACTGTATTTACTGCTTCTTTCATTAATTTGCTTTCTGCTTTTTCCCAAGTTTTTTCACCCCAGAATTCATCCTCTAAACACAAATCGAAGTATTCTGCTAATGGGCCCTGAGCTTCTTTTGGACCAACTATGCTTGAAACTTCTAATATGGTTGAAGGATTATCGAATGTAATTGTTTGTGAACCTAGTTTTTTCATAGTATGCTTTCCTTTCTTTCTATTCTATTTAATTTTCGTTGTGGGTTGTTTAATAGTTTAGCTTAAAACTTCCGCTACCTTAAGTATAGTATAGCTTTTAAAAAGGCTCCTCCAAGTCAAGGGGTAATCCGTATGCCTCAAAGGGCTGTCGTTCACCTTTTTAAAAGCTATACTATACTTAAGGTAGCTACTTTGCTAAAAACTATTAACTATTACCATATACTACACCTCACACGGAATTAAAATATCAAATACAGTAAGCCAACGACTACTGATGTACTGATTCCGTACACAAGCACAGGACCTGCAATTGTGAACATTTTCGCTCCAATACCCATAACTTGTCCATCAGATTTATATTCCATAGCAGGGGCAACGATAGAATTAGCAAAGCCTGTGATTGGTACAAGAGAGCCTGCTCCTGCAAATTTTCCTATTTTATTAAATATATTAAATGCACTTAAAAGTATCGCTATAACAATTAGTTCAACAGAAACAGCTGTATTGCAGATTGTTTCAGTTAATCCAATATTTTTAAAGTAATAAAAAGATAATTGCCCAATTGCACAAATAAGTCCACCTACCCAAAATGCATTTATGCAGTTTTTTAATATAGGAGAATTTGGGGTTTTGGTATCAACATAATTTTGGTAATCTTGTTTTGTTTTAATATCTTCCATCGCATGCTTACCTCCGCACTAACAATATCTTTTCCTGAAAAATTAAAATTTATTCAAAAAAGTTTTTAAACACGTAATTGTTAGGGCAATCATTTGCTATTACACTTAAATATTACAAAAATATTACAATGATGTTACATTTAAGTTACATTGAAGCAAAATGTATTGACTTTAAAGCGTAAAATCATATAAAATTAATTTAAGTTTTTAAAATATAAAAAATATAAGTATTTTTTAAACAAAAAATGCGGAAAATATAATAAGTGAGTTTCATGTAATAAGTGTAAAAGGTTCTTTAAAAATCCTCATAGCTTGTTACTGAAGCAGAGCCAAAGAGTGGTTTCGCATAGTAATCAAAGGAGAAAGAAATGGCTAGTTGTTTAGGCATATGCGTAAAAAATAATATAATTCAATATGCAAAAATTTCTAGAGAACATGAAGAAACTACAGTAGATGTGTTTGGCATAAAAATATCTGACAGCTTAGAAACTTCAATAGAAGAAATAATTACAGAAACACAAAGCCAAAACGCTAATATTTGTTTGAACTTAAATGGTGAAATATATAATTATTTTTCAATATTTAGTATGTTGAAAAAGAAAGATTTAGCCAGCTTATTAAGTTCAGAATTTGAGATGTTATGCGAAGAGAAGAAAATAAATTTTAATTTATTTGACTCAAGATATATTTTATCTCATGATTATATTAATAAAGATAAATCTAATGTAATATATATATCTGTTGACAAAACAAATGCAATAACTCAAATTCAAAAGTTACAAAAATATAAAATAACTAACTTAACGCCTTTGCCAGTTGCAATTTCTAATTTAGTAAAAAATGAAACAGAAAATGTTTCGATTATAAATATTGAAGACAATACTACTATTACTACAATTTCAAATAATGAAATTGTAAATATAGATGTTATAGAAAATGGAATGAAGCAAATACTACAAAAGATAAATGCAAAAGAAAACGACTTAAAAAAAGCATATGAAATATGTAAAAATACAACAATATATACGATGGAAACGAGTGAAACCAGCTTAGTTGAAAATGCTTATTTGGAAGATATAATGCCAGAACTATATGAAATTGTATTGCAAATTAAAGAAAAGCTTGAAAGCCAAGTTATTGGCGTGCAAAAAGTATATATTACAGGCAGTGGTTCGGTAATTAATAATATTGATTTATATTTTCAAGAATATTTAACAAAATTTAAATGTGAAATTTTAGTACCATATTTTATAGATAGAAAATCTAAAAAAATAAATGTTAGAGATTATCTACAAGTTAACTCGGCTATAGCACTTGGTATGCAAGGATTAGGCGATGGTTTTCAAGAAGCTAATTTTAAAAATGACTATATGAAAGGAAGCTTCTCCTTTAAATCAGTTGGGTTAAAGATGAGTTCAGATATAAGTGCTGAAACATTTAGTGATTTTTTTAAAGGCTTAAAAGATAGTATAAGCTTTGGTAAAGTGGGTAACCTTAATAATCCATTAGGTAAAGCTGATTATGGTTTAATAAAGTTTGCAGTAGGATTATTAACTTTTATTATAATATTTATAGTTATAAGTGTAACATTGGAGGGGCAACTTAAAAGCAAGACTTCAGACGTAGATGCAGTTATTTCGGATACTAATCAGAAAATATCAGAATTAGGAACAAATATAGACAAAGTAAATTCTAAAAAGACAGATTATACAAGCAGAATAAGCAGATTACAAGACATTAATGCAGCACTTGTGGAAGAATATAAATATAAAAACGCTATTCCAAATTTGTTGAATCAAATTATGGCATCAATACCTAGCGATGTTAAATTAACATTAATACAAAACGATTCTGCCAACCATATAGTTATTAATGCAGAGTCTAACAAATATGAATCTCTTGGATACTTTGTGGCGGTATTAAAGCTTAACGGAATATTAACAAACGTAACAACGAATGTTGGAGATAATAGACAAAATGATACTTCTGTGGTAAAAATCACAATAGGGGGAGATTTGCCATGATAAAAAGAATTTTAATAGTAATAATAATATTATTACTTGCATTTGTAACATTTACTCTTTTAAAAAATGGAATGACTGTATTGGGATATAGTGTTTATAGTATACCTCAAATACAGCAAACGAGTAAAGATTTAGATGATAAAATAGAGCAAAGCAATGAATTAAATAAAGTTACTTTTCAAAGTAAAAATGATGAACTAAGCAAGGCATTAACAGATTTAGTGACGGAAGAAAAAAATTATCAAGATGCATTAAATCAAAGCACAAAAGATCAAATAAATAAAGCAAACACAGCTCAAACATATGAAATGGAATTTTTGTGGACTAAAATAGGAAATTATGCAACTAGCAATAAAATAACACTAACAATGGATGTTACAACAGGAGCTGCTTCAGATGTGAAAAACTTAAATTTTACAGTTAGAGGTTCGTATAGGGGAATAACAAATTTTGTATCTAATTTAGAAAATGATCCCAAATTAGTAGGGTTTAAGATTGAAGGCTTTAATTTAGCACCAGATACAGTAGCAGTTGCAGCCACAGATACAAGTAATGGAACAGATGCAAATTCAACCACACCTAGTGTAGGTTTAGTTGGAACATTTACAATAAAAGGTATTAGTATTAACATTTAGAAGAAAGAAGGGATGGACTTGGTAAAATCAATATTTAAAAATATAATTATGTTAGCATTGTTAATAATAGTTATATTGCTAATATTTGGTATATTTTTTTACGGTGTGCTACCAAGCAATAAGATTGTACCAGAAAAAGTGCAATATGCGTTACCAGACACATTACAACAGGAATTAAATACAACATTAGAAGATAATCAACAGAATGTGTTGGTAACATATGTTGTTAAAGATAGTGATATAAACAAATATCAGGCTACAAATGACTATCAGCCAGGGAAAATAGACCCATTTGCGGATAATTCTGGTGGAGCTAGTACAACTAGTACAACCAATACAACAGCGGGAAGTACAACAAGTAACGTAACAGTAGATAGTAATGCACAAAAATAAATTGTATGGGTGGATTTTCGTATCCACTTAATATACAAAATAATTTTAATTTAGGTAATATTTATTTATTAAATATACAAAATAAAAACAAAGGAGGGTATATTAAATGAAAGGTCAAAGAGGTATAACATTAATAGCATTAATTATTACAGTAATAGTGTTGTTAATATTAGCAGGTGTTGCTATAACGCAATTACAACCTGGTGGAATATTTGATAGAACCACAAATGCTGTAAATCAATATGATGCGGCTGCAAATAATGAAGCTACTCAAATTAACGACTTAACAAATATAATGGATAATTATATGCCAAATAATTTGTAAGAATATCAATTAATTAATATTAGTTAAATGAAGGGTGTCCTTAAATTTATAAGGACGTTCAGTGAATGTCCATGGGCGAACGATGTTCGCCCCTACATTCTTTGTATCATTATGGGTACAGAACACTTCCTTCTTTTGATAATATTAATGTGTGCAAATTCTGAAAAATATGTACACATTAGTGTTATGGAGTAACAAGATATGCAAATGATAATTATGATGGCAATATATTTTATATTAGCTTTCACCATAGGAACTTTAATAGGTAGTTTTTTAACATTAGCTATTCATAGAATACCGCTAAAGCAAGACATATTAATTAAACGTTCATATTGCCCAAAGTGTGAACATAGGCTAGAATTCCTTGACTTAATTCCTGTATGGAGTTATATATTTCTTAAAGGCAAATGTAGGTATTGCGGAAACAAAATAAGACCAAGGTATTTAATAATAGAAGTTATTTCTGGCATTGTATTTTTGGCAATTGGAATATTGTATGCAAAATACAGAATATTGTAGGGGTTCATGATTGAACCCTAGGCACTACGAGGGGGCAGAGATATGTTTAAAAACAAATTAAGACAAAATAATGGTGTCATAGAGATGGACATAATTATTGCAATGATTATAGTAGTTATATTTATAACAATGATATCTATGATAACTATTAATGTATATTCTTCTTTGGTTTCTACACAAAAAGCAGCAGTTTGCACAGATTATGCCGTAAAAATATTTGAAAATGCAGAATTATTACCATATGATGATGAAAGATTAAAAGCAGGTACATATACCAAAGATTATGGACAAGCAGATAATGAAATTTTAGGTATAATAATAGATACAAACTATAAAGTAGAGTTAAACATAACAGACTATAATAAAATACCAGGAAATGAAGACAAACAAGATTTAATAAAAAAATTAGATTTACGAGTATATTATAAAGAAAATAATTTAGAAAAAAACATAGATATTCAAACGTTGAAAATAAATAAATAATGGGGGGAATTCACATAAATGGAAACAAATAGAACAGTGCCAATAGGAATTGAATTAGTAAAAAAAGGTGTTATAACTGAAGACGATATTCAACTTGCAGTAAAATATCAAAAAGAACATCCCCACAGAAAGATAGGAGATATCTTACACATATTAAAGGTCTGCGATTCAGACACTTTGTTAAAAGCAATAGGGGATATTCTTGGCGAAAAAACCATATTATTAACATCAAGAGATATTCAAGTAGACTTTTTAGATTATGTATCTTTAGATATTGCAAAAAAGAATAAGTGTATACCATTTGAAATAGTTGGTGGTAAAATTAAAGTATGTTTTGCAGATGGAATTAATAAAGGTGCTATTGAATCAATAAGATTGATGTTGCTAAACAAAGGTTTAGTAATGGAAAAATATATTACATTTGAAAGTTTAATTGATGAAATATTAGGTTCATATGAGCATGTAAGTGATGAAAATATTAATTTAAATAAAGACATTATATCGTTAGTTGATACTGTAATAAGAAGTGCAATGTCTAAAAGAGCAAGCGACATACACTTTGAACCTTTAGCAGAAGGTGTGCAGGTAAGGTTTAGAGTAGATGGTGAATTATTAGTAATAACGACAATACCGCCAGATAAAAAAGATCAATTAATTGGTAGACTAAAGGCAATTTCTAATATGCATCTTGAAAAGCAAGAATCACAAGAAGGAAGAATTAATCTTTATGATGATTATAATATTCGTGTTTCTTCTCAAAAAAATGTGTTTGGGGAGAAAATTGTTTTAAGGTTGTTAAAGAAAAATAGTGATATTCAAGATGTATTTGATTTAGGATTTCCAAGAGATCCAGCGTTGGTAAAAAGGGCATTTGAAAAAAGTAACAGCGTTACAATAGTTGCGGCACCTACAGGAGAAGGAAAAACAACAACATTATATAGTATAATAAAATACTTAAATAGACCAGAAATAAATGTTACAACAATAGAAGATCCAGTAGAAATTACCATACCAGGCTTAAATCAAATAGAAATAGATAATAAGATAACTTTTTCAGGTTCGCTAAGAACAGTATTAAGGCAAGATCCAGATATAATTCTTGTAGGAGAAATAAGAGATACTGAAACGGCTGAAATAGCGATGCAAGCTGGACAAACAGGACATTATGTATTATCTACAATACACACAATAGATTCAATAGAGGCAATAACCAGATTAAGAAAACTAGGTATCTCAAACTACGATATTGCGAGCACCATAGCAACTTTAATTTCACAAAGATTAGTAAGACGCGTATGCCCAAAATGCTCAGAAGAAAGAGATTTTACAAAAGAAGAAAAAGAAATTATTTCTAAAATAGCAGCAGAAAACAATATAGAAATTGACTTAAAAGACAAAAAAACATACACAGCAAAAGGTTGCGAATACTGTAACAATACAGGAGCATATGGACGTATAGCTTGCTTTGAAGTATTAGTTGTTAATACGGAAATACGTGAAGCAATAGCAAATAATATCTCAAGTATTGAAATTAAAAAAATAGCTGAAAAATATGATTACAAACCAATAATAGTAGATGCATTAAGAAAAGTTGTAGATGGAATTATAACATTAGAAGAAGTAAATAAGAAGCTTAAGATATATTAATGAAGATTAAAACACATACGGTAGCGTTATGGGATATTCCTTAGCATCGTAGTGTGTCAGTATGGGAAGGATTGTCCCATACCATTAGAGGAGGAAATAATGATTAATGTTGATAAAATACTAGATATTGCTATGGAAAAGGGAGCTTCAGACGTACATTTAATATGTGGACTAAAACCAATGCTTAGAGTAGTAAGAGGACTAGTTCCAATTGAAGATTTTGAAATCCTTGATGCGGAGGATATGTCGGAATTATATGACTATTTTATAAGTGGCAATGTAGAACAAGATTCAATCTTTAAGAAAACTAAAAAATTGGATTCAGCAGCAGAATATAAGGACATACGTTTAAGAGTAAACATTTCTTTATCAAATGACGTGCCTGTATTTACGCTAAGATTAATTAAAAACCAATTGCCAACTTTTAATAAATTAGGTGTTCCAGAAGTTGTAAGACAAATGACAAAAGAAAAACAGGGATTAATTCTTGTAACAGGAAAAACTAATTCAGGAAAAACTACAACATTAAATGCATTGATTAATGAAATTAATGAAACTGAAAACAAGAAAATCTTAACATTAGAAAACCCTATAGAGTATAAACATGTTTCAAAAAAATCAATAATTGTTCAAAAAGAAATAGGATTAGGAAGAGACTGTTTAAAATTTAGTGATGGAGTTAAAAATGCACTAAGAGAAGATTGTGATATAATTGTAATTGGAGAGATAAGAGATAGAGAGACAATGGATGCAGCCATAGAAACTGCAGAATCAGGGCATTTAGTTATAGGAACACTACATACAAAATCATGTGCAGAAACAATCGATAGAATAATTAATTTTTATGATATTAGCGACCAAATGTCTATTAAATTTTTATTATCTTCAATATTAAAACTAGTTACTTCACAAAGATTGTTACCAGCCAAAGATGGCAGTTTAGTACTAATTCCAGAAGTTATGGTCGTAGATAATGTAATAGGCGGATATATTAGGAAAGAAAAATTCAGTACTTCAGAAATGGAAGATGCAATTCAATCTAATTCAGAAAAAGGAAATATTGCATTAATAAACTCTGTAGCAAATTTATTTGTATTAGGAAAAATTTCAAGAGAACAAGCACAAATGCAAATAGAACAAAAGAATGTAGAAATATTAAATAAAACAATTCTTCAAATGGAAAATAAACAAATTGTTGTGTAGGAAGTGAGGAGGATATGCCAGTTTATCATTATAAAGCAATAACCAAAGGTGGACAAATTGTAACAAATAAAGTAGAAGATGTAAGTCGTTTAATTTTGATGAGGAAACTTAGAAGCAACGGCTTGGTACCTATTTCTGTAATACAAACTGTTAAAAGAAAAAGAGCAGTAAAAAAAGAAAAGAAAAATGTTACTGGCAGGGAAGAATTACTAAAATCGGTTAATGTTACGATAGCTAAAAACACTAAAAAAGTTCGAAAAATGAAGTTAATGGATAGAATAAGGATTGCGTATTTAGGGAACCAAAAGGTTAGGCCTAAAGACGTCTTAATATTTACACAAAACTTTTATTTATTAAAAAAGGCTAATTTCAATAATATTCATGCTTTAATAACAATAATCGACAATACAGAAAACTTAACTTTCAAAGAAATTTTGGAGGACGTATTGTCTGGGGTTCAGGCTGGACAGAGCATATATAGCACATTAGAATATTATGACAATATATTTTCTACAATATATATTAGTATGATAAAAGCAGGAGAATTATCTGGAGCATTAACGGAAACATTATTTCAAGCTGTAAATTATTTAGAGGAAAGTGCGGCACTAAATAAAAAGATAAAGGGAATATTACTACCTAATATAGCACAATTTGGTGGAATATTAATTATGCTATTTGGTGGAACAATTTTTGCCGTACCAATGTTGCAAGGAGTTTTTGAATCTGTTGGATCAAAAGAAACATTGCCAGCTATAACATTATGGTTTCAGAGTGTAGTTAATTCTATGATGGCAAATTGGTATATAATATTTATAGTTATTGGTGCAATTATTGGTTCTATAGTGTATTATGTGAACACACCAAAAGGAAGATATAGATTTCATGAATTTAAATATAAAGCACCTATATTTGGGGAGTTAATATATGCAATAGATTTTTCTAGGTTTATGCGTGCAGTATTATTAAATGTTAAAAATGGAACTAGAATACAAGAATCTCTAGAGATTGGTAAAAATGTGGTTTCTAACTTAGCTTTATTGTCGGTTATTGAGACATCTGCTAATAATATATTGCTTGGTGAATCGTGGATAGAACCATTTGAAACTGCAGGATACTCTTCATCAATGGTTACAGAAATGTTAAGAATAGGAATGCAAACGGATTTAACTGTAATGTTAGAGAAGTTATTAGATTATATGCAAGTAGACATTGATACTATAATGGAAAGAGTTACTAAAGCATTGCCACAAGTTGTATATGCTTTTGTAGGTGCAGTGTTGATTTTCTTCGTGTTGGTTGTTTTAGTACCAATTATTCAGGTATATATGGGTACGTTCTTGTTCTCTGCAGCAGGCGTGTAAGGGAGGAAAAAAATGAAACTTGGAATTGATATAGGTGGAAGCCACATAGGGCTGGCTTTAATTGATGATAATTTTAAAATTATATCTAAAAAAGAAATTGATTTACCAAAGGATAAAAGCAATATTAAAGATTTTTTGGTTAGGGTTATAAAAGATGGGATTTTAAGTACAAATAATGAAATTTCATTAATTGGAATATGTAGCCCACGGAACTATTAAGGATGGAGAAATTGTAAATGCAAATAATCTTGGAATATATAATTTTAACATAGTAAAGATTTTAAAAGATGAGCTTAAATATAGTGATAAAAATAATATTCCAATAATTTTAAGAAATGATACGAAATGTGCTGCCTTAGCTGAAAAGAAGTTTGGAAGTTTAAAAAATTATGATGACGCATTATTTTTAATAATTGGAACTGGAATTGGTGGAGCATATTTTTACAATGGGAAATTACTTAAACCAAAGCGTTTTGATGGACTTGAAGTAGGACATATGGTTATTAATGTTGATGGTAAAAGTTGTACTTGTGGAAGCAATGGCTGTTTTGAAGTATATGGTTCTATTACAGCATTGAAAGAGAGTGTGCGAAAAGCTTATGATATAGATAAAATGATAACTGGTAAAGAATTAATTGAAATAATTAACGAAAAACAGGAAACGGAAAGCAGAGAACGGAATAATGGATGAAATTATAAGCGATTACACTTCAGCACTAGCGATTGGGATTTCTAATTTGATAAATATATTAGAGCCAGAAGTTGTTTCAATCGGCGGAAGTTTCGCATATTACGAAGATTTGTTTTTGTATAGAATAGAAAATAAACTAAGGCTGTTTAACAATTTTAGTAAACCAGAGTTAGTATGTGCAGAACTTAAAAATGATGCAGGGTTACTGGGAGCAGTGGTTGAAGGATAATTAAAGATTTTATATAAAATGTCCGCTTGGGATGTCTAGTATATAGTTTTTAAAAAACTCCTCTAAGCCTCCGGAGATTCCATGGGCCTCAAAGGGCTGTCGTTCGCTTTTTAAAAACTATATACTAGACATCCCAAGCTACTTTACTAAAAACTCTAAAATAGTACCAATTGAAGATTTATACAAAAATACTTGACAAAATGGGAAGGTATATAGTATAATAATAAACAGTTAGTACCAATATTGGGAAAAATGAGATATATTATTTGTTTATTTTAAAAAGTGTTCGGAAATTTAAAATAGTTTAAAAAATTTTAGTGAATTGCTCGTTTCAACTTCATAAGTTTTACATCAATCGCATTTTCGCAGGCTCAAACACTCATTTATTATGCTACTCATTGTTTTCTCCTAAAAGTTTTGCTTTGCAAATACTTTTGGGGACTATGAGTTTGTGTTTTTGATTGTTTTTGCTTTGCAGTTCATCTAAACTTTTTCAAACTGAATTTGTACAAATTTATGTATAATAAGAAAAAGAGGAGAAGGAAAAAATAATGGAAGAAAATTTAAATAATTTACCAAAGGGGTCTAAGAAGAATAATAGACCAAAAAGAAAATATCCGTATAGAAAGCGGAAATCAAAAGGCGGAAAGCCAAAAAGGAAAAGATATAAATACAGGGAATTCAATACAATTGCATAAACGGATGGCAAAAAGCGGAATCTAAAAGGCAAAATGAAACTCTATTTAGTAAATCACCATTAAAAATCATCCCATTAGGAGGAATTCTTGAAATAGGGAAAAACATGACGGTTTTTGAATATGAGAATGATATAATAATAATAGATTGTGGGTTAGCATTTCCAGAAGATGATATGCTAGGAATAGATTTAGTAATACCAGATATAACTTATCTTGAAAAAAATAAAGATAAAATAAGAGGGTTAGTTATAACCCACGGACACGAAGATCATATTGGAGCAATTCCATATGTGTTAAGACAAATAAATATACCAATTTTTGCTACAAGATTAGCAATGGGACTAATTAGTAATAAGTTAGAAGAACATAAATTATTACAAAGTACTCAATTAAATATGGTTGTACCAGGAGATATTGTAAAACTTGGAGTTTTTCAAGTTGAATTTATTAGAAGTTGTCATAGTATTCCAGATTCTGTAATGTTGGCAATAAAGACACCAGTTGGCATGGTAGTTCATACTGGAGACTTTAAAGTGGACTTTACACCTATAGATAATGTTAAAATGGATTTGAGTAGGTTAGCAGAGATAGGGAGTGCTGGTGTATTAGCGTTGTTATCAGATAGTACAAATGCTGAAAGAAAAGGATATACCATGTCCGAAAGTTCAGTAGGAGAAGTGTTTGATAAGATATTTTTCAATTGTAAAAAAAGAATAATAATAGCTACATTTTCATCAAATGTTCACAGGGTACAACAAATAATAAACTCTGCTGTTAAAAATTCAAGAAAAGTTGCAGTAGTAGGTAGAAGTATGGAAAAAATGATTGAGACAGCAATGAAGTTGGATTATATAAAAGTACCTGAAAATATATTTGTAAGTATTGATATGATTAATAATTATACACCTGAACAATTAGTAATAATTACTACAGGTAGTCAAGGTGAAACCATGTCTGCTCTTACAAGAATGGCAACAGGCGAACATAGAAAAGTAGAAATAAATTCAAATGATTTGATAATAATTTCTGCAAATCCGATACCAGGGAATGAAAAGCTGATTGCAAAGGTAATTGATGATTTGATGCAATTAGGAGCAGAGGTAATATATAGTGCATTAGAGGATATACATGTTTCTGGACATGCAAATCAGGAAGAACAAAAGTTAATATTATCGTTGTTGAAGCCAAGATATTTTGTGCCAGTTCATGGAGAATACAGGCATTTAGTTGCTCATGCTGAAACAGCTAAAAAAATAGGCATGAAACATGAAGATATTTTTTTCATGACAAATGGTAAGGTATTAGAATTAACACAAAATGGTACTAAGTTTAATGGTATGGTACCAAATGGAAAAGTAATGGTAGATGGATTAGGAATAGGTGATGTTGGTGCCATGGTTTTAAGGGATAGACATCATTTATCACAGGACGGATTAATTATAATTGTAGTTACTTTGGATGGGAGAACAGGAGAGGTCCTTTCAGGCCCAGATGTAATATCTAGAGGTTTTGTGTATGTAAAAGAATCAGAAAATTTAATGGAGGAAATAAAATTAGTTGTTAGGCAGTCTATCAAGGAATGCGAAGACGCTGGTATGAAGGATTGGATAACAATAAAAACAAAATTAAGAGATGAATTAAGGGAATACGTTTATAAAAAAACAAGAAGAAATCCAATGGTGTTGCCAATAATTATGGAGGTGTAGTGGAAACCGCTGATATCAAGCGTTTCGGAGCTCGGTCAATTGCATTTGTTATTGATTTGTTATTGACGGGTCAAAATTTAAGAGGTTTTCGACATAAAAATGACCTGAAAAATTAACAAAAAAAGGAAATGTTTTATAGAAAAAATAGTTTCCTTTTTTGCATTTTAAAACAGCAAAATTTGGTTGTCATAATTATTTAGATTTGTTTCTAAGTATAAGTTATTCTTATTTTTGCAATTGTATTATAAATTTTTTTATGATAAAATAAGACAAAATATGTAGGAGGTAGTAATGCAATTGGTCTGTTAGATATAGGATGCCCCAGCGATGAATATGATATAGAATCAAATATGATTTTAAGAAATGTTGTAAAAGATATAAACCCAGAAAAACTAGGTAAAATTATATATAATGTATTTGTAGAAATGTTTGATGTAGAGACTTTTAATAGAGATATACATGAGTGTAATATAATAGCTGAAAAAATTTTAAGTGAAATAGATTGGTAAAAAATATGATAGAGCTTGAAAAAATAATAACCAAATATTTTTCTAAAGGAGGAACAGCAGATGAGAGAGGCACTCCATGAAAAGCTAGATAAATATAATACAGCGACTGTAAGTGGCAAGATTGATGGCTCTTCTACCATTCAGAATTATTATGATAATTTTGAAAAACACTTTTTAGAGCATTTGCTATGAAGGAATATCGAATAGTTGTTATTAATAACAATTCCAAAACTTTAAATAGAGTTCAAAAAGAGAAACCTAGAATAAAAAATGAGGACTTTCTAAGTTTTAAACCACATACAACAGGTTTTGCAATGTCAATACCAAAGGTGGAAGTTGAAGACTAATTACAATTTTGTTATTATCATTATATATAATTCAAATGTTTTTTACATTTTATTGCCATCAAAAGGAACAAATATTCGCACAACTATTGAAATTTGTAAAATATTGTAATATGATAAGCAGTGAAAAATGCGAAAGGAGGAAAAAATTATGAATAGTATTACTAAAAAAAGTAATGACAATGAATTAATTGATATTGAACCAATTTATGTAGATATAAGAAATAAAATTATAGAAGCTAGAAGCAAAGTGCTAAAGCATATTGATAGTACAATGGTAGAAGTATATTGGTATGTTGGAAAAATAACAGACGAACTTTTAGATGCAAGTAGTGGAGCAAGTTATGGAAAACAAATAGTGGATAGTTTAGCAAATAAGTTAACTTCAGAATTTGGAAGTGGATTTTCTGCGGTAAGTATTAGAAGAATGAGAAGGTTTTATGAATACTTTCCAATTTGGTCGGCAGTGCCGACCGAATTGAGTTGGTCACATTTTCAGGAAGTAATAAGAATATCGAGAGAAGAAGAAAGAACGTTTTACTTGAATGAAGCAATCAAATCAAATTGGGGATATAGAGAATTAGGTAGACAGATAAATACGAAGTTATTTGATAGATTATTAATATCACCAGACAAAGAAGAAATTTTAGAGCTTTCTAAAAATGGTTTGATACCTAAACAACCTGAAGATTTATTAAAAACACCATATATCTTTGAGTTTACAGGATTAAAAGAGAATAAGAAGTATTTAGAAACAGATTTGGAAAAAGCATTACTATCACACTTAACAGAATTTTTATTAGAGTTGGGTACAGGTTTTGGATATTTTGGAAGCCAGCAACGAATAAAGGTAGGAGAAGAATACTATTATCCAGATTTAGTTTTTTATAATAGATTAGCAAGATGTTTTGTAATAATTGATTTAAAAATTGGGAAATTAACGCACCAAGATATTCGGACAAATGCAGATGTATGTTAATTATTATAAGAAAACACAAATGATTGAAGGAGAGAACGAGCCTATTGGTATAGTTTTGTGTGCAGATAAGGATAATACAGTTGTTGAAATGACATTAGGAGATGATGTAAAGAATGTATATGCTTCTAAATATTTAACATATTTACCATCTAAAGAAGAGTTAATAAAAATTATAGAAGATGAGAAGGAATTGTTCCAAGAGTTAAACGCAAAAGAAGAGGAATAATTAGAGAGAACTATAAAAAATATCTATAAGTATAATTTGAAATTTGATTGGAAAAATTTATGAATAAGTATATAACATAAAAAAGAATTTGTTATTGATTTCGGTTTGTTATTGATTTGTTATTGACCCATGAGTTTTGAATAAGTCCAACTAAGTTGTCAGAAAATCCGACAAAACTAGAGTGGCAAGGGAAATACAGACATAGAACGGCTTACAGGAAATGGGGAAAAAAATTACCCCGTTAGTTTGCCGATAATTATGGAGGTTTAGCGAGAAGATGGTGTCATAGAATTATTGTTTTTGGGTCGCCGAGGACGTCGACCCTTACATTTTCGTAGGGGCTGGCGTCCTCGACAGCCCGATTTTTGTATTGCTCTTTTTTATTTGTTTATAGCCAATTATTAAATAATAGTATTTTCATTAAAAGAGTAGACATAATAATATACAGGTGAGAATATGAGAAATGCTGTAATTGTTATGCTTATTATATTTAATGCAGTTTGTATTATGGTTTCTGCTACTTTAATATATTCTTTTGTGAGTGATAAAAATAGTAGCGGAAATATAGGTATGTCAAAAGAATTAACAAATGCACAAATTGAGTCATTAAATGCACAAGTTAATTCACTAGAAAACTTAAACGCAGCACAGTCAAATACAAATATAGTACAGTCAAACATAATACAGTCAAATACAACATCGGCAAAAGATGCACAGACAGTCAAGATAGATAAAAGTAAAACAACGGTATCAAAGGTGAATACAAGTGTAAGGGGTTTGCCTATTTTGATGTATCATAATTTCTATGATGCAAGCAAAGGCGAAAAAGGAAAAGATAATAACTATACAGAAATATCGGCTTTTGCAAAGCAGATGAAATATTTGTCGGATAATAACTATTATTATCCTTCTTGGAAAGAGGTATATGAGTTTGTGGAAGGGAAAAAATCACTACCTAATAAAAGTGTTGTTGTAACAATTGATGATGGTTCCCAAAGTTTTTTTAAATTGGCTATACCAATATTAGCAAAGTATAATGTAAAAGCTACATCTTTTATAATTACTTCCAAAATAGGAAGTAAAACTATTGCACAATATGAATCGCCGATATTGGAATTTGCCTCTCACTCACATGATATGCATCGTGCAGGCAAAGATGGGAAGGGTAGATTTTTAACAATGACTTATGATGAAGCTTATAATGATTTAATGACAACACAGAAAATAATAGGTTCTAATGATGTGTTTTGCTATCCATATGGGGATCATAATGATTTTACAAAGAAAATGCTTACAGTAACGGGCTATAAATTGGCACTTACAATTATACCAGGAAGAGTGTATCCTGGTATGGATAGATTAACATTGCCAAGGGTTAGAATGTCAAAAGGGGATAGCTTGAGTAATTTTATTACTAGAGTAAATTGAATATTAACAATGAATATTAAGTTTCCTAAAATAAATATAGACTAATAAATATGATTAGTGATATAATAATTTTATAAAGGAGGAAGATATTATGGAAAATAAATCAGATATTAGAGTATGTAAATCATGCGGAGCAAAGGTAAAAGTGCTCGAAGACTGTAAATGTGCTGGCTGTGGCATACAATGTTGCGGGAAAGAAATGGAAACCATTAATTCCTAATTAAGAAAGTGTCCTAGAATGTAAAACTTTTGATATCATAAGTAGCCTTCCGTGGGTGTAATATCTTTTTAAAAAGCTGCCCGACAGCCCTTTGAGGCATACGGATTACTCCTTGACCTGGAGGGAGTTTTTTAAAAAGATATTACACCCACGGAAGGCTGCTCGTATTCTAGGACATCTTCTTTACATATTCCCCAGTTCCTCATGTCTTTTTACTTTAGAAGTAGTCGTTTTAATCATAGGTTCAGATGTAATAATAATGTTTTTAATATGCTTATAATTAGGCAAATTTTTATTAATATTTTTTATATCTTGCCAAATTAATCCTTTTAACTCTTCTTCAGAAATTTCACCAAATTGGTTTTTTGTATGTTCTTTATCATATACTATTTTAGCAGACAATACATAGTCATCTTCTTTTGGGCTTCCAAACACCATATTTTCTGCGATATACGGTAAAGCACTTATTAAAAGTTCTATTTCTTCTGGATAAATATTTTTACCGTTTTTAAGTACAATTACATTTTTCATTCTTCCAGTAATAAATAAGTATCCATCTTTATCAATATAGCCTAAATCTCCTGAATAGAACCATCCATCCTTTAATACATTATCAGTTGCTTCTTTATTTTCAAAATAACCAAGCATTACATTTGGTCCTTTTACAAGAATTTCTCCTATACCGTCTTGATTTGGATTATCAACTTTTATTTCTACGTCAAGCAGTGCTGGACCACAAGAACCATATCTGACAGCTTTTATATGCTCTAATGCAGCTACAGGAGTTGTTTCTGTTAAACCATATCCTTGAGCTGAAAAAACTCCAAAATTTCTAAATCCTGTAACTGTATTTTTATCAATAGCAGCTGCACCATTTATTACAAGTCTTAGGTGTCCGCCCAAGTTATCTAAAATTTCTTTAAACACTTTTCTTCTAATATCTATACCAAATATAAGTAGAAAACTACAAACTTTACCCATTATTTTAATTAAATTGGTTTTACCTTGTTTTTCGACTTCAGTCATAATTTTTTTATACATGGATTCTAATATTAGTGGAACGCCAACAAATGTAGATACTTTATATTCAACTAAATTTGTTTGAATATGTCTTAATCCATCACAAAATACGTTTGTTATGCCGTTACTAAGCATAAATAAAATTCCTATTAATCCTAATGTATGATGAAATGGCAAAAATGCCATATTTATATCTGTTTCGGGATATAATTCATAAATAGAACTGAGACCATAGATATTAGAAGTATAGTTTTTATGACAAAGCATAACTCCTTTTGACAGTGATGTTGTTCCAGAGGTAAATATAAGTGAAGCAAATTTTTCTTCATCAATGATTGCATCGATATATTCTCTGTTGCCATCATTTATTAATTTTTTTCCGTCATTTAATAATGAAGATAGTGAGAGGAAGGGGGTATCGTTTACGCTATCCATACATATAAAATTTTTTACGCTGGTATTTTGGTTGTTCATAATTTTTTTCATAAAGTCTGAATATTCACTTTCAAAAAATATACAATCAGCATGACTTATTTTTAGTGAGTTTTCAATTTCTTCTTCTGGCAGCCCTTTGTCTAATGGAACTATTATACCAACACCATTTAAAACTGTAAAGAATGTCAATGCCCATTCATAGCTGTTTTTGCCTATTACTGCAATTTTTTTATCTTTAAATCCTAAATGAATTAATGCTGTGCCCAGGTTGTCCATGTTTTCTTTAAATTTTTTGAATGTAATTTTTTTATAATTAATGTTTTTATCTTTTTTTTCTTTTATTATGAATGCGGTGTTGTCTGCATATTTTTTTGTAGAGAATTCAAGTAGTTCTTTTACGTTTTTAAATTTAGTTGCTTTGTATAGTATTTTTTTTGGTTTCATAAGTAATTTCAGTCCTTTCTACTTTTCACTCTTAGTATTGATTACTAAATTATCATATGCAGTATACTTTGTCAAGGATATTTTAGGGCAATCGTATAAAAAATGTTGCTGATTAATGGTTTAGCCTAAAACTTCCGCCTCTGGGGTATAGTATAGCTTTTAAAAAGGCTCCTCCAAGCCTCCGGAGATTCCATGGGACTCAAAGGGCTGTCGTTCACCTTTTTAAAAGCTATACTATACCCCAGAGGCTACTTGGCTGAGGAATTTTGACTGATAGTTTTCTCTTTATAACAATTCTTCATATCGTCTAATATAAAGCTTTTTCATTATTGTGACAAGTGCCATGTAAAGAATTATAGTTAGAGCAAGCCAGCCAAAGTATTCAAGTGGGAGTGTTGTAAATCCAAGCATTTCTCCAAATTTCGTTAAAGGAATAGATGTTAGTAGTGCAATACCTGCAAATGTAAGCACAAATACTGGGAATGATGCACGACTTTGAATAAATGGTACTTTTGGTGTTCTTATCATATGAATAACAAGTGTTTGGCTCCACATTGATTCTACAAACCATCCTGCTTGGAATAAGCCAATGTATAAGGCTCTTGTGGTAATATCAGAAGCGGGAATTGCATTAAATAATACACCATGTGATACAATTTGCGGACATATAATAAAGTACATAAGAAGGTAGGTTGTAATATCAAATACTGAACTGGTAGGACCGATCCATATCATAAAACTGCCAATGGTTGAAGCCTCCCACTTTCTAGGTATTTTAAGGAATTCTACATCTACATTATCCCAAGGAATTGCAATACAAGAAACGTCGTAAATTAAATTAAGTATAATTAAATGTATGCTCATCATTGGCAAAAATGGAAGAAATGCACTTGCAATTAAAACTGAAAACATGTTCCCAAAGTTAGAACTTGCAGTCATTTTAATATATTTAATCATATTTGCATATGTTTTGCGTCCTTCAATTATTCCTTCTTCAAGCACCATAAGGCTTTTTTCAAGTAATATTATATCAG
This sequence comes from Oscillospiraceae bacterium, assembly GCA_009778695.1. Classification (GTDB taxonomy): domain Bacteria; phylum Bacillota; class Clostridia; order TANB77; family CAG-508; genus WRFS01. The sequence continues at coordinate 32,596 of WRFS01000021.1, forward strand.
CTGATTCTTTTGCTATATCAACTGCTGTATCAACAGATATTCCTATATCAGCAGCTTTCATAGCTGCCGCATCATTTATGCCGTCCCCCATGTATCCAACAACATGTCCGTTTTTCCTTAAAATGCTAACAATTCTTTCTTTTTGGTTTGGTGAAAGCTTTGCAAACACGGTTGTGGTTTCAGCGGCCTTGCATAATTGATTGTCGTCCATTGCTTCTACTTCCGAACCTAGTAGTAAATCATCTACTTCTAAACCAACTTGATTACAAATACAACGAGTTACTTTATCGTTATCACCTGTTAAAATTTTAGTAGTAACGCCATATTCTTTTAGTGCTTTAATGGCATCTATTGTTGTTTCTTTTGGAGGGTCAAGAAAGGCGAGATAACCAATTAATACCATGTCGAATTCATCTTTAACGCTGAATGCTCCAACAGGTGAAGGATTAGTTTTTTGTGCAAGAGCAATTACACGCATTCCATCATTATTAAGGTCATCGGCAGTTTTTAAAATATCTTCTTTTATTTCATCTGTTATAGTTTGGGTGGTACTGTTATATTCCACGTAGGTACAAACGGCAAGCATTTCTTCAACGGCACCTTTTGTAATCATTTGAGTTTTGCCAGTTTTGTCTTGAACAACGACACTCATTCTACGTCTATTAAAATCAAAGGGAACTTCGTCAATTTTTTCATATTGCATGGTTAATTTATTTATATCAGTTTCTGAATCTATTTTTGTACGATCTATTATTGCAATATCCATTAAATTCTTTAAGCTAGTTTGATAGTAACTATTTAAAAATGCATAGCGAAGTACACGAATATCATCATCTCCATGGACATTTAAATGATATTGTAAAGCAACTTTGTCTTGTGTTAATGTTCCTGTTTTGTCTGTGCAAAGAATGTTCATAGCTCCAAAATTTTGAATAGAGTTTAAGTTTTTTATTACAGTTTTCTTTTTTGACATAGATACAGCACCTTTAGCAAGACATGTTGTAACAATCATTGGCAACATTTCTGGAGTTAGTCCTACTGCAATGGATATGGCGAACAGAAAAGCACTCATCCAGTTGCCTTTGGTTATGCCTGTTATAAAAAATACTATGGGTACCATTATAAGCATAAAACGAATAAGTACCATTGAAACGGAATTAACGCCTTTTTCAAAACTTGTTGGCTCTGCTTTTTTTGAAACGGATTTTGCAATTGAACCAAACATGGTGTCATTACCTGTTATAATAACAACAGCTGTAGCAGAGCCGCTAATAATGTTGCTCCCCATGAAAGCCAGATTTTGGTATTCTGTATATCCACCGTATTTTATAGGTGAAGTGTTAGAAGTTTTTTCAACGGGTTCACTTTCACCAGTTAAAGAAGATTGACTAATGAATAAGTCTTTTGATTTTATAATTCTTACATCAGCTGGAATCATGTCGCCGGCTGCAAGTTGGACAATGTCGCCGACAACTACTTCTTCTATAGGAATTTCTTTTATGCCTTCTTCTATTCGTGCTATACTTGTTGTTGTAGTTATCATGGCAAGAAGCTTTTCTGCAGCGTTGCCGTGAGCGAATTTCTTGTACAAAGCGAAGCATGCCGCTAATAATTACCATTGTTAGAATAATTATAACGGTTATATAGTTAACATCTTCAGGTGAGTTTTGATTTAATGGAATAACTATATCTGTGATAAAAGAGACTATTGAGAGTACAAGCAAAATTGCTGTAAATGGGTTTACGAAGGAGTTCCAGATTTTTTTTAATATGGTTTCTTCTTTTTCATGTATTACTATGTTGTCGCCAAATTCATAACGTTTTTCATCAACTTGTTCTTCATTTAACCCATTTAATGTGGTTCCGAGATTTGACAGAACTGTTTCTACATTATTATTTGCCGCAAATTCTAGTCTTTTATTAATTTCTTCTCTTAGTAATACATTTTGCATAGTTTTTTTGTGGTTAGTTTTTAGTGTAATTTTCTTTTTTGGCTCCATGATAGCTCCTTCTAATGCTAGTGTTTGCCTTATTTGGCATAATTATACAAATTTCTAATATTTATTGTAATTTTTGAATGAATATGTTAATATATACGTAGATAAATGAGAATTCAAAAGAAGAAATGGGGAATTTGAAAAATGAAAAATGTGAATACAAGACAAAACAAAGGTATAACCTTAATTGCATTAATAATAACGGTCATTGTAATGTTAATATTAGCAGTTGTATCAATAGGTAGCATAAATGGTGGGTTATTTGATAAGGTAAAACAAGTAGCAGATATATATAATAATTCGGTAAATGTGGAAAGCGAAGGAATAGAACAATCAATAAATATATTGGATAATTTTATTAATGGAGGTAAAGGAACAGATCAAAGTGGAGAATCTGATACAGTAGGTGGAATAGGCACAGAAAATGAACCGAAGTCTACGGATGATGATGTATTGGTAGCAGATGGAAGCTGGAATGGAACAGTAGATACACCAAAACTGGTAGATGGAATGAAAGCCGTTTACTGGGCAAAAGATAGCTCCGGAGATATAGATACAGTAACACCGGCAAATAACACTTATGAAATAAATCAGGACGATCCGAATTTTAAAGCACAGGATTGGTATAATTATACAGCACAAACAGGAACAACAGATGGTAAAACAAGCAGATGGGCAAATGCAAAAACAGCAGATGGAAGCTATTGGGTATGGATACCAAGATACGAATATAAAATAGATTATACAGGAGTAGAACAAGGAATAAATACAGATGAAACAAAAGCAGGAAAAATAGACGTAAGATTTATAGATACAAACACAAAATCTGGAGCAAGTGGGTATACAACAGATTCAGCAGGGATAACAAGAAGTAGCGATGGATATATAATACATCCAGCATTTACAAATGGAACAAGTGATGGATTTGCAAACGGGGAATGGGATAGCGAAATAGCAGGTTTCTGGATAGCAAAGTTTGATATAAGCATGCAAAACGGAAGCGGAGCGAATGTAAATACATCAAGTGCAACAATAGGGAATGTAGCATTATCGAGCACAGTAAAAGCAGTAAGCATACCAGGAGTATTGGCTTGGAACAATATAAATATAGCAAATTGTTATACAAATTCGTATAATTACGATAGAGCAGAAGGAAGTCATTTAGAAAAAAATAGTGAATGGGGAGCAATAGCATATTTAACACATAGCCAATATGGAAGAAATGGAGGAGAAGTAACAATAAATAGCGATTCATCATATACAACAGGCGGAGGAACAGGAATGGCATGGCTAACTTCAAATACAGCACAAAGCAGTACAGGAAACACAACGGGAATATATGATATAGTCGGGTGTGTAGCTGAAAGTATGGCGAGTTTTAATAAAGCATATTCAGGTAAATATTTCACGAATACAAGCTATTTAGATGTGGGAAAAAATCAGTTTGCAAGCACTGGTGGAAGCAGTACAAAATATGCAACATCATATAACAATAGTACAAGTAATGAGGTTGCAACAACATTAGCAGATTTCACAAGTGGGGGAAAAGATGTATCGCATGTGGGAGATGCAATTCAGGAAGTATGGATAAAAGCAGGTTATAGCTGGTTTTCTGAGCAATCTTACTGGATTTATAAGGATATGCCATTTAGTTATTATGGACGGAGTATACTACTATAATGACGATGGAGTGTTTAATACAGCTCCTGGTTATGGAGACGCCAAGGCAGACAATGGCTTTCGAATGGTGTTAATAACATAATAGTCAGTTTCTTAAATTTATTTGTTCAATACCTTAATAGGAAAAAATCGATTTGGGTGCCTAAAAAGAATAAATTTTGATGTTGCAAATGTAGGTAAGGGTAAGAGTATAAAGTAGTTAAAAATAAATTTCGACAGAATAAAAGGCTTGAAATGAGGTGCTTTGTCAAAAAAGGCAGCAAAAAAAC